>JBEKWL010000021.1:0-31176 GCA_049513095.1 Terriglobales bacterium
CGGCGAAAGCGGCGCAGGTCGTCTTCGTCGAACCCGACCACGTCGAGCGTGAGCTTCTTGAACTTCTCGCTCATCGACTCCTTGTCGAGCACGCGGAGCACGGCGTCTTCGCCGTGGATCGAGGGCATGATGGAAACGCGGAAGTCGATGGCGCGCCCGCTGTACTTGACGCGGAAGCGGCCGTCCTGGGGCACGCGGCGCTCGGAAATATCGAGCTCGCTCATGACCTTGATGCGCGAAATGATGGTCGAGTGGTGCTCCTTGCCGATGGGCGGCATGGCGTTGGTGAGCACGCCGTCGATACGAAACTTGATGACCACCGAGTCGTCCCGGGTCTCGATGTGGATGTCGCTCGCCCGCCGCTGCAACGCGGTGAAAATCGTGGTGTCGACCAGGCGGATGATGGGGCTCATGTCGCTGCCCGCGGTCGCCGTCAACTTGTCGATGGAGATGGTCTCGTCGTTGCCGGCCTCGTCCTCGCGGATCACGTCGAGCGTGAAACCCTCGCTCGCGTCTTCCAGCACGCGCTTGGACTGCTCGGTCTTCTGCAGGATGTCGGAGATTTGTTTGAGGGTCGAAACTTTGGTGACGATCCGCTTGCCGAGCAGCAGGCTGATCTCGTCGATCATCATCAACTGGCTGGGATCGGCAATGGCAATCGCCAGGCGCCCGTCGGCCGTTTCATCCAGGGGCACGAACTTGTAGCGGAACATCAGGTGCACGGGGATCTTCGCGAACAGATCGTGGTGCAGTTGGAAATCGGTCAGATCGACGAATTCGCAGCGATAGCGCCGGGCGACGTCCCGCGCGCGCTCCAGTTCGTCGGGAATCGATGCCGGTTCCGGCACCAGCTTCCCGCCATTCGCACCGCTTACCACTACTGTTTTCTTGTCCGCCATGCCCAGTCCAGTCTACAGCCTCTTCCAAAGCCTTTCTGTAGAGACGCGGCTTGTCGCGTCTCTTTTCGCGGCGGAGACGGGGCAAGCCCCGTCTCTACAGCCAGCGTGTTCGGTTAGTGCACGTTAGCTCCTAAAGTAAAGATCGGCATATACAAAGAGATCAGGATCCCGCCGACAAAGACCGCCATGATAATCAGGATCAGCGGCTCAATCAGCGCCATGGCTGCGCCCAGAGCCGTCTGCACGTCCTCTTCGTAAAACTCTGCCACCGAACCGAGCATTGCGGGCAGCGCGCCGGTCGATTCGCCGACCTCCAGCATTTCCACCGCGAGATCGGGAAATATCTTCTGACTCTCCAGGCTATTCGCCAGGCTTTGTCCCTCTTTCACCCGCTCGGCTGCAGCGGAGACCCCGTTCACCATCTGCCGGCTGCTCATCGATTCGGCGGCCGTTTCCATGGCCGGCACCAAAGGCAGGCCGCCCTGCAGCAGCGTCGCCAGAATGCGCGAGAAATTCGCCACCTGGTACTTCATCCGGATTTCCCCGATCAGCGGCAACGACATCAGAAACCGGTCAATGCGTTCGGCCCCGCGATCGCTCTGCTTCCACCGCCACAACAGCACACCCGCCGCGGCCAAAACCAGCACCACAATCCATCCGTACTTCTGCGCGTTCAGACCGAGCGACAGCATGAACACCGTGATCGCCGGCAACTGCGCTCCCAGGTTGTCGAACAGGTCGGCAAACTTTGGCACCACGTAGGTGATCAGAAAAATCAACATCACCGTCACCACCGAAACCAGCAGCGCCGGATACACCAGTGACACCAGAAGCTTCTTACGGAAAGTCTGCACCATCCGCTGGTACTGAATGTAGCGGCTCAGCACCTCTTCCATGTTGCCGCTCTTCTCCCCCGCCATCAGCGTGGTCGTATACATCTTCGGAAACAGCTGCTGGGCGGCGAAAGCATCGGACAGCAACTCGCCCCCTTTTACCCGCTCGCGTACGTTTCCCAGCAGCCGTAGCAGAGTCTTGTCCCGCTGCCGCTTGATCAAAAGATCGAGCGCGGTCAGGATCGGCAGTCCCGCCTTAATCAGCGTCAGGAACTGCTGGTTGAAGATCAGAAACGCAGACTGTCGCAGCTTGCCGCCGCGCCGCCCGAACTGGCCCCCGCCGGTGCTGAGAATGGTCCGGGGCTTGACCCAGTACACCAGGTATCCCTGCTGCGTGAACCGGTCGTGGACCTCAGCTTCGGAATATCCGTGCTCCACCTGCTGCCGCAGATGGCCCTGTTCGTCGGCGACTTTGACCAGGAATTGTGCCATTCGCTATCGTCTGCTTCCGGGTTTCCGGTTTTGAGCAGTATTGAGCGTCTCAGCTAAGTGTAACATTCTGTTCCCAAAGCGCTTACCGTAACCTGTCGATCCGGGTGGTACGCAAGTAACCTGGCGTCCAACGCCGTGTTACGTGCAGCGACGGGCGTCTCGCCCGTCCGGCACCGGGCGGGGGCCCGGCTCTCCACCACCAAACTCGGCCCGCGCTCGAGCTACGGTCCCAGCTCTCCTTCCACCGCCTCCACCCCCGGCGGAGGAGTGAACTGAAAGCGGCTGTCGCTCAACTCCACATTCTCTTTCCAGCCCGCAAAGCGGAACTCCGTCGACGCCCCGTCCGCCTCCAGTAATACGATTCGGACAATCTGGTCGGAGGGAGTGATCTCCAGTTGCACCTCGCTGACCTGGCCCGCCATCGCCTCCGGAACCCCGCGCAAGAGGGTGTTACCGGCACCCAAAGGCGATTGATCCACAACCTTGGAAAGTCCTCGTAATTCATTCTCCAGCTTGGTCTTGCCGAGCAAGAATGCCACTGGTGACCGCCAGTCGTCGAGCTTCCGGAGTGCCGTCTTCCTGAGTTGCTGTTCCGCCGGCAGGTAGAACCACACCGCCTGGCCGTCGCTGATAAACAGCTTCTCTTTCGGGGAACGGTATTCCCACCGCATCTTGCGCGGCTTTTTCAACCACAAGGTGCCCGATTCCACTCGCTCCGGCCCATCGCCCCGATAGATCTCGGTGAAGTCCGATTGCAGGCTGCGCAGGTGGTTGTAGTGGGCGTCCACTGCCCGGGCGAGCGGGCGGACGTCGTCATTCTGGGCCTGCACGGGGAGGGCGACCGCCACGAACAGTAGCCAACAAAAAAAGAACCTGAGATTCAACGTTGGTTTTCCCCTACCCCATTCTACTTCGGCGCCTTCTTGCCTGCTGTTAATCACAGATGAATGTTCACCGAGTTTTCTTCGGCTGTACTAGCGCTGGCCTGTCGTCCGGTACAGCGAATACTGCAGCGTCCCGCCCGCTTTCTCCAAAAAGCCCGACGCGTCGAGGGCGGTTTCCAGCAAAGGATTGTGATAGACGACCCAAACCGGGCGCGGAGCTCGTTTCAGCGACTTCTCCAAGCGCTGCAGAACTTCAGACAATGCGCGCTCCGGCAGCGGATTGAAAAGGTAAAGCACCAACCGCTCCTCCGGGAGTTCGAACTCGCACGCGTCCGCGAGTATGGATTCAATCTGCACACAGCGCTGGGTCGGGCTCCGGTAATCGCGAATATTTTCCTCCGCTGCGCGATGCAGTTCGAACAGAATCTCCACCCCGACGATTCTGCGGAACGGATACTCCGACGCCATCAGCAGCGTCCGTCCCTTGCCGGAGCCGAGATCGACGAAGGTGAATTGATCGAACGCGATGGGCAGGCTCGCTATCATCTCCTGAAAAAGAGTCGGGTCGGTCGGCTGGTATGGGGAATAAAACAATCCCAGCAGGCGCGCGCGCCAGCCCACCGCGCCGCTGGTCGTGTTGACGCGATGCTCCCAGTCGTACTCCATGTCGCCATAGCGCTGCCGCCGACGCTCGGGCGTCGATTCGCGCACAAAGGCCCACAGATTCCGGATCAGCAGGGAACTGGCGCCGAAAGAGCCCTTCTCTCTCGCCTGCTCGCGCCACCAGCTTCGTAACGCGCTCCAGAATTGTTGGCGGCAACTTGAGGACACGCAAGGATGCTAACAAATGGAGAAACCGCTGTTAGCTATTGGCTCTTGGCCTTTATAGATTGCTGAAGAAAACTGACTCTCTCTGTGCCCAGCCCCTGAAGGGGCATCTGAATTCGAAGTGCTTGCGGCATCGCTAAAGCGATGCCCTGATACGAAACTCGAGTATTGAGAACCCTGTTCAGCTAAGAGCTAAAAGCTAAAAGCTAAAAGCCAACAGCCAAAAGCCAAGAGCTAAAAGCCAGAAGCGCTTCTCACTTCGATTCTGGGGGGGGCTTGTACGGCGGTTGCGGCGGCGCTGCGCCCGGCGGAAGGCCCTTGGTGATAAAGAAAATGCTCTCCGGATCCTGCACTTCGATCCGCCCATCCGGCATCAGCTTGTACGGTCGTCCCTGCGGATCGGCAGGCGTCCCATGGATAAACGCCGCGCGCTCCAGATCGCCCATGCTGGCCGGTAAGCGTCCAGTTTGTTCACGGTAGTTTTCGACCACCTGCTCCAGCCGCGTCACGTCCTCATCCACCTGTAGAGCGAGCAAATGTTGGACCGCATTATCCCGGATGAGGGGATCTTTGGTGCTCTCGTAAGTCGTGCGCCACAACATGCGCGCCGTGTCGAATTCGCCCGCATGTTGCGCCATCCGTGCCGCCAGGATGGGCATGAATGCGTTGGTTGCCGGAAGCTTTGCGCCCTGGGCAAATGCATCCGCCGCCTTGGCGTAGTCCTTGAGTTCGGTGTAGTACAGAAATCCCAGGTTGTAGTAGAGCCGCCACTGGCCGGGATTGTGCTCGATTCCGTACTTCATCAGTGCGAGCGCGGCCCCCGGCTGTCCCGCGCCGCTGGGCGGTTTCGGAGCCAGAAAGTTGGCCCCGAACTGGTACGCGGGTACGAGTCTCGGATCAAGTTCCGTCGTGACTTCGAGCAGCGGCGCCAGCAAGCGGTAGTCGCTGGAGCCATTGTGATGCTGTTCCCCGAAATACTGCACCGCGCGCGTCCAGTAAATGTCGGCCAGCAGGCCGGTGTAGCCCAGGCTCATTCGCCGCAGCACCGTGGAAGAGCGCACGTAAAGCGCTTGCTGCGCTACCGCTGCCCGCCGGGTGTGGTCGATGGCATAGAGCGTCGCGATTGCACCCGCCATGGAAAACGACAGCACCGCGGCCGCCACCAGGTTCGCCCGCCGCGTGGCCGTCATTTCAGATTCCGGCGCTGGAAGATCAACACCGCTCCCGAGATGGCCATCGCCGAATACAGCAGCGCGTAAACGCTGTTGTAGAGAATCAGCCGCCCGGACACAGCGTCGCCGTGCGCCACCTGGCTGATCACGTTCAAAGCGGAAAAATTCGGCACCAGATAGGCGACGGCCGTCGCCATCCATCCCCCGACCCCTTGCGTGATTCGGGCAAAGCCGCGCAGATCCTCCGCCAGACTTCCGATCACGAACAAAGCGAAGGTGAAGACCGCCGACATAAGTGGCGTCGAAAAGGACGAGAAAAACAGCGCCAGCGCGCACACGATCAGAAACTGCAAAACGATGAAATAGAGCGCCACCAATACCCACGCGTCCATCTTCTCGAATTTGTGCGCCACATAGAGCAGGGCCAGCAACACGCCGATCGCCATGAGGAGCGTGTTCACCACCAGCGTTCCCGTGAGCCCGAAGAACTTGCCCACCACGAACTCCCAGCGGCGAACCGGCCGCGACAGCACCGTGTACAGCGTGCGTTTGTCAATCTCCTTCGAAACCAGGCCAATTCCGATGAAGATGGCGATCACCACTCCGAACAGCGACACCGCCGTCAGGCCCAGGTTCACCACCACCAGGCGCTCGATGTCGATGGAGATCTCTCCCACCAGAATCGCCGCCCCGGAAAGCAACAGCGCGAACGCGATCAGGTTGTACAAAACCCGGTCGCGCACCGCCTCGCGAAAAGTGTTGAAGGCGATATAACCGATCCTGGAGTTCATGCCCCCGGAGTTCACGCGCCCACCCCCTTCCGGTCTTCTTCTTTCCGGCCTTCCGAGGGTTGCAGTTTCTGGATGTAATATTCCTCCAGCGAACTGCGCACCGGCGTCAGCGAAAGCAGTTTGAGGCCGTCGCGCCGCAGCACTTCGAGTGCCGCATCCTGCTGCTCTTCCGGCAATACCGCGTTCACCATGTCGCCGCTGAGGCGCGCCTCGACCCCGAGGCCCGTCAACCCCGCCGGCACTCTTTGCGCGTAAAAAATAATCTCGATTTTGCCGCGCGTCTGCGCAGTCAATTCCGCTACCGCCCCCACCCCGCGCAATTCACCCTGGTTTATGACCCCCACCCGGTCGCAAAGCGCCTCCGCATCCGAGAGAATGTGGGTCGAAAAGAAAACCGTCTTGCCTTCGGAGCGCAGTTGCTGGATCAGATCCCGGACCTCGCGCCGCCCCATCGGGTCCAGCCCCGACATCGGCTCATCCAGAAACACCAGCTTCGGATCGTGCAGGACCGCCTGCGCCAACCCCAGTCGCTGCAGCATGCCCTTGGAGAACTTCCGCAACTGCACCCCCGCCGAATCGCTCAATCCTACCCGTTCGAGCATCTGCTCCACCCGCGCCGAGCGCCCTTTTGCCGGAAGTCCCGAAAGCTGCCCATAATAGTTGAGCAGTTCTCTCGCGCTCAGATGGTCGTAGAAGTAGGGTTGCTCGGGCAAAAATCCAATTTGCGATTTCACCCGCGGATCGTCCATATCCAGCCCCAGAATCCGCGCGGTTCCAGCGGTCGGGAATACCAGCCCCATCAGGAGCTTGAGGGTGGTGGTCTTGCCCGCGCCATTCGGACCGAGGAAGCCGAACACCTCTCCCTCTTCGATCGTCAGGCGGAGCGGACGCAGCGCGAGTTTCGGCCGCTTGCGCCAGAATCCGACGAGATAGCTTTTTTCCAGGTCGAGAATCTCAATTGCAGCCATGGCTATGCGCGCAATGCCAAGCCCCTTGCGAGGAATTTGAAATGGAATCCAGTTCTAATGAAGAGAATTATAAGCAATGCCGGCGCGATTGGGGATGTCTGGCTGTCCGGGCGATTACGAAAGTAAACCGCTGCTGGGACCAAGGCTGGCGCTCAAAATCTGCCGCCGCCCCCGGTGCTACTGTTGCTCACTGACCGTGGCATCGCAGGTCGTGATCGCCGTCATGCTGAAGCGTACCGCCGCATCTTCGAACGAGCAGAAGTAGCGTACTCCCGTCACGTTCGTAGTCACCGGCGCTGCGATGAATTGATAGTTGGCGGCCGGAGCGCCGCTTACGCCCTGCAGAGTGAAGTTATAGCCGCTCTTGACACCCGTTTGCAGAACCGAATCGATCAGGCAGGCGTTCGTCGATGAGGGTACGGTGCCGCCGGTGCAGTTGCCCGCCAGAGCATTCAGGGTGGACGCAAAGCCCACCGTCGCATAGGTGGTGTTGTATGAAATCTGTGCTGTGTTCAGTGAGCGAAGCGCCCCCACTGCGGCTGACTCATTCGCCGCCATGCGCGAACTCAGAAAACTGGGCACCGCAATCGCCGTAATGATCAGAATGATTGCCACTACAAGCAACAGTTCAATGAGAGAGAATCCCTTGGTCCTTCGCATCGCATCTCCCTGGCCCCGGATGAGCGCAACCGGTCAAGCTCCAGTCACAACGGTTGCATTTTTCATGCCGGACTTTGGTCCAACCGCACGAAGCGTAAGTCCTTGGGAATGCGATGTAATTCGCGGCCCCATCCCCTAGTTCGCGGTTTTCGTCATCCCCCTGCATCGGAAATGACATTTTGTGTCAGTGGATTTTGTGGGTCTGGAACGAGTAATCGTTTAAGACGCACTCAAGAAAGCGCCCCACAATAAAAAAAGCAGAGGATTTCTCCTCTGCTCTTTTCCGGCTTGTACCCTCCCCCAGGTACTTTGCCAAAAATCAAACTTACTGCAACGGGGTCTCGGTTCCGGCGCAGGTACTAATCGCACCAGAGGAGACATAGCGCACCACAGCATCCGCGACCGAGCAGAAGGAGCGCACACCCGTACTATTCGCAGTCACCGGGGTTCCATAGGCATAATAGCCGCCGGACGTGCCCGCCGCACCGAACGTATAGCCGCTCTTGGTGCCCGACGCCAGCTGGCCGTCGACCAAGCAGGCATTCGTCGAGGTGGGTGGGTTGGGGCATGCCGTGCTGACCCCGCCAGGTCCCAGATTGGTCAGTGCGGCCGCAAAGCCCACCGTCGGGTAGCTGGAGTTGTATGAAATCATCGCTGTGTTGATGGTGCGAATCGACGCCACGGCGGACGACTCATTCGCCGCAATACGTGCGCGCAACAGGTTCGGAATAGCAATCGCGGCGATGATCAGGATGATCGCCACCACGATCAGCAGTTCGATCAGTGAGAAGCCCTTTTGTTTCCGCATTTAATTTGTCCTCGTCTCCGTTTGACTGTTTTGGTTGGATGACCAACTCGCTTGTACTATCGCACTCTGAGGGCCAGAGACCCGAGTGACGGAAGTGAGATGTCCTTCTGCACGGAACCTCAGTGTTTTCAGCGGCCTTCCGCAGGATAGTCACCTCCTCAGTCACCCTCAATTCTCCCAGTATGACACTTTCAGGACCCAGAATGACAAATTTTGCCAGTCGCCCCTCGTCTCCATCTTTACCTTCAAGCCGCCGTCAGATGCCGCAACTCCCATTCTGTGAACGCTCGCCTTGGCTTTTTTTGCGTCAGCTTTCGCTTTTCCGATGGCCTAGGAGCCCGTGGTGCAAGTGCGATCCGTGTCCGTCGCGCGCTTTACTTCCCGGAGAGGAGCGACTCCGCTGTTTTCTGCGCCTTGGGAAGATCCGGCGAGGAGCGCGCCACGCTCTCAAAAATCGCATTGGCCTCGCCCGCGTGCCCCTGCAGCTGCAACGCCCGCGCCAGCAGCAAGTACCCAACATCGGTGGGCTGCACCGCCGCGGCGCGCGAGTACTGGCGAATGGCCTCCGCCAGGTCGCCATTTTCCTGGGCGATCAAGCCGAGCCCGACCATTGCCCTGCCTCGATCGGGCACCAACTGGAGCGCCGTCTCGAAACACTGCTTTGCCTTCATCGACTGCCCCATTGAGCGATAGACAAATCCCAGACTGCCATAGGCCGAAGCGCGCATGCCCACGTCGCCCGCGTTGCGAACCACCGCCTGATAATGTTCGATGGCGGCCGGCAAATTGCCGCGGCGATCCTCATACGCGCCAAGATTCAGGTTGGCGGTCAAACCCTCGGGATGGATAGCGAGTGCGGCGCGGAAGTGCGCGGCCGCCTCTTCGGTTCTGCCATGGCTGTAGAGAAACTCTCCCAGGTTGTTCTCTGCGACATAGTTGTCCTGAGTGACCGCCAACGTGCGCTGCCAGAAGGACTGAGTATCGTGCCAGTAGCCAACTTGCCGGTAAGTGAGGGTCCCCAGCGCCAGCAGACAGGAAATCGCCGGAATGGCAAGCCATGTGGCGGAAATTTGATGCGCCTTGGCCCAGTCGCCTACCAGCCACGTCAACATCAGAAACAAGCCCACGAATGAGATGTAGGCATAGCGGTCCGCCATCCCCTGAAGGCCCACTTGTACCAGCCCAATCATCGGTACGAGGCTGCCCAGGAACCAGAACCATCCGACGGCAAGATACCGTTGCTCGCGGGCGCGGAGGACCAAGGCGGTGACGAGCAGCAATAAGACCACGGCCGCGCCTACTTGCCAGGGGGGATAGAGCTTGGTGGGGTGCGGATACATGGCCACGAGTTTCGATGGCCAGAGCGCCTTCCCCAGATAGAGCACATACGAGATCACGGCAGTCTCCAGCCGCAAGAGCAGGCTGTACTGGGAAAAAGTCTGGACGGCGCCTCCCGCCTTCTGGGCTCTCATCGTCACCACAGCGCTCGCTGCGGAGAGCAGCAGAAGGGGAACCTTTTCGAGTACCAGCCATCCGCTCCACAATCTGGGCACGTTCCCGTCTTGTGCCGCCGGACCGGCCGCGGCCGGAGCGCCAATCCGGCATAGCGGCCAGTAATCCCACAACCAGAGCAGAAATGGAAACGCGATCACCTGTGGTTTCGAGAGCAGCGCAAGCGCAAAGAAGCACGCCACTGCGGCGTATCGGCAGAGCCCGGATTTACCAAGACCAGATTTACCAAGGCCAGGCCTACGCGCGTACCAGACGTAGGCATACAGGGCGAGCAGAAAAAACATCATGCTCAAAACGTTCTTCCGCTCGGATGCCCAGGCCACGGACTCGACGTTGATCGGATGAAGCGCAAACAGGGCGGCGACCATCAGGCTGCGCCAGCGAAATCCCGTGGCGCTCTGGAGCAGCAGAAAGAGAAGGACAACGTTGGCCGCGTGCAGCAAGACATTCACGTAGTGGGGTCCGGCGGGATTCACGCCGAAAAGTTGACAGTCGAGAGCGTGGGAAAGCCAGGTCAGGGGATGCCAGTTCGCCTGCTGATAAGTGGTGAAAGCCCATTTCACGGTCTCCCACGTCAGGCCCGCCCTCACATGAGGGTTGTCCGCGATGTATCCATCGTCGTCATAGATGAACCCGTTGCGCGTCACGGGGTTGTAGGACACAAGCACAACGGCGGTCAACATCAGACACAACAGCAAGGTGCGTTGCGCCGGCGACTGAAACAGCTTGGAGGAAGCCGGGACTCCCGGTCGTTCGAGGTATTTCGCCACCGCGGCAGTGGAAGACGAACTCATGGACTCAACAATTCTGATCCAGACACCAACGATCGACCCAAGCCATGTGCAAAAACGGGATGCCATTTCGCCCACCCTTGACGGGTCATAATCGGGCGGCTCGTGAGCGAGACCTGTTCTTACTGCTAGGGTATCAGCCGCTGAAGGCATGCACGAAGACTGGCTGGCACCCCATAAGCACTATAGTAATTGCAAGCGCACTCCGATGCTTCCGAGCTCTTAACTGAAAACGGGCCGGCATGAACCTGATGGGGAGTTGTTACCTTGGAGTGGTGGCGAGCGATTCCGCGCCGTCGTAGTCAATACCACATCGCGGTAAAATCGTCATCAGCAGGGGTGGAATATTGTTTTGAGGAAGCGGTCCACCTTCCGCCAACGGAGTCGCTTCCACTTATCGACATGTCAGCGTCCCCCGAAAAGCGCGTCGTCATCTTCTGTCTGTTGTTGGCAGCCGCTACGCTCGCTTTCTACAATCCCATCGTCCGTAACCAGTTCGTCGATTTCGATGACTTGGCCTATATTGTGAAGAATTCCCATGTTCAGGTTGGTCTGACGTGGGACACCGTGAAGTGGTCGTTTACGACCTTTCGCGCCGGGAACTGGCATCCGCTGACCTGGTTGTCGCATGCCATGGACTGCCAGTTGTTTGGCCTCAATCCTGCCGGCCACCACTACACCAATCTTCTGTTGCACGCGGCCAACGTCGTACTGCTCTTCCTGTTGTTGAAGCAGGCCACCGGATTCACCTGGTCCAGTCTGGTGGTGGCCGCTTTGTTTGCCCTGCACCCAGTCAACGTTGAGTCGGTAGCCTGGGCCGCTGAGCGCAAGAATGTACTTAGCACGTTGTTCTTCCTGCTTGCCCTCCATGCGTACGACCGGTATGCGCGCACGGGCCGGCGTTATCTTTATCTGGCGGTCACTATTTTGTTTGCTTTGGGCCTGATGGCAAAACCGCAGATCATCACTTTGCCGTTTGTGCTGCTGCTTTGGGACTACTGGCCGCTGCAGCGAATGGGCGCGGCATCCGCGGCAGGAGGCTCGCCGGCTTCGACTCCACGCTCGTTCTACTTTCTGGTTTGGGAGAAGATGCCCCTTTTCGTTCTTGCCGCGGCGGATTCGGTCGTGACTCTGCTGGCACAGCGAGCCGGGAGCGCGGTCCGGACGGTTGCGGAAGTCTCGGTGTCGGCGCGGCTGGAGAACGTCTTTGTTTCCTATGTGCGATATATCGGAAAAGCGTTTTGGCCGTCTCGGCTCGCTCCCATGTATCCGCATCCGGGGAATTCGTTGCCCGCCTGGCAGGTGTTGGGAGCGGCGGCGCTGCTGCTTCTGGTGTCTGCGCTGGTGCTGCGCTGGCGCGACCGCCGCTATTTGCCCGTCGGCTGGTTCTGGTTTCTGGGAACTTTAGTCCCGATGACCGGCATTATCACGGTTGGCGAGCAGGCGATGGCCGACCGGTTCGTGTACATCTCCTTTATCGGATTGTTTGTCGCGGTCGTGTGGACCCTGGGCGCGGTGGCCTCCGAGCGTCGGATCCCCAGTGCGTGGCTCGCCGGCGCCGCCGTTCTCGTGGTCTTCAGTCTGGGATGCCTCACCTATCGCCAACTCGGTTACTGGCGCGACGATGAAACCCTCTGGCGCTATACGTTGAGCGTAACCGACGGGAATTACATGGCGCACGACAATCTCGCGCTCGCTCTGGCGAAGCAGGGCCGGTCCGACGAGGCGGTCTTTCAGTTCCGGGCGGCCAAGGCACTGCACCACTATCCGCCCGACCAAATCCTTGCCCTCGGTCATTACGAATTGCACGTTGGACATCTCCAGGAAGCGATCGAGGAATGCGATGCGGTGCTGCACGATTCCGCCGATCCCAAGCTTCAGGGCGCCGCATGGAGCGGGCTTGGTCAAGCTCACTTGCAGTTGCGCCACTACGATCAGGCCGCCGCGAGCTACCAGAGTGCTTTGCGCCTGAATCCTGACGACGGCATGGCGCTGACCGGTTTGGCGGTCCTGGCGCTGCGTCAGGGGCAGTCCGATGTGGCGGTCGCTCAGCTGGAGCACGCGGTGAAAGTCGATCCCAACGACGTAAATGTCCTTCTCTTCGCGCAAGCTCTGCGCCGGGTCGGTCGCGTTGCAGAGGCCGACTCCGCTTTGGCGCAAGTGCAGAAGATTTCCTCGGATCCAGGCCAGGCTCAAATCGTGGCGGGACAATTCCTTTCCTTGGCCGGCCTGAAGCCATTGTAGAAAGGCAGCTCTCAGCTCTCAGTTTTCAGCTCTCAGTAAAACCTTCAACGCAGAGGATGCAGAGACGCCGAGTGCGCGGGGAAAAGCTTTTGACTTCACTGACAACTGACAACTGACAACTGAGAGCTGACAACTGAGAGCTGACAGCTGAAAGCTGGCCTTTCAGGTTCGCTTCAGCAGCAAACAAGTAATGTCATCGTGCTGCGGAGTGTTCCCCACGAACCGGTCCAATTCCGCCAGCAGGCTGCGCAGCAGATCTGCTGGAGCTGCCCCCGACTCGCGATCCACCAGTCGTATCAATTCCGCTTCGCCGTATTCTTCATCCTTTTGATTGACCGCTTCGACGACCCCATCGGTAAAAATCACCAGCCAGTCGCCGCGTTCGAGGCGAGTCGTTCCCACTTGGTAAGGCGTTTCCGCAAAAATCCCCACCGGGATGCCTCCCGCCTCCAGTCGCTCCATCGCGCCCGAGTTCTTGCGCAGAACGGGAACGTTATGCCCGGCGTTCACATAGGCCACGTTTCCGGTCGCCGGATCCAGTTCGGCCAAGAAGGCCGTGGTGAAGCGGTTTCCGCCCTGGCTGTTGGAACAGGCATAGCGGTTCACGCCGGTCACCAGTTCTGCCAGCGCGATGCCGCTCGTCGACAACGTCCGCAGACTGGCCTGGAAAGTCGCCATCAGCATCGCCGCCGGAATACTTTTCCCCGCCACGTCGGCCACCACAAAGAGAATGCGGTCTTCGCCCTGATCTTCGTTCGACGTCCGGCTCGACCTCCGCCCCGGCCGCAGGATCACATCGTAGTAATCGCCCGCCACCGTGTTTGCCGGACGCGTCGCATAAGCGATCTGATATCCCGGAATCTGCAGCGGCGCGCCCGGCAACAACCACGCCTGAATATCCTTTGCGATCTCCAGGTCGCGTTTCATGACCACGCGATCCGCCAGCTCCAGCAGCAGCACCAGTAAGAGCAGCAATCCTCCCCAGACTTTTAGGTCGAACTCAAAGACCTCGATATGTCCGGCGCGATCGGCGTAAGTCATTCCGCCGGAAGGGAAGAACAGCAGGATCAGCGCCAGCAGCAGCAGCACGCGGCGCGCCGGGGTCAGCTTTTCCAGGATCGCCCAGAACAGTGCCTTCGCGATTTGCCAGCCCCGGCGCGGTCGCGACCCTTTCGTCTGCAGATCGTCCAGCCCCGCCGAGTAGAGCCGGTAACTCGAGCGCGCGTCCTTTACGAACTGCGACCAGAGCTGGTTCACGGCCAGCCCCTCGCTCACCCGATGCCAGAACTGCCGGACGCTGCTCTTGAATCGGGGTTGCGGCGAAACCGTCTGTTTAGAGGAGGCCATGTCGGAGCCAACATTATAGGCTGGCGCCGGTGGTGGGCTTGAGTTCCGCCGTTAGATGGGGAAGGGCACGACTTCAGTCGTGCCGTAAGCGTCCGAACGAAGGCCGGGCTTGAGCCGTAGAGGGTCGCCCCTGCAACCTCCAGCCTTGCCAAGCCGCCTACGGATGCTCGCTCTGTTCCGGCGCCAGCCCCGGCGGCGGCGCCGGAATCGCAATATCCAGTTTGTCAACCGTCCCGAGCGATGACAATGGCTTGTCGAATTCGCTCACGTTGCCCAGCACCAGCACCGCCATCTGATCGCGGTGAATGTACTTCGCCGCTACCCGCGCTACGTCTTCCTGCGTGACCCCTTCGATCCCTTTCTGAAAGTTCTCCAGAAAATCCAACGGATAGCCGTAAAATTCGTAAGCTATTTTTTCCTGCAAAACCTTCTCCGGTGAATCGAAACGGAAGACAAAGGAATTCAGAATCGCGTCCTTGGCGCGTTTGATTTCCTCAGCGCTGATGGGACGTTTGGCGAGGTCGGCGATCTCCTCATCGAGCGCCTGAATGGATTCGATCGTGGTCTTGCTCTTCGTCATCACCATCAACCGCAGCATCCCGGGGTGATCCCAGCCCGCGCCCACTCCACCGCCGACTGCGTAGGCGAGCCCTTTAGTGGTTCGAATGTCGTTAAACAGCCGCGACGAAAATCCTCCGCCGAAGGCCTCGTTGAACACCGAGGTCGCAAAGTAATCCGTAGTGTGGCGGGTAATGCCCAGCGCAACCATTTGAATGTTGCTTTGATTCACGTCGGTTTTGTCGACCTGGTAATAGCCCGGTTTGGCGGGAGCCGGCTTGATCTGCGGATCGTTCGCCGCCTGACCCCGGGGCCACGACGCAAACGCCTCGCGCAGACGAGCTTCCATCTTCGCCGAGTCGAAGTCGCCGACCACGCCGAGGATGATGTTGTTCGGGTGAACGTACTTGTCATGCCACTCGACCAGATCCTGACGCGTGATCGCCGCCACCGTTCGATACTCGGGGACTCGCGCATACGGATTGTCTGCGCCGTATACGAGTTTCGCCGCTTCCCGTCCCGCGATCTGCCCAGGATCGTCATTGCGCCGCGAGATGCCGTCGTACATCCCCTTCTGAGCAATTTCAATTTTGCCGGCGCGGAACTCCGGATTCTTCAGCAGGTCCACGAACACGCGAAACACGTCGTCGAAATCTTCTTTCAAACACCACCAGCTCACGCTGGTCGAGTCGATGCGGCCACCGGTTTCAACCTTGGCGGCGCGCTGCTCCAGATAGTCGTCGAGTTGATCTCCAGTTTGGTTTTTGGTGCCGCCGGTGCGCCACACTTCGCCGTAAATCTCGGTCAGCCCCGTCTTGTTCGCCGGAACCAGGCGCTCGCCGCCGCGAATGCGAGCGCTGCCTTCAATGGTCGGCAACTCGTGGTCTTCCTGAAGAAAAACCACCATGCCATTCGGGAACACGACGCGCTTCGGCTGCGCCGGATGAAACGCCGGCAACTTTGGAATCGGTATCTGCTGCCAGGTCTGCTGAGTCTGTGCCCACATTTGCCCATTGCTGCCAAAGAAGCTAATGACCACGACAGCGATAATGACGAGAGCAAAGAAGGAAAACCGTGCGCGCTTCACTGTCCACCTCCTTGCGGCCCTGCGCCAGTTCCCGGCGGCCCGCCGGCAAACTCGATGATCCCCACCGTCCGGTTATCCGGCACAAACGTCTGATTCGCGACCCGCCGAATATCTGCCTTCGTAACCTTCTCGATCCGGTCGACCGAGCGAAACAGTTCCCGCCAGTCGTCATAGCGCGCCTGATTCGATCCAAGTTCGGACGCCAGACCCTCATTCGATCCGAGCGAGCGGATCAGATTTGCTTTGGCTCGCGTCTTGATCATTTTCAATTCTTCATCCGAAATATCTTCTTTCTTCAGCCGCTCAATCTCCGCGTGAATCGCATCGGCCATTTCCTGCGGCTTGTGGCCCGGGATGGGGAACGCATAAAACGCGAACAGATGAGGATATTTATCTCCCGGCAGCCCAGAAAATCCGGCCGAGCCGGAAGCGATTTGCTTGTCGCGGACCAGTGCCCGGTAAAGCCGCGACGTGCGTCCACTCGACATCAAGTCGGCGATCGCGTCGTAGACCTGGTCATCCGGACTGCGGTAATCGGGCCGATGGTAGCCTTCGAGATAGATCGGCTGCGACTGCTCGTGCAGCACCACCGTCCGCTCCGAATTCTGCGGCGGCTCAACCGTCGTCGCGGTGTCCGGCTTCGGGCGCGCCGGAATTCGGGAGAAATATTTCTCGACAATCGGCATCGCTTCCGAAGCCTTCACGTCTCCCACCACGGCGACCACCATGTTCGAGGGCACGTAATACTTGTCAAAGAAATTCTTCGCGTCGGTTGCCGAAAAAGAATTCAAGTCCGAGATCCACCCAATCGTCGGCCGATGATAAGGATGGGCGGCGAATGCCTCTTCAGTGAATTGCTCGAGCAATCGCCCAATGGGATTGCTGTCAACCCGCATGCGGCGCTCTTCGATCACCACGCTGCGCTCTTTGTAAAACTGCCGCATCACGGGATGCAGAAAGCGCTCCGATTCGAGATAGGCCCACAATTCCAGCCGGTTGATGGGGAACGAGTAGAAGTACTGGGTCTCGTCGTAACTGGTTTCGGCGTTCATGCCCTCGCCGCCTTCGCCTTCGACGATCTTGCCAAACTCGTTGTTGTAAGGCGTGGAGAACTTGTCGGCGGCCGCAATCGCGTCCTTCCAGCTTTGCTCGAGCTGCTTGAGTTTCTGTTCGTCGCGTCCCACCGGCTTGTCGCGCTCGGCAATGTAGGCGGCATAATCCGCTTCGACTTTCGCGAGCGCAACTTTCTCGACGGCATAATCGCGCGTCCCAATCGTGTCCGTTCCCTTGAAGGCCATGTGCTCGAACATGTGCGCGAGGCCTGTCTTGTCCATAGGATCCTGCACCGAGCCCGCATCCACATGCGTGAAGAACGAGAACACCGGAGCCTCCGGCCGCTCGCAGATGATGACGGTGAGGCCGTTGGCGAGCTTCTTCACGGTGGTGCGCTTCTCGAAAGAAGCCAGGTCCTGGCCGAGAGCGAGCGAGCACAATACGAAACAGACGACAATTGTTTGTATAGAAGTTAAGCGGGATTTCATTCAGCCTCCACGACGGAACGCCAAAAATCGAAGTTACGTGGAGGCAGGGAAGATTGTCAAACCGGGCTTCTCTGATTCTGATATGCAACGTACCTACCAAACGCGGCAGGCGTTCTCGGCAACCATGGGCTGTCCCGCCTTGCACCCAAAGGCCTGCTGGAACCCGGCTGAGTTCTGCACCGCGCCATTCACACGCCAGCGTCCCGGGGAATGCGGATCGGTCAGCACCCGCTTCCGCGCTTCCTGATCGGTCACGTTCTGGCACCAGATCTGGCCATACGCCAGAAAGTAGCGCTGCGCCGGAGTATATCCATCGAGGGGCTTCACCGGCGTGTCGCCAATAATGGAGGTCAGCGCCATATACGCCAGCTTCAGCCCGCCGTTGTCGGCGGTATTTTCACCGAGCGTCAGCTTGCCATTGAGCTTGATGTCACCCTTGTCGTCCTTCACGGAGACAAAGTTCGAATACTCGTTGGCTGTGCAATCAGCGCGCTGCTCAAATTCCCTGGCATCCTCCGCGGTCCACCAATCGCGGACGTTGCCCTCCGCATCGTACTTGCGACCCTGGTCATCGAAGCCGTGCGTGAGTTCATGTCCGATCACCACGCCGATGGCGCCATAGTTCACCGCGTCATCCATCAGCTTGCAGTAAAACGGCGGCTGCAAAATCCCCGCGGGAAAGTTGATATCGTTCATCGGAGGCCGGTAGTAGGCATTAACCGTCGGCGGAGTCATCCTCCAATCCTTGCGGTCCGTCGGCTTGTCGATCTTCTTATACTCCCGCTGCACGTCGAACGCCTCAGCGCGCACAGTATTGCCGGCATAATCGTCGGGCTTGATCACCACCGTGCTGTAATCGCGCCACGTGTCGGGATAGCCAATGTTGTTGACAATGGTGTCGAGCTTCTCATAGGCCTTCTTCTTGGTAGTGTCCGACATCCACGTCAACTGGCCAATGTCCTGACGCATCGCATTCTCGATCGCCTGCACCATCATCAAAGTGCGCTCCTTGCCTTCGGCGCCGAAAGTGCGGTCGACATAGAGCTTGCCCAGCGCCATGCCCAGGTTCTCGTCGGTAGCTTTCACGCAGCGCTTCCAGCGCGGCTCCATTTCTTTCTTTCCCGACATGTACTTGCCGTTGAACAGAAAATCCTCTTCGACGAAAGCCTTGGTCAGGAGAGACGCGTACTCGTCAATCGTTTTCCAGCGCAGATATACCTTCCAGTCTTCGAGTGGTATGGTGCCGAGCTGCTCGTTCACCTGCTTGAAGAAATCGGGGTTGCTCACGTTAAGCGAAGTGAACTTGGGCGAGCCATTATCGGCAAAGTAGACAGTAAGGTTGAAATTCGGAGCCGCGCCAGCGATTTCCGCGACCGTCATCTTATGGTCGCGCGTTTTAGGATCGCGGCGAACTGTGCGGTCCATCGAAGCCTGCGCCAGCCCCGTCTCCACGGTTAGCACGGTTTTGGCCTCAGCCGCCGCCACGTCCGGCTTGTCCCCGGCGAGCTCGAACATCTTCTCGACGTGCTCGACATACTTCTGCCGCGTCTCTACCGACTTCGGATCGTCCTTTATGTAGTAGTCGCGATCGGGCAGCGTGATCCCGCCCTGGTCGAGATTCGCAATGGTTTCGGAGGAATCGTGCATGTCGGGCTGCGAGGAGAAAGCAAACAGTGCCGGAATCGAGTTGCGGTGCATGGCTGCAATCTGCCGCATTAATTCCGCCTCCGTCTTGAGGCCGTGAATCCGTTCCAGCTCCGGCATCAGCGGAGCAGTCTTCTTTTTCTCGATCGCGCTCTCATCCATGCACGAGCCATAGAAAGTGCCCACCATGGTCTCCGTAGCCGAGCGTTTCCCGGGAGCCTGCGCCTCGGTCAGTATGTCCCGCAAAATATAAAGATTGCGCTCGAAGAGCTCATCGAATCGCCCCCACCGCGCCTTGTCCGGAGGAATGGGATTGTTCTTCATCCAGGTTCCACAAGCGTATTGATAGAAGTCCACGCACGGATCGATGGACTTATCGATGGCGTTAGTGTCGAAGGCGGGGATTTCGTGGGGAACGTTTGACGAAGGCGAACTGGTCTGAGCCGAACAGAGGACAGCGGCCAGCAGCAAAGAAAAAACACAGAAAATGCGAGTTCGCATACTTGCCTCGAGTTGTGAATTGTCATCCCGCGACTTGCCGATAGCGCGCTCCACGCATCACGAGGAGTGAAGAGTTAACACGGTGCCGATGTAGAAACGGCGGCAAGTCTCCAACCAGACACACTAGACCAAAGCAGCATCCCTTTCAAGCGTGGGAGCAACTATACTGGGAGCCGTTTTGAAGTTGCAGCCCGCAGCACTCCATGTCCGCTCCCACCATCGTCGACGTGCAGGGACGCAAGCTCAAGCTCACGAATCTGGACAAGGTCCTTTATCCCGCTGCCGGTTTCACCAAGGGGCAGGTGGTTAATTTTTACGTCCGAATTGCACCAGCGCTGGTGCCGCACCTCGCGGGACGGCCGCTCACCATGAAGCGCTATCCCGAAGGTGTTGATCACGAATATTTCTTCGAAAAGAACGCGCCCATGCATCGGCCCGACTGGGTGAAGACCGCGCCCATCTGGAGCGAGAGCAACCACCGCACCATCCATTTCATTCTTGCCAACGATTTGCCCACGCTGGTGTGGATCGCGAACCTGGCCTCGATTGAACTGCACCCGTCACTATCGCTGGCTGCCGACATTCGGACGCCGACCGCGATCGTTTTTGATCTTGACCCTGGACCTCCGGCGAACATTGTGCAGTGCGCGCAGGTTGGCCTCTGGGTGCGCGAGATTTTCGATCACTTCGGGCTGCAAAGTTTTCCGAAAACCTCGGGCTCGAAAGGACTGCAGATCTATATCCCGTTGAATTCGAAAACCAGTTACGAGCAGACAAAGTCTTTTGCCCACGCCGTGGCGCGCCTGCTGGAGCAGGAGCATCCCGAGTTGGTGGTCTCGGATATGAAGAAGGCTGTGCGCACCAATAAGGTATTCGTCGACTGGAGCCAGAACGACGAGCACAAGACGACGATCTCGGTTTACTCCCTGCGCGCGCGCGAGCAGCCGACGGTGTCAACGCCGGTCGCCTGGGACGAAGTCGAGCAGGCGCTGAGGAAAAAAGACGCGGGGCGGCTGGTGTTCGAAGCGAAAGACGTGCTCGCGCGCGTGGAGAAGATGGGCGACCTGTTCGGGCCCGTGCTGAAACTGAAGCAGAAGCTGCCGCAGTTGGCCGGAGTGCCTGCCGCATCCGAAAAAGAGGAGGACGAAGGCGTCAGCATCGCAGCCCAGGCCGAAGCGCGGCCGCGCCCAGAGAGGAAGACGAAGCCGAAGACGAAGCCGAAGACGAAAGCGAAGCCATCCGCGGAAGAGCGTCGCAAGTTATAATTCCGCCTTGCGCTTGACTGACCCAGGCGCTACCAAACCACATGGCGCATCTCTACGTTGGCACCTCCGGATGGGCTTATCCGACATGGAAGCCCGCTTTTTATCCGGAAAAACTCGCGCAGAAGAAATTCCTGAACTTCTACGCATCGAAATTGAATGCCGTCGAAGTCAACTACACCTTTCGCCAGTTGGTTAAAGAGACGACCGTCCAGAACTGGATCTCCGAAACGCCCGAGCATTTTCGCTTCACCATCAAGGCGCACCAGGTGCTCACCCACATCAAGCGCCTGAAGAACGCGGAAGAATTCCTGCAGCGCTTTCTCGGAACGCTGGAGGCCTTAGAGCGCGCCGGACGCCTCGGCCCGTTGCTCTTTCAGTTGCCGCCGAATTTCAAAGCGGATCAGGCGGTGCTTTCCGAGTTTCTGAAAAGCTTGCCGCGAAGTGTGCGCGCGGCGTTCGAGTTCCGCCACGAATCCTGGTTGGCCGAGCCAACGTTCACCGACGCCACCTGCAACACGCTGCGCGAGCGCAACATCGCGCTCTGCGTGGCCGAAACCGAAGAGCGCGACACTCCCGACGTAGTCACCGCCGATTTTGCTTACTACCGTTACCGCAAACCCACCTACACCGCCGAAGAACGCAAAGCGATGGGCGCCCGCATCCACGAGCATCTCGCCGCGGGCCGCGATGTCTTTGCCTACTTCAAGCACGAAGAAACGCCCGAGGGCGCGCTGTATGCAGTGGATTTGCTGCGAGCGGGGGGCGACGGGAAGGGATAGAAGCGATCTGGCGATCTCATAAATGTTTTCAGAGGACGAGCGCTTAGAACCCGCACTATCCGCGCGCGCATCCTGTTCGTTACTTCTCGGGTCCGATCTGACCTACCATACTCATCTCATGGTCTCAGATGCCAATTCCCGCACGCTCTCTGCCTTTCTCGACTATCTGCGGGTGGAGCGCGGATCGGCGAAGTTGACGATTGCCGCTTACTCGAGCGACCTGGCGCAGTTCGCGGAGTTTCTGGAGAAGCGCCACGCGGTTCTGAGCGGAGCGCGGCGCGAAGATGTGCGCGAATACATCCAGGAATTGTTTTCGAATGCGCTCGATGGGCGCTCGGTGGGAAGGAAGCTTTCGGCCATCCGGCATCTTTACCGGCATTTGCTGCTCGATGGAAAGATCGACAAGGATCCGACTCTGAACATCGACCTGCCGAAGCAGTGGAAGGTGCTGCCAAAGGCGCTGAGCCGCGACGAAGTCGGAGCGATGCTGGCGGAAACGCAGCCGCGAAATGAAACCGCGCGGGGGCAGGCGCTGGCGCTCCGCGATCATGCCATGCTGGAACTTCTCTATGCTGGGGGCGTGCGTGTGTCAGAAGTCGCCGACGCGCGTCTTGAAGACCTGAAGCTGGAAATGGGATACATCATGGTGCGCGGCAAGGGCGACAAAGAGCGCATGGTGCCGCTCGGAGTGCCGGCTCAGCAAGCATTACAGCAATACTTGAAAAACGGCAGGGAAGCGGTAGCAAAGAAAAGAGGTTCGCCGCTCTTATTCTTAGGAACGGGAGGCCGGCGCCTGACCCGTCAGCGAATCTGGCAGTTGGTCGGGAAAGCGGGCGTCGCTTCGGGACTTGCTTCGGGACGCCACGCCAGTCCGCACATGCTGCGGCACTCCTGCGCGACGCACATGGTGGAGAATGGCGCCGACCTGCGCACGGTGCAGACCATCCTCGGCCACGCCGACATTTCGACGACGCAGATTTATACGCACGTTGCACTCGACCGGCTGAAGAGCGTGTACGCGAAACATCATCCGCGGGCGAAAGCGAGGAACAATTTGTAATTGGTAATTTGTAATTGGTAATTTGAAACCAAACCGGTGCGATACTTGCGTTTCGGCCTTGACCTGATTTTCAAATTGCAAATTTCAAATCACCAATTACACATTTCTTCTCATGAGCGTGGCTGCCAACAACTCGCGCACCATCGTCGAACGCGCCACCGACGACTTCCTGCGCCACTTGCGGGAGCGCAATGCCTCGGCGCACACGATCAAGGCTTACACCGGAGATCTCGACAATTTTGCCGCCTACATCGGCTCGCGCGCTTGGAAGACGATCGACCATATCGCGATCCGCGGCTTCCTCTCCCATCTGTACGACAAAGGATTGAGCAAGACTTCCGTTGCCCGCGCGCTGGCCGCGGTGCGGTCGCTTTATCGGTGGCTGGCGCAGGAAGGGGTGGTCGAGCAGAATCCGGCGAAGCTGGTTTCCACGCCACGGCTGCCGAAGAAACTGCCGCGCGTTCCGACGATTGAGGAAATGAATTTTGTGCTCGACGGCGAAATGCCGGAGGTGGCCTCGTTTCCGGAGCGCGATCGGCTGATGTTCGAACTGCTCTACGGCTGCGGCATTCGCAACTCGGAGCTGGTGGGCATCAATCTCGATGACGTCAGCCTCAGCAACGAAGCCATTCTGATTCGCGGAAAAGGCAAGAAGGAACGGTACGTCCCGTTCGGAGGGTCGGCGCTGGCGGCGCTTGCCGTCTACCTGCCGTGGCGGCAACAACTGCTCGCGACTTTAAGAAATACGTCGAAGCGGACGATTTCCGCGAAAAGCATGCCCGCGAAAGGCATGCCCGCGCTGCTGGTCAACCAGCGCGGCGGACGGCTTACCACGCGCAGCGTGGGGCGCATCGTGAAGCGCATCGCGGTTGCCAAGGGACTGTCGCCAGAGGTGCATCCGCATACTCTGCGTCACGCTTTTGGCACGCACATGCTGGAAGAGGGAGCGGACCTGCGGGCGATCCAGGAGTTGCTCGGGCATGAGCGGTTGGCGACTACACAACGCTACACGCAGCTTTCGGTCAAGCACGTGATGAACGTTTACGATCAGACCCACCCTCGCGCGAAGTGACGGCGCACGCAGGAGACGCGGCAAGCTGCGTCTCTACGGGTGCCCTCGCCTTGCTGGCAACCGCTCGAAGGTGACCGGTTTCCTTGCGCGTTGCTCCCTTGGCGTGAGATAGTACCCCGTTCCCGACCTTTGACCAGCTAACGGTGTCATGATCCGTCTTCTTCCGCGCGAAACCAAGTTTTTCGAATTGTTTGCCGAACTTTCCACCCAGATGAATGAGGGTGCGCGCATGTTGCGCAGCCTTCTGGAAGATCCCCACGACCTGGAAGCACGCGTCGACCAGATGCAAGCCATAGAACATCGGGGCGACAAGGCGATCCACGCCATCATGACCAAGCTGAACCAGAGTTTCATTACGCCTTTCGACCGCGAAGACATTCATCATCTGGCGTCGTCGCTCGACGACGTCCTCGACTTCATGAATACGGCCGCCAACCGCCTGGTCATGTATAAAATCGCGCAGCCCACGGCGGCGGCGGCGGAGTTGGCGGGAATCCTGGTGCTGCAAAGCGAAGAACTGGCGCGCGGAGTTTCGCTGCTGGAGAAAAATGGCAAGGTGATGCAGCACTGCGACGAAGTGAACCGGCTCGAGGACGTTGCCGATCAAGTCAGCCGCAAGGCGATTGGGGAACTGTTCGAACACGAGAAAGATCCCATCCAACTGATCAAGATGAAAGAACTCTATGAAGTGCTCGAAATGGCAACCGACAAGGCCGAAGATGCGGCCAATGTATTGGAAGCGATTGTGCTGAAGAGCGCATAGGTTGGGGGCCGGCGGTGATACCCAGCCCCTGAAGGGGCGTCTGATTTCGAAGAACTTTGGCATCGCTGAAGCGATGCCCTGATACGAACCAGCCCCATCCCGATGCCACTGCCGCAAAGGAGCGAACCCGGGTGAACGTGGAAGTCCTGCTGGTAGTGATTACGGTTCTGGTCGCTCTGATTTTCGACTTCTTCAATGGGTTTCACGATGCGGCCAACAGCATCGCTACGGTTGTCTCGACGCGTGTTCTCTCTCCCAAGCTGGCGGTGATGTGGGCGGCGGCATTCAACTTCCTGGCCGCTTTTCTGCTGGGCACCGCTGTCGCTAACACGATCGGCCGTGGCATGATTCGACTTGATGCGGTCGATCAATATGTGGTGCTGGCGGCGCTGTTCGGCGCCATTGTCTGGGATCTGCTGACGTGGTGGTGGGGTCTGCCCACTTCCTCGTCACACGCGTTAATCGGTGGATTCGCGGGCGCCGCCATGACACACGAAGCCATTCATGTCGGATGGCGTTCCGCGCCATCGGTGATCATTGCCGCCGGATGGTACAAGACCCTGATCTTCATTGTGGTCGCGCCCATCATGGGACTGGTCATGGGCTTCACGTTCATGGTCGCCGTTTATTGGCTGATGAGAAACAAAGCGCCGCAACAGGTCGACAAGAGGTTCCGCAAACTGCAACTGCTCTCGGCCGCCGCCTACAGCCTGGGACACGGCGGCAACGACGCGCAAAAAACCATGGGCATCGTCGCCGGCGCTCTCTATACCGCCGGATTTATGACCAAGGAAGACATGCTCGGCAGCTGGGGACACCTGCACTGGCCCATCATCCTCGCGGCTCATGCCGCCATCGCCGCCGGAACTTATTTTGGAGGCTGGCGCATTGTGCGAACCATGGGGCAGAGGATCACGAAACTGAAACCGGTGGGCGGTTTTTGCGCCGAGAGCGCCGGGGCCATCACTCTGTTTGCGACCGCCCTGGCCGGAATTCCAGTCAGCACAACCCATACCATTACCGGGGCGATTGTGGGCGTGGGCGCCGTCAACCGGTTGTCGGCAGTACGCTGGGGAGTTGCGACGCGAATTGTGTGGGCCTGGCTGGTCACCATTCCCGCGGCGGCGGTCATGGCGGCCGCGACTTTTTGCTTGATCCGGTTTTTTCTGCCGCAGGCGTGAGTTCCCCGGGCGCGTGGATCCGGTCAGGTTCCTGACATTTCCGCCGAGTCACCGTAAAACAACTGATTACCCCGGTAACTTTGCACGGGAGTGCCATTGCTCCAACATGGCAGCAGGGAGTTCCGTGCTCGCGCAAGGGGCTTTCAGAAATCGCAGGTTGTCAGGTCGCGCTCAAAGCCTGGACGATCGGGACAATGAAGATGAGTAAAATCGCCAAGGAAAGTATCCTGCTGCTATCGTTATTCCTGATTGCGGCGACGGTGCAGTTCTACGCCGAGTCGCTGCCCATGGCTCTCTGCTTCTATTTTCTGCCGACTTTGTACTCGGCCTACAACTTCGGGCGCCGGCACGCGACTCTCACCGCCTTCGCCTGCGTTTTCCTGGTGGTTCTGCTTGACTTCCTGAATAACCTCATGCCCGCACATCGAGTACTCACGCTGCCCGGAGAACGGCTGTTCAACTTTGCCATCTGGGCGGGGGTTTTGGCGGTCGTCGGCTACGTGATGGGGACGCTCTACGAGCGCAAGGAGGCGATGACGGCCGACATCCGGGAAAGTTTCAGCGGGCTGCTGCTGGTTCTGCAACACGTCATGGCCAACGAGAAGCTCGGTAACGGTGAAAACCAGCGCGTAGTGCAGGCGTCCACCAGAATGGCGGAGGCGATGGGCCTGGGTTCGGATCGTGTCGAGTTGCTGCGGTCGGCGGTGTTGCTGCGGGATCTGAGCAAGCTTGGCATCAGCAACGACATTCTCTACAAAGCCGCGGACATGAGCCGCGACGAAGTGGTTGCCAGTTTCCGCAAGCCCCGCGAGGCCGATGCGCGCACCCAGGCCGTCGGAAATGCGCTGCGGCGGGTGATTCCGATCATCGTCGCGCAGCAGATTCTGCAGGATCAGGGAGCGCGCTCGGTCAACGTTCCGATCGAGGCTCACATTCTGGCCGTGGCCGATGCCTACCAAAAATTGATCAGCGGCGCTGCCGGCAAATCTCTCTCGCCTCACCAGGCCGAAGAGGAGATTGTGGCGGGGGCTGGTCAGAAGTTCCACGCCGGTGTGGTGGAAGCCTTCACCAAGGTTTTGGGCGGGCAAGCTAAGGGCGCGGGCGCATAAAATCACGGCTGGACAAAGTTAACGAGGTGCGGTTTCAGCCCGCGCCGAAATCTTCGATTCAGATTCCGGCCGGATCGAGTTTTTTGCGCGCAATTTCTTTTCCCTCAATTCCTGCCACATCGCCACCACTCTGGTTTTCAGCTCGGAAGTCAGCTGCTCGTACGCGGCTTCGCTCGCCTCATTCAGTGGCGGAGGTTGAATCGGCTTGCCGAATACCAGTTGCAAATCGGAGAACTTGGGGAACTTTTTGTGCCGCGGCCAGAATTCGTAAAAGCCCTCGATCGCGATCGGGACAATCGGTGCTTGCGCGTGAATCGAGAGGATCGCGGCACCCTTGCGGAATACTCTGGGGTTGCCGTCGTTGGTGCGTTCGCCCTCGGGATACAGAACGAGAATGTGTTCCTGGCTGAGGCCATAAGCTCCGGCACGCATGGCTGACACCAGGTTCGCGTCCGGATCGAGGACCGCCACGCGCAGCCAGCGGGCCAGTTGCCGCAAGAATCCCTTACCGAAGATGTCGCTCGTGCCCAGCGCAAAGGTATCGCGAAACAGGCGCCACGGGAGTGCCCCGGCCATCACCATCGGATCGATGTAGCTCTGATGATTTGAACAGAGCAGGTAGGGGCCCTTTTCGGGCAGATTTTCGAGTCCGCGCATTCTTAAATGCAAGCAGTCGAGCGCGAAAAGATAAATCAGTTTCCCCAGCAGAAAGAAAAAGATTTCAGCGAAAATATTGTGACGCGCCAGTGTGAGGACCTCGGGGTCGGTCACGGGCTCGCTCAAGATCGTCGACCAAGCCGGTGCTTCCGCGCTGGCTTGGCCCTCGCCGCGGCCCGCGCTGGCAAGAACGGCATCGACCAGGTCGCGCACCGAGTAAATTTCCGCCAGTTGCGCCTCGGGCACTTCGCCGCCAAGCTGTTGCTCGAGCGCGGTCAGCAATTCGATGCGCTGCATGGAGTCGAGTGCCAAATCGAGCTCCAGATTGTGCGTGGGGCGAATCGCCTCGATCCCGCTGCGCGAAGACTGCCGCGAAGACTCCCGCGACGATTCCTGAACTATGGCGAGGGCGCGCTTTACATCTTCCCTCTCCAGCCACAATTGCTCGTCGTCGGATAGCGGCTTCTCTTTGTCCTTGCCAACGTCCGAATCGCCGCCGCCGTTTTGTTTCAGCTCCCGAACCTTCTTCTCAATCTGGAAGCGTTTTAACTTGCGCGTCGTCGTGCGCGGCAGGTCATCCTGCCAGATGTCGTAACTGCCCAGACGTTTGGTGGAAGCGATCTTGTGGGAGAGCGCTTCAATCTCGATGCGGATCGCCTCTTTTGAGTTGACGATCTTGCGCTCGCGCAGCAGTTCGAAGTTGGGCACGACCACGGCGTGCAGCCGCTCGGACGTCGGATCACCCGGGCGCGCCTCCCATGCCATCACGCAAATTTCTTTCACGGACTGTGCCCGGAGGTAGTGCGCCTCGATCTCCTCCGGATACACATTTTTTGCATTGGCGAGCACGATGACTTCCTTGCGCCGCCCGGTGATGAACAGATTGCCGCCGGAATCGAAGTAGCCCAGATCGCCGGTGTAGAGCCAGCCGTCGCGAAGCACTTCCGCCGTGGCCTCCGGACGATTCCAATATCCCTTCATGACGAGTGCGCCGCGGATCGCAATCTCACCCACGGGCGGCGCGCCCTCCTCCACCGGTTGCGGGTCCACCGCCTTCTCTCCGACAATCTTCTCTTCGACAATCCTGGCTTCGACCCCGGGAAAAGGCCGTCCAACCGAGCCAAATACAATAACGTGCCCCGGAGGGTTGATGAAGGCGCCGCCTGAGGTTTCCGTCAAGCCGTACGCATTCAGAACATCGATGCCAAAGGCGTAAAAGTCGCGGGCGATGGCCGGATCGAAGCGCGAACCGCCGGTTATCAGATAGCGCATGCGAGCGCCGAAGGTCGCGTGAATCTTTCCAAAGAGAAGTTTGCCCGCGTTGACTCCGACTCGCCGCAGCAAGCGGTTCAAAGCCATTAGCGTGCGTACCAACCGCAGCGTGAACTTGCCGCGTTTGTGCAGTTCTTTGAAAATGCGCTCGTGAATCAGGTAAAAGAACTGGGGTACAACGCAAAACACTGTGATGTTGCGTGTCTGCAAAGCGCGCAGCAATTCGGTGGTGTTCAGCGTTTCCAGATACACGACGCGCGCGCCATTGAATAGAGGCAGGAAAAGGTTGGCCATCTGCGCCAGGACGTGAAACATCGGGAGGATTCCCAGCAGCGCATCCTCAGGACCAATCTTCATTACCGCGAGCACCGAATTCGCCTCGCCGACGAGGTTGGCGTGGGTGAGCATGACGCCCTTGGGATCGGCGGTGGTGCCCGAGGTGTAGAGCAGCGCCGCCAGGTCGTCCTCAGCCGGGACGATGAGCTGAAAGCCGGAGGGGCCGGCGGCGAAGATGGAATCGAGATCGGCGGCGAGGGTGGGTGCGAGGGTGGGTGCGAAGTTGGGTTCGCTCGCTTCCGTCGGTGTGAGATTCTGTTCGGCGGCCGCTGACGTCATCACCAGACTTATGCCGAGTCCCTCGACCGCGTCCACGGCCACCGGAAGATACTTCACGTCGCAGAACAACAGGGACGCTCCGCTGTCGATCAACAACTTCTTCACCTCGTCGGCGTTGAAAGCCGTGTCCAGCGGAACCGCGGTTCGGCCGGCGGCGATGATCCCTAAATATGCCGCCACCCATCGCGGATGGTTCGCCGCCAGAATCGCAACGCGCGCGTACCGCGGCACGCGAGTCGAGAGCCAATGTGCCACGCTCTCCGACATCCGCGTCAGTTCCGCGAAGGTGACACGCTCTACCGTCTGCTGCCGTTGAATCTCAAGGGCAATGTTGTCGGGGAACTTCCGGGCCGATTCCTGAAACCGCTGGTAGAAGGTGGGCATGTCCGAGGTGAATATACTAAAGGCGGCTTGGGAAAACTAGGTAGGTGGAAGCCCACGCCGGGAGAGCCGAAGAAAAGGAAGGCCGGAAAATCCGCGAAAGGCTGAAGCTCGCTCCGCACACCATCCCTTCCGCATCTAATGTGCTAGGCTTTAAATCATACTTTGGGCCTCGTGTCCTCTGAAGGATTTCTGTTTTGATCAACACTTTACTAGGCAAGATTTTCGGGACGAAGAACGAGCGCGAGGTCAAGCGCTTGCAGCCTCGTGTGGAGGCTATCAACGCACTCGAGCCGCAGATACAGAAGTTCTCCGACGACCAGCTCCGCGGCAAGACGGCGGAGTTTCGCGCTCGCATTCAGGAGCGGCTCAGCTCCATCGCCGACGAGCCGGAAGCGGACACGGATCGTCCGGACACGGATCGTCCGGACGCAATTGGTCCGGATCCTGACCGCCAGAAGGAAATCGAAGCGGAGCGCAGCGAGCTGCTCAAGGGCGTTCTCGACGAGTTGCTTGAGGAAGCGTTTGCCGTGGTCCGCGAAGCTGGACGGCGCGTGCTCAACATGCGGCACTTTGACGTGCAGTTGATCGGCGGCATGGTTCTGCACGAAGGCAAGATCGCCGAAATGAAAACCGGCGAGGGCAAAACGCTGGTCGCGACGCTCCCGGTGTATTTGAACGCGCTGAGTGGACGCGGCGTGCACGTGGTTACCGTCAACGATTACCTGGCAAAGCGCGACTCGGAATGGATGGGCAAGCTCTACAGCTTTCTCGGCCTGACGGTGGGCGTGATCGTGCACGACCTCGATGACGAGCAGCGCCGCGCCGCTTACGCCGCGGACGTGACCTATGGCACCAACAACGAATTCGGTTTCGACTATCTTCGCGACAACATGAAGTTCGACCTGCATGATTGCGTGCAGCGCGTGCACAACTTTGCCATTGTCGACGAAGTCGATTCCATCCTCATCGACGAAGCCCGCACACCGCTCATCATTTCGGGAGCCAGCGAGGAGTCCACGGACAAGTACTACAAGGTGAATCGCATTATCCCCAAGCTCGAAAAGGGCGAAGAAATAGATACGCAGCCGGGCGAGCCCAAAATCATGACCGGGGACTATGTGGTCGACGAAAAACACCGCAACGTCACGGTCAGCGACGACGGCTGGGTAAAAGTCGAGAAGTTGCTGGGGATCGGCAACATCGCCGACCCGGAAAACTGGGCGCTGAAGCATCACGTTGAGACCGCCGTCAAAGCGCACGCGCTTTACAAGAAAGACGTCGAGTACGTGGTCAAAGACGGCGAAGTGCTGATTGTGGACGAATTCACAGGTCGCCTGATGCCGGGCCGCCGCTGGTCCGACGGGCTGCACCAGGCGATCGAAGCCAAGGAGAATGTGAAGATCGAGCGCGAGAATCAAACGCTCGCCACCATCACGTTCCAGAACTATTTCCGCATGTA
>JBEKWL010000022.1:0-30484 GCA_049513095.1 Terriglobales bacterium
CGCGCCCGTTCCCAGCGCCGTGCTTCCATCCGTGAACGTCACCGTACCCGTCGCCGTCGTGGGCGTCACCGTGGCCGTGAAGGTCACCGATGAACCATATGCCGACGGGTTCGCAGACGAAGCTAGCGTGAGTGTCGTGTTCGTTTTGTTTACCGTCTGCGCCAGCGTCGAAGAGGTGCTGGTGTTGTAATTGGTACCGCCCCCATAGACCGCAGTGATCGAGTGCGAGCCCGCCGTAAGCGTCGAGATGCTGAATGTTGCTTTCCCCCCGCTGATCGCGCCCGTTCCCAGCGTCGTGCTTCCGTCCTTGAATGTCACCGTCCCCGTCGCTGCCAAGGGCGTTACGGTGGCCGTGAACGTCACCGACGAACCATATGCCGAGGGGTTCGCAGACGAAGCTAGGGTGATTGTCGTGTTGGCCGGGTCTACCGTCTGGGTTAGCGCCAAGGATGTGCTGCCGTTGTAGTTCGCATTGCCGCCGTACGAAGCCGTGATCGAATGCATGCCCCCTGCCAGCGTCGAAATGCTGAATGTTGCTTTCCCCGCACTGATCGTGCCCGTTCCGAGCGTCGCTTTATTCAAATCCGTGAACGTCACTGTCCCCGTCGCCGTCGTGGGCGTCACCACGGCCGTGAAGGTCACCGACGAACCATATACCGATGGGTTCGTAAGCGAACCTAATGTGGTTGTTGTGTTGGCTGGGTTTACCGTCTGGGTTAGCACCGAGGATGTGCTGCCGTTGTAATTCGTGTTGCCGCCGTACGAAGCCGTGACCGAATGCGAGCCCCCCGCCAGCGTCGAGATGCTGAATGTTGCTTTCCCCGCGCTGATCGCGCCCGTTCCCAGCGTTGTGCTTCCGTCCTTGAACGTCATGGTTCCGGTCGCCGCCGAGGGCGTCACCATAGCCGTGAACGTCACGGAACTCCCATAGGTGGACGGATTCAACGAAGAGGTAAGTGTCACAGAGGAAGAAGACTTTCCAAATAGCATCCCTGTGAAGGCCATGCAACCAAGAGCAGCAGCCAGAACACGGAATATGGTCCGCTTCACGATTCGCTCCCCAGCACGCACGCGAACGCTGCTGAATGTTGTGGTAGACGTAGTACTCCGAAGGAAGTCGGCGAGTACAAAACCCCTCGGACGAGAAGCTTAATTGCCTCTCTCTTCCGTTCGCCGAAATTGTTGCTTACGATATGACACAGATTTGAGAATGTCAAGAAGCGAACCCGGCGCTAGTGGGCTACGTTGTTCAAAGTAGCCCATTCCACCCACTCAAGCCCTGCCCGCGACAACTAGTGTGTCAATTTAGCTTGAATCTTCTTTCGCCGGAATGATCGAAATTACCAAGTTGGGTCATTTTTCAACCGCCCGCTATGGATATCCCCGCATTAAATGTGACTATGGAAGTCGGCGACTGTATATGCCCGCTCGCTTCCACACCCACCGAACTACACCGCCGCTGCGGGACGACAAGTTGTCCGCCGTGGCTTGGGCGCCATTTCGGCCAAGCATCGGAAAGTAGATCGATCCTGTCGAGGCATTGAACAGGAATTTTAACTTGCCGGCTTATTTCAAGCCAAGCTCTCCATCGTACTGTTGGATAACCCCGTAGCACTCGCAGGCGGAGTCTTCCAGTTTCTTGCGGTTCACGATCTTCACTGCGCCACGGGTGTACACGATGAGCTTCTTCTTCTGCAAAACACCGGCTGCCAAGCTCACGGTAGGCCTATCTGTCCCTAGCATCGTTGCGAGAAAATCGTGGGTGATGGGCAGCAACTCCGAATCCACTCTGTCCTGAGTCATTAGCAACCACCGTGCCAGGCGCTGCTTAATATCGTGCAGCCGATTACACGCGGCCGTTTGTGCAACCTGCATACCCCGAACTACCGCATAGCGGCTCAATATCAATTGCAGGTGTGGAGCGGATTCCAAAATGTCTTGCAAAGCTCCGGCCTCTATCCGAAACCCATCCCCGGTGATTTGCACCACCGCCCGCATTGGGCCCCTGCTCAGGCCAACAGCCGCCAGTGTTCCTGTAAAGCCCTCATTGCCAACTATGCCAGCTTCGGCGGTTTTTCCATCTTTCATTACGACTACAAGAGAAATCAAACCTCGGTTCGGGAAATACGCAAATTCCAGCTTTCCACCCGCCTCGTGAAGCACCAGATGGTCTGGCAGGTTGACGTATTCGAGATGAGGACGAAGCGAGCTATAGTCGCTATCGGAGGTCGATAGAAGTATTAGGTTGCTGACGGGCTTCCCGGCGGCGTTCGTGCGCTCGCCGGAGTGCACGAGTTGGAGGTCTTTGCGTGCCACAAATTTGAACCGAAAACCATTCCAGACGCGAGAGTGAACTCGCCCTCGTGGTCTGCGAAACAGGAACTCTGTTACTCGCGCTACTCGCGAAATTATACAGGGTCCACTGTTCCCCCCGACGTGACGCTTCTGTAGGGTACCCTACATTGGTTTTACCGTTAGCGTCCAAGCGAAGAAGAGAAGCGCTCCCGCGAACGGCAGTTGGCGGCAGTGGAATTGGCCATCAGGAAGTCGGCGTCGGAGCACAAATCGAGGTGTGGATTGGCCGCGATGTTGTCGGGCGGACGTTGGATCGAAGACCTGTAAGAGTTTCGACCTCCCGTTCGAGAGCCTCGAATTGGGGACCGCTCCAACTGAGATTCTCGTCATAGCGCTCGACCCGGCAGTCGGCGAATGAGATTGCCATGCCAACCAGATCGCCAAGGCGATTTTCGATTTCGCGGCGATAGGAATCGTCCAGGCTGAGGCAGTCGATGTCGATGACCAGATGGCATTGCGGCTCGCCGAGTTGCCTGGCTAGAAGCCACATGAAATAGAAGATGAAGTAAAGCCGACGCAAAACTGTCTCATCCACGAGCTTGCTCCGGAAAGCCTCGCGCAGGCTGGACGAATCCAGCAATGGCGGCAACTCGACTGCCGGAAACTCGAGGGCTGAAAGCAGCGGCGCGAAGGCCCGTGCTTGCATATTGCGACGGAGAATAACCACGCCGCGTTGCAGGAAATAGGGATTGCCCTGCACGGCTTGGCACAACATCGACAGAAACTGGCAGCGCGGCTCGCGGCGGATGAAGATATGCGTGCCGGGCATCCGGGCGCGGAACCAGCCCACCCTCATATCGGTGCGCACGAAGCCGTAGACCGGACGCCGGCCGAGCCGCGTGGCCAGCGTCGCCAAATCGGCCAAATAGGCTTCCAGCTCCGGCAAAGAGTCATCGCTTGCGGCACAGTATCGTCCGAAGGTGAGATGGGCGGGAAAGCCTGGTATGCCGCCGCCCGAACCGATCAGGGGACGAAACTCCTCCAGATAGGGCGCGTCGAGCGCAGGGTGATTGGCAAAGGACCAAGGGCGGAAGCGATCGATAACTTCCGCCGTCGCCGTGAACAGATGTTCGTTGAGCGGTTCGAAATAACAGTAGGCGTCGGGCCGCTGCCGAAACTTCGCCCAGACATAGGTGCTCGCCGCGCGCCAGCTCGAATGCAGGAAGATCGCTTCGTTGGCCTGGACCTTGACCATCTCTCCTCCCTCCGGCATCCCGCAACACGAACAGGGGCCGAGCCTAGCGAACTCCATTAGCGGTTGAAGCACATCTTAATTTTTTCGCGGCAGGGCACTTTGGCCGCACGCTTCGCTGGGTCCGATTCGATTAGAGCGGCTTAAGAAACAAAGAAGTCCTGCACAATTCCGAAAGCAATCTGCGGTCCACAGCGCTGCACGAAAGTAAGAGGGTTCCTGCCGACCGATCCGCACCATCTGGTTCCTGCCGTATACGCTTTTTCACAAGCAGATTATGTAGGACGCCCGACAGACCATCCAAATTGGCGCATGTAAACTTCGCCCATCCTTATGCATCTTCCTTATGCATCTTCCGCCACGCCCACGTTGGGGACGGTTCTCTGCTGCAATCAGGCAGCACACCGCTGCCAAAGGAGCCGTTGATGGCGAACCAGAACGTTTCGTCCCTCGAGAGCAAGCGGGTACTGGTTGGGGCGCAGCGACAGGGGCGGCCATGAGCCGGAAGCTGGTATGGATTGAGCAACCGCGTTTTCGGGGTTTTGGTTGCTCCGAATGTGGCTGGCGGTTCAAACCTTCTGGTGCGCCCACCGGTACATCTTTCGATGAAATGATGCGCAACTTCGAGTTGCAGCGCGACAAGGAGTTTGCATCCCATGTTTGCGCCGATCGCTCCGAAGGAGTTAAGTAGTACCAGTCGAGCACCGAGCCTGATCCGGCGAAGCCGCGGCGGCACCGAACTATACTCTTGTCGACGCACTGCAGAGAGAGGCTGCGGAAAAATTCAAACTTCGCCGCGAAAGAAGAAGGGCACGTCTTCAGCGGTGCCGTTAAGCCGCTAGAAAATGTGTCCGCGCTCTAGCGCCCGAGGTGTGCTTTCTACCCCCCCGATTAGTTTTTCAGAAACCGCGCTAGGCGCTGCGCTTTGCTGCGCGGTTTGGCAATATCCTCGGTTGCTTCACAGACCACCGGCCAAGGCGGAACCTCTTTTCATACCCTGTGGACTTATTGGAAATCGCCACGGCCAGATTGCCGCTGCTGTCACAAGTGTATGTTTCCTCAACGACAAAGTCCGCCGTTGTGGGCGTTCGCCTCACCGACACGGCAGTCAAGTCCGCCCGGTCCTGCAGGCCCGAATCGAACGGGAATCGGATGTCGTCCCAATCGGTAATGTCTCCTACGGGCCGGCCGTCCTGCGCCAGGTGTGCGCATTCCAGATAACGGAAATGTCCGACGTTGTGGGCCGGACGGTAAGAACGCACGCTCCGCAGCGGCGGCTGTTTGGGGCCCGGCAACTCCGTGCCGCGAGAAAACACAAGATCGAACACCACGCCGCGCCCTTCGTCTGCCTCCCGCCACAATCCGAAATTCCGCATGAACCGGTCGCGCAGGACGCAGCCGGATTGCGTATCGGCCCGGATCGCCAATCCGATGGCCGTCGCCGATCGCATGTAGGCCGAGCGTCGCACCCGTCTGCCATAACTCTCACGCAGTATGCGCGCGACCGGCGGCAACTCCGAACCCCCGCCCGTGACGTATAAGGAATCGATCGGGCTCTCCGGGTGCGCCGCCAGCAAATCGTCGACCACCCGGCGTGTTGACTCGATCAGCGGCCTGCACCGTTCGTAAAACGCGCTCGCACTCACTGAGACCTCGCGCCAGTTGTGCCGTACACGTTCGAGATCGACGGTCAGTTTGCGCGTGTTGGGACTGAGCGCTTCCTTTTTCTCGCGGCACTCGTCCAAGAGGACGAACCACTCAGTCGCGGAGAGGCTGTCCCTTTCGTTGATGGAGACTCCGGCGGCCTGCAGCGCAAGCTCTGCCAGAATCTCGTCAAAGTCGTCCCCGCCCAAGGTCGGAATGCCGTCGGAGGCGACAATAGAGTGCTCGCCGTCGCCGAGCTCGATGAGCGAAGCGTCGAAAGTGCCGCCTCCCAAATCGTAAACCAGGAGCCGACCCCCGGAACGGCCCTTGCGGTTCACAAGGTCCCGATGGGCAAATTCAACCGCAGCTGCTGAGGGTTCGTTCAACAGTCCCAAAACGTCGAACCCCGCCTCGCGAGCGGCTTCGGTGGTAAGAAAGCGCTGATTGCTGTTCGCATTTGCCGGTACTCCCAGCATTGCTTCCAAGGGCTTGTCCCCATCGTCCGGCAAGGGCAAGGGCAAAGTGGAGTGCTCGCGCAGTTGCTCCCGCAAAGCCGCCATCATTTCCTGCAACAGCTGCCTGACTTCAAAAGTCTGGTCCCCGATTTCCATTCGGGTCCGAGGGCCGGCATCTTTTAGACAACGTTTCAGAGAGCGAATGATTGTCCATCCCGGTTGCCCTTGCACAAACCAGGCGTCCCATCCGTAAACGCGCGTTTCTCCACGCACGGCTATGAGCGGAGGAAACCAGTCGCGGGCGTGCCCGTCCGGTGTCTCGAAGTTGACGAGCGGATAGTTACCGCGGTCCACGGCCGCAGCCACGATCCGGGTCGTACCGAAATCTATGCCGACTTTCACAGATGAACAACTCCGTTCTGAAGCAATGCCTTATCGAGAACCAAGCAGGGTTCCCGAGAAGAGAACTGCCCTCGATTTCTATTGTTATTCTAGGCTGAAATTTTCTTTCTTGCGCAAAAGGCAAAGAACGGACTTCGCATCTTCACGATTGCAGGACTCGGAACTCTGGTCGGCGATTCTTTTGAATCTTCCACGATTCAACTGTCCTTTGATAACCTGCCGTCAAGACGATAAGTTTTTTGCGACAGTTGCCCCGAAAATGCAACTTCCGCATCTGCGGTGTGGCCCAATTCCCTCAAAAAGGGCTAACGACTATAGTCGAAAGGCGACACGAGCAATCAACGGCTGGCAATCAGCGGCAGGCAATCAATGAGAACCAACCCATCCCGGCTCTTACTGACGGTATGTGCTGTCCTTTGCATGGGCCTCGCATGTTTTCACAAAGGCCTGCCTCACACCGTTACGCTCATGTGGGAAGCCCCCCCGGTCGCCCCGGGAGCCTCGGTCGTCGGCTACAACGTGTATCGGAGCACGATCTCCGGCAAGCGATTCGTGAAAATCGCCTCCCGAGTCCCGGGCCCACCCTATGAAGATCGCCTGGCAGTCAGTGGCCGCACTTATTTATACGTTGTGACCGCTCTGGATCAAGCCGGCAACGAGAGCAGGTTCTCCGGCGAAGTGCGAGCCACAATTCCCTGAGTTGGTTGGGCGGGATTAGCCGGTCAAAAGCTTGCTGGTCTAAAGTTAGCCGGCCGTGCTGAGCGCGACGCTCACGGATTCGGAATGACGGCCTGCGCTTGCTTCGAGTATCCGCTCTCCTCTGAACTGGCATTCACGGCCGTGGCTACGTAGTAGTAAGTCTGGCCGGAAGCGACTGTGCTGTCGGTGTACGCGGGTGTCCCATCCAGCGACGTGTTGATCATCGTGTATCCACTACCGGACGTGGTGCTGCGGTATATGTTGTAGCCGACTGCATCAGCCGAGGCGGTCCAGATGAGGTCCACGGTGTGCTGAGTTGGCGCCGTTCCCGTGCCAGTCATCGTTTCCACGGCGGGCGAGTTCGATGCATTGCTCGAAAATGGCAAAGAGGCCGAAGCGGCTCCGCTCGCCCCCGGCGTGAAAGTGACGGTGAAGGTGGCGGATTGACCGGCGGGGATCGTTGCCGGCAGCGAAATTCCGGAGAGCACAAACTCACCGCTGTTAATACTTGCTGATGTAACCGTGACCGGCGCGCCGGTTGCGTTCAGGCTGCCGCTGATCGGCGCACTCGACCCGACGACCACGTTGCCAAAGCTGAGACTGGTTGGAGAGACCGCCAACGTCCCCGCGTTCGCTCCGGTCCCGGAGAGCGCGATATTGAGCGGCGAGTTCGATGCGTTCGACACCACGGATAGGCTTCCGCTCGCCGCACCGGCACTGGTCGGCGTAAAGGTCGCGGCAAACGTCACGCTTTGATTTGCCGTGAGATTGAGAGGCAAGGTCAATCCGCTGACCGAGAAAGCCGCCCCGGTCAAATTCGCTTGGGAAATGGTGATCGTCGATCCGCCGGTGTTGGTCAGCGTTTCAGACAAGTTCGCTTGGCTGCCGACCTGAACGCTACTAAACGCAACGCTCGTCGGAGTTGCAGTCAGCGCGCCTGGCGTCACGCCTGTGCCCGAGAGTGGAATGTTGAGCTGCGAGTTGGAGGCGCCGGAGACGATGCTCAATGTTCCACTGGCAGCGCCTGCGCTGGATGGTGCAAAGGTCGCGTTGAAAGTCACGCTCTGATTGGCGGCGAGGGTCACCGGCAGATTCAGTCCGCTGACGGAGAAACCGGTCCCGCTCGCCGTCGCCTGCGAGATCGTTACGGCGGAGCCGCCCGTGTTGGTCAGCGTCTCGGACTGACTGTTGTTGCCTCCCACCTGAATACTCCCGAATGCCAGGCTGGAAGGATTGGGAGAGAGTGCTCCGGGAGCAACTCCGTCACCAGAGAAGGCAACTACCGTGCTGTTTACCTGGCTTGCGGTGGTAGCAAACGTGACGCTGCCGCTGAAATTTCCGCTTCCGGTGGGCGCGAACGTGATCGTCGCCGAAGTTGCGTTCCCGGCGTGCAGCGTAAGCGGGAGGGCGAGGTTGCTCATCGAAAATCCTGCGCCGCTCAGCGTCGCCTGGGTGATGGTGAGATCGGCCCCGCCGCTGTTCGAAAGAGTCACAGTGCTGGTCTGGTTGGACCCAACTTTGATGTTCCCAAAGGTAATTTGCGAGGGACTGGGTGAAAGCGTTCCGACAGTGGCTGTGCTGCTCGAGCCTGAGGCTAGGCCCCCACATCCAGCGAGCAGCAACAAGCTGCCCGCAATAACGAGCGAAATGACGAGCGAAATGGCCAAGCGAAGTTGCACGGAACGACCGTTCAAAGAACCTCATCTTTGGCGACCCCGCATACTAATACAAACGGGGGGATTTAGGGTCACCCTTGCCCAAACTATTTCAGCCCCGACAACACCAGTGTCGCGCCTGACTGCCGCAAGCCATAGATTGCGAAAGGCCCAGCTGGGCGCGGCATCTGGCCAGCGCGCGCCGGGCCAAATCCCTTCGTTTGGAATGAACTGCGGTGCAAAAAAAAAGAAACAGCGCTAGAGCCTATAAGCTATTGCTAATAAATGGATAAGGAGCGTTCACGCCGAGATTGAGGTGACCCGGGTCACATTTGGGAGGATTGCTTGGCGGACAGGGACCAGACGGCAACGTGCAGAACATTGCATATCACTCTCATCCTGCTTAAGATGGCGGACGTTGCCAATGAACCTGCTCACCTGACTAACTCGTTAGCTTTCTGTCTACTTTCGCGAGTGCTTTCCCGTGGCAGCGGGTTTAACATAGGAGAGAGTTGAGCGCTGGATGGCAAGGTGCGTGCATCTAAAGATAGGTGTCTCGAAGTTCCGGAGCTTGGGATTGCGGGCAGGGGATCAAGAAAAGATGAGATTTTCGTTGGCGGTTGTGGTCGTACTCGTGGGTATTAGCGTCAGCGGCCTGGCGCAGCAAGACAATACATTCAAGGTTAAGCATTCAGTCCCCGAAAAGGCATCGAAGCCAAGCGTGCCCATGGGCAAGACGGCGGGCCCGGCATCGGCTTCCGCTGCCAACGCCAAGAATTTGCAAGCCATTGAGCATCAGACCGCCAAGACCACCGCGCCGTCTGGATCTGCGGGAAAGAAGACGGCACCCGCGCTGAAGCCGGTAAAAGACAAGCCCAATCCACCGATCAACTTTAGTGGTACGGGCGGCGGAAAAAGTGCAGGAACGACCAACCACGGTTCGAACTCCCACAGCGGGCGAGTAAGGCAGAAACACACACGCCAACAGTAAAGAGACCGCTCCAACGCCACATTCATCGCGCAACGGTTGAGCGATCCGGGCCCGGAACTGCCTGCGCAGCAGCTCTGGTCCGGGGTTCTTTAAACGAGTACTTCAACAGGCAATACAAGGCTCGAACGCCGTCTTTCCATCCGATCTTCTTGCCCTCTTCGTACGTCCGCCCCCAGTAACTGATGCCCACCTCATAGATGCGCAGGTTTCGCCGCGCAACCTTCACCGTGATCTCGGGCTCGAATCCAAAACGATTCTCCTCGATCGGGATCGACTGAATCACTTCGCGCCGGAAAACCTTGTAGCAGGTTTCCATGTCGGAAAGATTGATGTTGGTAAGGCAATTGGAGAGCAGGGTGAGAAACCCATTGCCGACCGAATGCCAGAAGTACAACACGCGATGCGGCGCGCCACCTAGAAAGCGTGAGCCAAATACTACGTCCGCTTTGCCCTGGATCAAGGGCTCGATCATCCGTGGATACTCCCCCGGATCGTACTCCAGATCGGCGTCCTGAATAATAACGTAGTCGCCCGTGGCTTCCTGAATGCCACGGCGGAGCGCTGCTCCTTTACCCATGTTGTGCGGCTGAAGAACGGGGCGGATTTGCGGATACTCAGACTGCAGTTCGGCCAGGATCTCGCGCGAGCCATCCCGCGAGCCGTCGTCCACGCAGATCAACTCGATCTCCAGGGGAACCGCGAGAACCTTCAGGACGACCTCCCGGAGCGTGGCGCGTTCGTTGTATACCGGCATTATGACGGAAAGTTTCATACATCGAGATCGTAACAACCCGCCCTCTCCCAGCACAACTGATCGTCACAGCACTCAACTGCGGCCAGAGCTATACTCACCTGTCGCGCGGGAAACTGGATCGCCCATCCCGCCCGGCACTGGACGTTGCAACGTCGGAACGCCCCAACGATGGAGCGATGAGGACTTCTCGCAATCTCAAGTTCATTGCCGCCGCGCTCGCCTTTGTGGTCGGCCTCGGCACGCTCGGCTTTCACTACATCGAGGGATGGCCCTGGTTCGATGGTTTCTACATGGTCATCACTACGCTGACCACTATCGGATACCAGGAAGTACATCCCTTGTCGCACGCCGGGCGCGTGTTCAACGTCTTCATCATCCTGGGTGGCGTCTCGCTCGTGTTTCTAGCCATCGGGTCCCTCACCCAGGCTTTGTTAGAATTCGAACTGCAGAGCTTCTTTGGAAGGCGCCGCATGGAGCGCAACATAGGCCGTCTCACCGGTCACTACATCATCTGTGGCGCCGGACGCGTCGGCCGCAGTGCCGCCCGCGAATTGGCGCGCCGCCCCGCTCAATTCGTGATCATAGAAAACGACGAGGCCAAAGCGCAGAAGTTTGCCAGCGAGAACTGGCTCATGCTCGTCGGCGATGCCACCCAGGAACAGACTCTGCGCGACGCCGGGATCGAGCACGCGCGCGGTCTCGTCGCTGCCACCACCACCGACGCCACCAATCTTTATATCGTGCTCACCGCCCGCAGTCTCAATCCCAGCCTCCGCATCATCGCCCGCGCCAGCGAAGATATGGCCGAGAAACACCTGCGCAGCGCGGGCGCCGATTCGGTCGTCTGTCCTTATGTTTTTGCCGGACAGCGTATCGCCCATTCCTTCCTGCGTCCGCACGTGGTCAGTTTTCTCGACACCGCCACCACGCATCTCGGCATGGATCTCGAGATCGGCGAAGTACCGGTCACCCCGCGCAGTCCGTTCGCCGGTAAGACCATCGAGAGCTCGCGCATCCGCCAGGACCGCGGCGTCATCATCCTCGCCATCAAGCGCGAGGCGGGCATGCACTTCAACCCCGCGCCTGACGATCGCATCGAAGCCGGCGATTTCCTGATCGCCATGGGCGAGCCGCAACAACTGCGCGAACTCGAACTGACGGCTGGGTCCGAACCATGAAAATCGTGAGCACGGCGGAAATGCGCGAGATCGATCGCGCCACTTCGGAGCGCTTCGGCGTGCCTTCCCTCACCTTGATGGAGAATGCCGGTTCAGCCGTCGCTCGTTTCGTCCTCTCCGATTACCCGCAAGCGGAGCGCGTCGGCATTCTCTGCGGTAAGGGCAACAACGGCGGCGATGGATTCGTCGTGGCGCGCAAGCTCGTCGAAGCGGGCCGTGCCGTGCGCGTTCTGCTGTTGTCGGATCCCGAAGAGCTTCGCGGTGATGCGGCGGCGATGTTTCAGAAGATGCTGCAGAAGCTTCAGCCACTGAAAGCTGCGCCCCTGATCGTGCGCGAGGCGAGTGGCCTCGATTCATCCGATGCGGCGGAGATCTTCGCTGCGGATGTGATCGTGGACGCAATCCTTGGCGCAGGTTTTCGTCCGCCGGTCAGTCCACTCTATGCCGCGGCGATCCGCAGGATGAATGCGGCTTCGGCTCCAATTGTTGCCGTCGACATTCCTTCCGGCGCCGATGCCGATGCCATACGGTCGGCACGTATGACTGATTCTCCTGCTGGTGTGCTTAATGAAGCACGCGCCGATGCCGTCGTGACCTTTACCGCGCCGCGTCCGGCGCACGTTTTCGCGTCGTTAACCGGCGGGCTCACCGTGATTGCGCCCATCGGTTCACCGCCGGAGGCCATCGTCTCGCAACTCGGACTTCATCTGAGCACTCCCATCGATTTCGCGCCGCTGCTCGCGCCCCGGGCGCGTGACGCCAACAAAGGCAACTATGGACACGTGCTGGTCATCGGCGGATCTCTCGGCAAAGCGGGTGCTGCGGCGATGGCGGGATTTTCCGCGCTCCGAGCGGGCGCCGGTCTTTCGACAGTAGCCACGCCAAAATCCGTGCTCGCAACCGTAGCGGCCTTTCATCCCGAAATCATGACCGAGCCGCTGCCAGAAACCGAAGAGGGCACGATCTCCTTGCGAGCGCTGGAATCAAGATCAGGCTTCGATACGCTTCTCGAACGCAAGACGCTCGCCATCGGCCCAGGCATCTCGCGCAATTCCGAGACCGCCGAATTCGTGCGCGCAATTGTCAAGCGCAAAGACAAAGACAAGCCGATGGTTGTGGATGCGGACGGGCTGAACGCCTTCGAAGGAGCGGCCGACAAACTGAACGGCCACGGACGAACCCTCGTCATCACCCCGCACCCGGGAGAAATGGCGCGTTTGACCGGCTTGGCGATTGCCGAAATTCAAGCGAACCGCCTGGAGGTCGCGCGAAACTTTGCCCGCGAACATGAGTTGATTGTCGTGCTCAAGGGACATCGCACACTTATCGCAGCGCCCGATGGCACCGTGTGGGTGAATCCCACCGGCAATCCGGGCATGGCCACCGGAGGCACGGGAGACATTCTGACCGGGATGGTGGCTGGCCTGATCGCGCAACATCCGCAGCATGCGCTTGAAGCGACTGCTCTCGCTGTCTATCTTCATGGACTCGCGGGCGATTTGGCCAGCGAATCTGTCGGCGAGAATTCTCTGGTGGCGACGGACCTGGTGCGGTTTCTGCCGCAGGCGTTCGCGGCGAATTGCGGTTGGAAGTGTGAGGAGATTCGAGTTCACGCGTAGTATCCGGGCATTTCTGCCCGCTGATTCTGGACGAGCAACCGAGGAGCAAAGCCGCGAAGCCGTGGACCGGCACGGCGATGCCGACAGGCGCATTGCGATGGTGAAAACCTTGACGGCGGAAAAGAAGAAAGCAGCGTGAACTGATCGCCGGACAGTGGTGATCCTAGGAAGCGATTCGCCGCGCAGCCGGTTGGCCCGAGTCTGCGCGATACGGTCGAGAGCCGGGGATCTGCCGAATCGTTTGCCTTTCTTTTCTGAAACGGACGTGCCGGATCGTGATCACCGCGGCACCCACGATAAAGAGAGCGCAGCTTACCACGCCGATCGCGGCCATGATCTTTTCGAACAGTTCCATTTAACACTCCCCATCGCGCGCAACGAATTATAGCATCGCGATTCTAACCTCCTGATTGTGGCCGGCTTTTTCCGTCGCGGCGTTCGCGCGGAGGAGAAGATCTTTGTTGGCAGGGGTCGTGCCTGACAGCGGAGGAATTTAGGATGTGGAGCTACGAAAAATCGGTCACGCGGCCTTCTGGTCCAGGGTTGCAGTCGGAAAGCGCTCGGGGGTAGAAGGCGAGCTGATCTTCTGAAATAAATAATTCGGGTTCCGGGCGATGAGATCGTAGCGGCCGGTGTGCTTCACTTCATCGATCACGCGCCGAACTTCAAAAGCCCAGTCGTCCGCAGAATCATCGAAAAGAACGAAGCCGCCGCATTCCAGATACTGATCGCAGTTCTCGAAGTCCCGCCGCGCGAATTCGTAAGAGTGGTTCCCGTCTATGTAGCAAAAGCTGATGGGGCCTCCGAGTTCGATCTCGCGGCCAAATACGTCGGGACGTTTTTCCTGGCGAGCCCACGATTAGAAGAACTCGTCCGAAAACAACTCGACCGTGAAGGGCAGATTGTAGCGGCTAAATAATCGAACGTTCCGCAAAAATGATTCCTTGACGAACCGCCTGTACTCTTCGTGCGTGACGGTTGTCGAGTCTCCCAGCGGCTCTCCGTTCGCAGCCCCTTCGAAAAGCCACCGATCGCACGTTATAAGCCGGTTCCGGGCGGCTCGCTTCTCTTTCAAGTAGGTGAGAACATTCGTCGAGAGCCCGCAGAACGAGCCGATTTCTATCATCGGCGCCGCGCTGGGCAGGTTCCGGATGGCGTAATCCATCGAATCAATGTTCCCCTTATCGAGCATCCCCGCGTTCGCAAACGTCAGCCAGTCGAGATACGGGGTTTCGGCTACGGGGCCGGGTGAAATCCGCCCCATCCCGGCTTTGTGCAAAATGGCGCCGGCGAGGCCTCTCAGCCCGCCCTCACGATAGATACGCTGCGCCCGTTGAATCTGGCCCATGCCGGCCATCCTATCCGAAAGTGCGGTGCGGTTCCACAGCAATCATTGCAGCGTGAAGTTGCAGGGGCTGAAGCCCCTATCATGAGGGACGCATTGCGGCGCGGCTGAAGCCGCGCTCTTTCAAGGCGGTTCATTTATAAAATGAATTTCTCACTCAGAACGCTAGCGCGGAATGTAATTGTCGAGCAGCGGAATAAACTGCGACCCAAGTTCCATGATGCGCGCCTGAGCGGCATCGGCAGATTCGCCCTCGAGCATCGGGGTCATCAGGCGCACGAGCGCGCCGTCGCTGCGATTCATGCGAACCGAATCGGACACCAGATAGTACTTGGCCCAGTATTCGCTGGCCACCTCGCGGCCATGCGCCTGAAACCAGTACAGCACCAGTTGCCGGTCTCCCGATTTTGAAACCACGTAGCGGTTGACGGGGAACGAAGAGCCGTCGGGACGGGCAATCTGCACCACCTCCCGCGAAGTCGGAACCCATCCCGCACCCGGCAGGCAGTGGTTCGGGGAATGGATCGTATCGCCTGCCTTTTGCGACGGAAAGTAGGCGATGTAGAGATTGATCCAAGGTCGCGGCGGGGGTTGGGGCTGGGGTTGGGGCTGAGGTTGCGGCTGGCTCGCGTTTTCGTAATCGCGCACCAGAAACTCGCCCGGTCCGAGGATGTCGAGGGTCTGCTGGTCGAGGGCGTCGTCGGTTCCCGTCCAACCATCAATCCGCGAGGGCAGGGAACTCAGAGGCGCGCGCGGCGGAAAAAACTCGCTGCGGGAATGGGCTTGCAGCACGATCGCCGTGGCCAACATGAGCGCCGCCACCATCCCGAAGCGAAGAGACCCGGTATTCATGCGGATCTCGTCTCGGGGCCGGTCTTTTCCGGGCCGCTCTTACAGATCAGACAGATCAGGCGATGCAGAGCGAAGAACATGAGCAGCGCCACCACGAAGATGAGCCATCCCTCAAAAGCATGGAAGAATCCCATGGCTTTTTCGGGATCCCAGTACTGCACCAGCAACCCGGTGACAAAAACGCGAAAGCTGTTGGCCACGACTGCGATGGGCAGGGCTGAGATTGCCAGCACCACCCGCACCCACCGCCGAGTCTCCACGAGGTACCCGTAGATAATGGCCAGAGTGAGCAGGGTAAGAAGAGAGCGGATTCCGCTGCATGCTTCGACGACATCCAGCGAAATGGAAGCCAGCACGATCACGTTGCCCTGCCGCAACACGGGAACGCCGACGAGTTCCAACAGTACTGTCGCCAGCCTTGTGGCGAGCAACTGAAGCGGAAAGGTGACCCGGTTAATGATCAGGTTCGGGATCGGGATCATCAGAAACAGAAAAGCCCAGGGGAACAGAACGGCGCGAAAGAAGCTCCATCCCTGAAACAGAATGATCAGGCCGGCCAGCAGGATCAGCAGCGATACTCGCGAGAAAAACAATTCCGCGCCCAAAACTCCCAGAACCAGCATAAGCAGGCTCAGCACCACCAGCGGAAAACCGGCCCAGGATGGAGAGGAGGCAATTGCCTTTAGTCTCTTGCGCTCCTGCCAGAGAACAAACGAAGCAAAGAGGGGGACGAAGATTCCGTGCTCGAAGTTGGGATCGTGGGAGGGCCCGACCCACTGCAGGAAAAGGCGGGCGAGAATCGAAGCGTAAAGCCAGGCAGTCAGCAGCAGCAGCGCCACTTCCTGCCAACGAGGCAAGCCGGACCTCAAGCGACCACCCTCGTCCAAAAGGAGCGGAGCTGCCTCTACTGAATTACTCATATAGCGCGCTTGGGTCTGAGAATAAGCGAAAGCGGGCCCTCGCGCCAAGTGAAAGCAGCAGTTCGGGCTGCGAGCGGAGGTTACCTCTGGCGGGTCGTTTCCACGCCAGGACAAGCAACCCGTGAGTGCGGTGAGCCGCAAGAAAAGGGAAAACCATTTCCCATTTGCTCCAACACGTCGTCACCGGCCCGTTGTCCCTTTAAGGAGGGGACCAGTTTTCTATTACTTGCAGACAGTTAGGACTTTAGCCCCAAGGCAGGTGGAAAGTAATGCCCCAGAACTAGCTAAGGGGTGGGCAATAAATTTCCCATTTATCCGCAATGTGGTAACGTATAAGCCGAGCCGCTGTATAGGTTCTCAATCGCAAGTCGTTGAAATATAGCCATATATTGTTTTAGTGGCGCGCAACTATTTTGACCGGATTGGCAGCGCGTGTGCTCTAGACTGTATACGCCGTTTGTCCAAGACGTCCCCCTCCTGTTCTTGGTTGCGAAATAGTGAAGCGGAATCGTATGGGTCTCGACAGAACCGAAATCCTGGCAACTGCCGGAACACCGCCGAACAGCGGCGCTCGTGTCTGGCTGGAAAGTGTTAGCGCCGGCATGCGCACGGTGGAAGCCGTGATCCGCGAGCTGTCGCAGAATGACGTTCCCGTGCTGGTTGTGGCTGAGCACGGTTCCGGCAAGGCGGCAGCGGCGGCGCGCATTCATGTTCTTTCCAGCCGCGCCTCGGAGCCGTTTGAGGTCTGTCAGGGTAATGAAGCCAGCGAAGAAATTCTGGCGGCTCGCGACGGGCAAGGTGGAACCGTCTATCTTCAGGAAGTGGGAGACCTTACTGCGGCGGCCCAGAAAGAACTGGCTCGCCAGATCGGTTTGACCGAGGCAGAGCAACGCCGGGTGCCTCGTTTCATCTGCGGAACGTCGCGCGAGTTGGAGCCCGAGGTCAAGGCCGGCAAGTTCCGCGAAGACCTCTATTATGGAATCAGCGGAGTTTGTTTGCGGCTGCCGCCATTACGCCAGCGGAAGGAAGATATCCCCGTTCTGCGCGACTGGTTTCTTTCGGCCGCTGCCCGTGATTTTTGCCGGGCCGTGCCGGTCCTCAGTCCCGAGACCCAAAACTTCTTCCTGGAATACAACTGGCCGGGAAACATTCGCGAACTGAAAGACGCCGCTCGAGCCATTGTCGCGCTGGGTGATGAAACGCTCGCCATGGGAGGATTGCGCTCGCTTTTGCGGCGCGTCGATCGCGGCGGCAACGGCGAGAAAATTTCTCTTAAAGAAGCGGCGCGCGCCGCCTCGCGCGAAGCCGAGAAGGAAATCATCCTGCAGGTCTTGACTCGCACCCGCTGGAACCGGCGCCGGGCCGCGCAGGAGTTGCAGATCAGCTACAAAGCGCTTCTCTACAAGCTGAAGCAGATCGGATGCGAAGAGTATGGGGCCTGAGCACGGCGCTCAGAGTCTGAGAGGAGTAAGGGAGTTTAGAGGAGAAGATATGAAATCAGCATGGAAAGCGGCGGCGGCACTATTTTTGATGAGCAGCATCGCGCTGGCGCAGGATGCGCCTGCCCAGCCGGCCGCCAGTTCCGCTTCTGACAAGGCCGCTTCCGACCAGGCGACGAATGCCGTTCCAGACAGTCAAGCCGGACTCGGGTATGTCATTGGCCCCGAGGATGTGCTCCACATAGCCGTGTGGAGAGAAGCCGACCTTACCGCGACTTTACCGGTGCGTCCCGATGGCAAAATCTCTCTTCCCCTGCTCAACGATGTGCAGGCCTCAGGGCTAACGCCCCAGCAGTTGGCCGCCTCGGTGGCGGAGAAGCTAAAAAAATACATCGCTGACCCGCGTGTCACGGTGGTGGTGACCCAGATCAACAGCAAGCGGATTTATATGGTCGGCGAAGTCTTTCATCCCGGGGCCATGCCGATGTTGCCCAACATGACCGTTCTACAGGCGTTGTCCAGCGCCGGATTAAACCAGTTTGCCAACACTAAACGCATTTACGTTCTGCGCACCGAGAACGGCAAGCAGCAGAAACTGCCGGTGAACTATCGCAAGCTGGTCAAAGGTGAAGAGATCGAACAGAATTATGCACTGCGGCCGGGGGATACAATTGTTGTCCCGTAAAGGAAATGCGGTCCTGTAAGGGATCTACGGATGAAAAGCATGACAAAAATGCGAACAATCAGGTTGGCGCTGCTGGTTTTTGGAATGAGCATCTGCGCGGTCGCCCAGGATACTTCCCAGTCTCAGCCAGGGACCACTCCGGTGCCGGCCTTCGGGCAGAACGCGCCCGTGCTGAACCCGGAGAACCCTCCGGTAACGGGCCTGGACGAGCCCAGGCTCGATCTGCATACGGCCACTCGCAGCTTCATCTCGCCAGCTCTGCAGGTGAGCGAAGCGGCGGACACGAACGGGGGCGACCAGTTCGGCAACACCGATTTAGCAAATACCACCCGCGTTATCGGAGCGCTCGATCTCCAGCAATTCTGGCCCAAGAGTGATCTCTTTCTCGAGTACCTCGGCGGCGGAGCGTTCTACAACAATCCTTACTACGTGACGCAATTGCAAGCCGCCGGCCTGGAGGCCGTGACGCGCTGGCGAACTGGCCAGGTGACGCTGCGCGACGCCTTCAGTTACCTGCCCGACGGCACCTTCTCCATCGCCGCCTATGGTGCCGTCCCGGGGTTGGGTCTTGCCATCGGCGGCATGGGCAACTCGCTGGCGGGAGGTGTTTTGCCCGGCAGCCAATCCTTCGGCAGCGGTCAGTTCGGTGCGCTTGGAGAGATTCCCCGGCTCGCGAACACGGCGATTCTCGATGTGGTTCAAGCCCTCAATCCGAAGTCCGCGATCACCGTGGTGGGCGCATTCAGCAACGCTCATTTCTTCGACAACCCGGAACTTCTGATCAACAGCGACGAGGTCACAGTTGAGGGCGGGTACAGCCACCTCCTTTCCCGTCACGATCAGCTCGGCGCCGTCTACGCTTTTCAGCTGTTTCAATTTCCGCAAGATACCGGCGGCGAGATTTATAACCACGTCGTCAATCTGCGCTGGAGCCATACCATCACCGGAAGGATGAGCCTCATTGCCTCAGCCGGTCCGCAGTACACCGACGTGGGGCTGCTAGGTACCAACTACACGCATTGGACGTTGAGCGCGCGGGTTCAGCTGCGCTACAAGTTGGGCCATGGGTCGGTGGTCGCAAGCTACGAAAAATTTACTTCGGCAGGATCGGGCTTCTTCCTCGGCGCCGATACCCAGGCGGCGCGGCTCGCGTATAACCGCCCACTGGGACGCACTTGGGTGTTCTATGGCGATCTGGCCTACTCCCATAACAGCGAACTTCAGGTGCCGCAAGTGGCGATTGGCGCCATCGGTGCGACCAGCTACAACGAAGGTTCCGGCGGGGCCGTTTTACGCAAACACTTCGGACGTGCTTACGACTTTTTTGCCGCTTATCGCTTCAGCGAGTTGGCCTTCAATTCTCAGGTCAGCTTTGGTGGCCCTCCCGGCAGAATTTCTCAGCGGCAGGTCGGCGCCATCGGGGTGGAATGGCACCCCACTCCGACTCGTATCGAATAATTTCTTGGCCGCCTCGGACGGCCAGATTGGTGAACAGGATGAGTGAGAATCGCGAACTGACAATGGACGATTATCTGGCGATGCTACGGCGGCGCCTTAAGGTGATTTTGATCCCGACCCTGATTGCCCCCCTGACGGGCTTCATGGTCTCTTATGTCTTCCCGCCGAAATTTACCTCCCAGTCCACGGTTCTGGTGGAAGGCCAGAAGGTGCCCGACAACTACGTCCAGCCGGTCATCACTGCCGATTTTACCCAGCGCGTCCAGACCCTCAGCCAGGAGGTTCTGAGCCCCAGCCGGCTGCGCCCCGTAATTCAAAGCCTCGGGCTCGTCAAACCTGATGAAGAGGACAAGCTCATTCAGCAGATCCAGCAAAATATGCAGGTCGAGCCGGTGATCACCTCGATGAGCGCCGCTGCGGCCGGGGCGGGACTTGCTGGCGCCAAGAAAAAGAAGCCCTCGGTTACCGACGAGCCGGTGCCCGGCTTCACCGTCAACTACACCGACAGCAACGCAGTCCGCGCACAAAAAATCTGTAATGCCATGACCTCGCTGATCGTGGATGAAAACCTGCGCGAGCGCGCCGGGATCGCTCAGAGCACCACCGAGTTTCTCGGCCGCCAGCTCGAAGACGCCAAACGCACGGTTGACGAGCAAGATGCCAAGCTCGCTGCCTTCAAGAAGCAATACATGGGTCAGCTGCCCGGTGACTCCGACAACAACATGCGCATTCTGATGTCGCTGAACTCGCAACTCGATGCCTCCACCCAGACCCTGAGCCGCGCCCAACAGGATAAGGCCTACACCGAAAGCATGCTGGCGCAGCAAACGGCCGCCTGGAAAAGTGCACAGTCCAGCACGAATCCACAGACCCTTGAACAAGCATTGACCCAGCTGCAGGCGCAATTGCTGCAACTGCAGGCGCGCTATACCGACGATCACCCCGACGTGATCAAAACCAAGGCTGACATCGCCGAGGTCGAGAAGAAGCTGAAGGAGGTCAACGCCGCGGCCGCCTCCGCCAGTACCACCGACAGCAGCGATAAGGCCAGCGCCTCCGAACCGCCTGAAATTCGCCAACTCCGTCTGCAGATTCACCAGTACCAGGGCGTGATGGAGCAGGCCACCATCGACCAGAAGCGGCTGCAGAACGAGATCAACGTCTACCAGAGCCGCACCGCCATGAGCCCGGGCGTCGAGGAGCAATATAAACTGCTCACCCGCGACAACGACAACGCCCAAGCCTTCTACAAGGATCTGCTGGCCAAGAAAAGCGCTTCCGGACTGGCCACCAGCATGGAGAACCAGCAGGAGGGCGAACAGATGCACATTCTGGCCGTGGCGGGCCTGCCGGATTCTCCCAGTTTCCCCAACCGCCCGGTTTTTGCCGCGGGCGGCATGGGTGTCGGACTGGCGCTCGGCGCCCTCATCGCCATTATTCTGGAGTTTAGCGACAAGTCCATCCGCACCGAAAAAGATGCTGCCGCCATCATGGATCTGCCCCTCCTGATTTCCGTGCCCTGGCTGGGTGAGGACGAAGACGATGCGGCCGCCGACGGTAATGGCAACGCCCGGCGCCGTTTCTGGGGCCGGCGAGATGCCGCCCCGCCAAAAGATCACGAGCACGTCGAGGTCTAGCGCAAGGTTATGTACAAAGAATTTTTTGGACTTAGGGCCAACCCGTTCAACGTCAATCCGGACCCGCGTTACCTGTTTCTCACGCGGCACACCGAAGAGGCGCTGGCCTGCCTTACCTACGGCATACAAAGCCGCAAAGGCTTCGTGTTGCTTACCGGCGAGGTCGGCACCGGCAAAACGACGCTGATCAATAAATTGATGGAGTGGCTACGCCTGCAGCAGGTGGCTACCGCCTTCATCTTCAACTCGCGCATGGACGTGCCCCAGTTCCTCGATTTCATGATGGCCGATTTCGGCATTCCTTGCGATACCAAGTCGAAGAGCCAGCTCCTGCAGCGCCTCTACAACTGGCTGCTCGATCGCTATCGCGCCGGTGAAACTGCCGTGCTGGTCATCGACGAGGCCCAAAGCCTTTCCGACGAAGTGCTCGAAGAAATCCGCATGCTCACCAATCTCGAGACCTTCACCGAAAAGCTCCTGCAGATCGTTCTGGTGGGACAGCCGGAACTCGAACAGCGCCTCAAGCAGACCCAGTTACGCCAGTTGCGTCAGCGCTTGACGCTGCGCGCCAAAACCCATCCGTTCAATCTTGAGGAAACCAAGTCCTATATCAACCAGCGTCTCCGCATCGCGGGGTCGAACGGCGAGCCGATCTTCGAATCCGACGCCACCGTCGCCATTTTCCGTTACGCGCTGGGCATTCCACGCATCATCAACCTGCTCTGCGAGCACTGCCTGGTCAGCGCGTTTGTCGATCAGACAAAGATGGTCTCGGTCGAAGTCGTCGATTCCGTCGCCCGCGATTTCGATCTGGCCAACGGCAACGCCGCCTCAGCCATGATTGCGTCGGCTCCTCCGTCATCCGAAAAGTTTGATCTGGTCGAAGCCCTACGCACCTTGGCGACGCTGGCCGACCGGCTGCGCCAATCCGAACAACAAGATCTCCCCAAGGAAAGGAAACTATGAGCCGCATCCATGACGCTTTGAAACGCGCCGAGCAGGAAAGAGCAACCTCCGCGGGCACGTACGTCGAGCCCGTCTTCCAGCAACCCCCGGCCTTCCCGCAACCCGAAGAGCGACGCGAAAATATGCCTTCGCCGCCTTCGTCGCAACGGTCGAGTGCCGTCGCCATGCCAACCATGGCCTCCGGGTTGAATTACGAATCGCTGCTCGCCCGCTGCCCCCAGACCGAATGGAATCCGGATCCGCGCACCATGCTCTTCTTCCAGGAAGACGACAGTCGCATCGGCGCGGAAGAGTTCCGCACCCTGCGCAACCGTCTCTACCAGATCCGCGAGAAAATGCCGCTGAAACGGCTGCTGGTAACCAGCGCGCTTCCCAAGGAAGGGAAGTCTTTCGTGGCGGCCAATCTCGCCCAGGTCATGGTGCGGCAGCACGGGCGCCGCGCCCTCGTCATCGACGCCGATCTGCGCAACCCCGGCATGCACCGCCATCTCGGAGCGGCACAATCGCCCGGATTGGCCGAATACCTGTTGGGCGAATGCGATGAGTTCGCCGCCCTGCAACGCGGGCCCATGGAAAACCTGTTCTTCCTGCCCGCCGGCCGGGCCGTTCCCAGCGCCCCTGAACTGCTCTCCAACGGCCGTCTGAAGCTGTTCCTGCAGCGCGTCGAGCCCTTGTTTGACTGGATCATTATGGACACATCCCCCGTAATCCCCGTTTCGGATGCCACGCTGGTCGCCGGTTGCTGCGACGGCATCCTCATGGTCGTGCGCTCCAATGCTACGCCCTCCGATTTGGCTCGCCGTGCCCGCGAAGAATTCCCCGACAAGCTGCTGCTCGGAGTTGTGCTGAACGGAGCCTCCAAAGATCATGCACGTTCGAAGTACTACTATGGCGAGGCTGTGAACAGCCAAACCTGAGAGGAACCGAGGCAAGTTGATCCGGCTTTTCAATGTTCGCACTCTGATCCTGCTGATCGGAGAGGCCCTGATCGTCTGGACCTCGTTCCTGCTCGGGGCCTGGCTGGTGCTCGGCGAAGACAGCTACATTGCGCTCAACTACGAAGGTGGCTACCTCAAGCTCTTCGCCGTCACGGCGCTGGTATTGCTGTGTTCGCACTGGCTCGACCTGTACGACAGCGCGCGCCTCAATACCAAAAGCGAGCTTTATTTCCGCTTGCTCCTGGTTCCCGGCCTGCTGGCCTTCATTCTGGCGGCCGTCGCCTACGTGCGGCCGAGCTACTTGTTGGGAAGAAATTCTTCGGAGATCGGCCTGCTCATCCTCACCTTCGCCCTCTTCGGATGGCGGATCGGCTTCAGTTGGCTCGTCCAGTTGCCCTTTCTGGTCGAGCGCGTCTACGTCCTGGGTACCGGCGACCGCGCCCAGCGCCTGGTGCAGGGCCTGCGCCAGAATCCTGAACCCGGCGTCGAGATCGCCAGTTGGACGGGCAAGATGGAAGGCGCGGTAACCCGCGAATCCGTCGCTGCCCACCTCATGGAAATCGTCCGCACACAAAAAGTCCATCGCGTCATCGTCGCCATGCCCGATCGTCGCGGTACCATCCCCATGGAAGAACTGCTCGACCTGCGCCTGCACGGAGTCAAGATCGAGGAAGCCACTTCCTGGCTGGAAAAAATCTCCGGCAAGATCGAGGTCGATGATCTGTATCCTAGTTGGCTGGTGTATGGCCAGGGCTTTCGCCGCAGCACCGCATTCATGATGGTTCGCCGCGCGCTATCCTTCCTTATCTCGCTCATCGGTCTTATCCTCGCCCTGCCTTCGCTTCCGTTCATCATGCTTGCTATCCGTCTGGATTCCAAGGGTCCCGTGTTCTATACCCAGGACAGAGTGGGTAAGAACGGACACGTGTTCAAAATCAGGAAGTTCCGCACCATGCGCCAGGACGCCGAAGCCGCGAACGGCCCGCAGTGGGCGGGCAATCACGATCCGCGCGTCACACGCATCGGCAAGTTTCTGCGCGCCTCGCGCCTCGATGAGATTCCCCAGTTGTGGTGTGTGCTCAAGGGCGATATGGCATTCGTCGGCCCGCGTCCCGAGCGCCCGGAATTCATCGATATGCTCTCCAAAGAGATCCGCTATTACGGCGTGCGCCACATGGTGCGGCCCGGCCTCACCGGGTGGGCGCAGGTCAAATACAAGTACGGCAGCACGGTCGCAGATGCGCGCGAAAAACTTCAGTACGACCTGTTCTACATCAAGAACGCTTCCATTGGTCTGGATCTGCTGATCATGTTCCAGACGGTCAAAACCGTCCTATTGGGCAGGGGTGCGCAATAATGAGCGCAATAATGATGAAGATGAAATACGTCTTCTGGATTGCGGCTGCGCTCATCGGATACTCCTACCTGGGCTATCCCGCGTGGTTGTGGCTGCGCAGTCGATGGTCACCGCGGCCAGTGCGCCGGGGTTTTGTCGAGAGCACCGCTGCGCCGGCGGTTTCGGCGGTGATGGTCGTACGCAATGAGGAAGCCGTGATCGCTCGCAAGCTCGAAAACCTGCTGACGCTCGACTATCCCCAGGCGAAGCTCGATGTCATCGTCGTCTCCGACGGTTCCAGCGATCGCACGCCCGCCATTCTGGCCGATTATGCCCGCGATCCCCGGTTGCGAGTCGACGCACGAACCAGGGTTCGAACTCTGCTGAAACCTGTATCCCAGGGCAAGGCCGCTGGCCTCAACGATGGGATCAAACTGGCGGCCGGGGAAGTGCTGCTATTTACCGATGCCCGTCAGCAGATCGAATCCGGTGCCCTGCGTTTGCTGATCGAGAATTTCGCTGACTCCGAGGTTGGCGCCGCCAGTGGTGAATTGATGCTGGGCGATCGCGCCAGCGGAGAGACCGGGAAGGGAATGGGGTTGTACTGGCGCATCGAAAAAAAAATTCGTGAACTGGAGTCCGCCTCCGGTTCGGTCGCCGGCGCCACCGGCGCCATCTACTGCGCCCGCCGCAGCTTGCTCGACGCGTCGCCATTGCCCGAGGGCACCATCCTCGACGACGTCCTCTTGCCCATGCAGATCGTGCGCAAAGGATTTCGCGTTATCTTTGACGCTCGCGCCCGCGCCTGGGACTCGCCCGACCTGGGTGAGAGCCGGGAATTTTCCCGCAAGGTTCGCACCCTGAGCGGCAACTATCAGCTCCTGCAACTTGCTCCCTGGCTGTTGAGCTCGCAAAACGCGATTCGATTTGAATTCGCGAGCCACAAGCTCTCGCGATTGGCCGTGCCCTTTGCTTTAATGGCGCTTCTGATCGCCTCCATGTTCCTGCCCCAGCCGCTCTATCGCGCGGCGCTCGTGGCGCAGCTTGCATTTTACGCGCTCAGCCTGGTTGCGCTTGCGGGCCTCAAGATCGGCCCGCTCTCGCGCATTGCCGATCCCGCCCGCACTTTCGTTGTCCTCAATTTCGCCGCCATGGTCGCCTTCATCAACTTTGTCACCGGCAGAAAGGCCGTGTGGGTTCGCTGAATAATGTTCGCTGAGAGTGTAGCGCCGGCGTCTCGCCGGCGCTGAGCCAAACGAAAGCTTGAAAGAAGAAGAGGAATTTGTGGCTATCAGTGATAATGCCAACGGCAATATAGCACCGGCGGAAGTCTCTGGAAGGCGCACATCCTTTCGGGCCGCGGACCCGACCAAGAACGCGTTCTTCTGGCTCAGCGCTTTCTTCGTGGTCTATTGCGCCCGCCCGGAAGACTGGGTTCCCGGTCTCAAGTATTTCCCGCTCGCCAAGATCACCGCGATCCTGGCCATGTGGGGTCTGTTCACCGCCCTGGGCAAAACCAAACGCACATTGAAGGATTTGCCCCAGGAGGCGAAACTCCTCCTGATCATGATCGGCCTTCTCTACCTTGGAGCATTTCTGTCTCCTGTGTGGAGGGGCGGCGCCTTGACTCGCACCATGGATTTTTCCAAGATTTACATCGCATGGGTGCTGGTTTTCCTGTTGATTACCACCTTCGACCGCTTGCGGAGAATCATCTTTATCCAGGCATTTTCGGTGGTCGTCGCTTGTGCCGTCGCCGTCGTCAAGGGCCACGACGTGCCCCGCCTCGAAAGTGTGTTGGGTGGCATCTATTCCAACCCGAACGATCTCGCATTCGCCATCGTGTTATCGCTGCCGTTTGCGCTGGCCTTCATGGTCACCGCCAGGAATGCCCTCGTCAAAGTGTTTTGGCTCTTCGGAATGCTGATGATGTTGGTCACCATTTTTATGACCGCGTCCCGGGCCGGTTTCATCGATCTCATCATCTCCGGAAGTGTCACCCTCTACTTCTTCGCCATCAAGGGAAAGCGCCTTTACCTGATTGTGGCTGCTTTCCTTGTCGGCGCCGTGGTGATGGGTGCCTTCGGCGGAAAACTCTACGATCGCTTTGCCGCCTTGTCGGGCAACAGCACGACCGAGGAATCCGCCTACGGTTCCTACCAGGATCGCAAGTACCTCATGGTGCGCGCCGTCGAGGCCATCGAAACCTATCCCATCCTTGGCATTGGCGTTCGCAACTTCCCCACCTGGTCGCTCATCTGGCACGACGTGCACATGACCTACCTCCAGGTCTGCGCCGAAGGCGGCATCGCCGTGCTGATTATCTACCTCATGTTTTTCTGGCGCGCTTTCAAGAATCTAAAAGTCCTGCGACAAACCAAGAATCTCGATCCCGACATCGTTTTGTTCGTCGGAGCATTGCAAAGTTCGCTGGTCGGCTTCGTGGTGGGTGCGCTGTTTGCGCCCGAAGCCTACCAGTTCTTCCCTTATTTTGCCGTGGCCTTTACGTCAACATTGTTGTGGACGATCAAAGAGCAAGAACAAGAACCCGGCACGGCGCTCCCGCCGCCGAAAAAGCCGCGTCACTTCCTGGAGGTTTATGCCGACCGCGGAACCACCGGTGCAGTCTCCCCTGTCCGCTGACTTGCAGGCAATTTTGCGCTGCCTGAGTTGCGGCTCGAAACTTGAAAGCGACCAGGCCGCGGGCTTTCTCTGTCCCGCTTGCAAGCGCGTCTATCCCAATGCGCAGGGCATCGCGCGCTTTGTGGAGGGCCAACAATACACCGCCAGTTTCGGTTTTCAGTGGCACCGTTATCAGAAGACGCAGCTCGACCATGACGAACTGCGCGAATCCGAGCGCCATTTCCTCATGAAGACCGCCCTTTGCCCCGAAGATCTCAAAGGCAAACTGGTCCTGGACGTCGGTTGCGGCATGGGACGCTTCGCCGAAGTCGCGACCCGCTGGGGCGCGCGCGTGGTCGGCATTGACTTGAGCGCCGCCGCCGAAGTTGCCGCCAGGAATCTTGCCGGCCGGGACTTTGTCGCTTTTCAGGCCGATGTCTTCGCCATGCCTTTCGCTCCCGAAAGCTTCGACGTCATCTATAGCATCGGTGTGCTCCACCATACGCCGGATTGCGAAGCCGCCGTGAAAGCGCTGGATAAATTTCTAAAGCCAGGTGGTCTGCTCGCCGTCTGGCTTTACAGCGGATACAACAAGTGGTACCGCTTCAGCGATGTCTGGCGCCGCTATACCCACAAGATGAAGCCGGAGACCCTGCACCGCATTCTGAAAGTTGCGGTCCCGTTCTTCTACAACTTGCAACAGGGCTTGAAGCGTGTGCCCCTCGTAGGTCGTCCAGCCGCGGGCATTGTTCATCACCTGTTTCCGGTGAACCGCCAGAAAGATCCGGAAGCCCGCATGCTCGACACCTTCGACTGGTATTCTCCGAAGTATCAGTCCAAGCACACCTACGAACAGGTGTTCAAATGGTATCAAGCGATGGGCATGGAAGACATGCGCGTGGGCGAGATCTCCATCGCCGTCCGTGGCCGCAAACCGGCAAGAGGAAACTAGCCGGCTGCCTTTAGGGGCGGCTCATCGAGGTAAGCGCAGTCCAGGTTTCAACATGGGTCTCGAAAACCAACTCGCGTATGCAAAAAAGATCCTGCCGTCCGCGACCTGGCGCGCTCTCGCCGCGCCTGCCCGCGGCCCCGTGCACCTGATCTTTGCCTTGGCCGATCATTTCGAACCGGCCATTGATCCCGAAGACGGCCAGAAGCGCGTCCCTCGTTCCGAGCAGGAGCGCCGCCTGGAATGGTGGGCGCGCGAATATCCCAAAATCGTCGACGGCTGGCGGGACCACGATGGCCGGCCACTTGTCCACACCTACTTCTATCCCGCCGAGCAGTACGACGAGGGCTTGCTCGAGATGCTCGCCGAGCATTGCCATGCCGGCTGGGGAGAAGTTGAGGTTCAGCTGCACCACGGAACCTCGCATCCCGACACCGCCGAAAACACTCGCCGACTGCTCACGGAATACCGCGACCGGCTGGCCTTCCGCCATCGCTGCCTGGCGGTTGAAGCAGGTTCCACTCGCCTCGCCTACGCTTTTGTGCACGGCAATTTCGCGCTCGCCAACTCCGCCGCCGGACGCTTCTGCGGCGTCGATTCGGAAATGCAGATTCTGGCCGAGACCGGTTGCTACGCCGACTTGACCATGCCGAGCGGGGTCTGGCATCCGGCGCAGATCGGAAAAACGAATTCCGTTTACGAATGCGCTCTTCCGCTCGATCAGGCAGCACCGCACCGCAAGGGGCACGACTTGGTTGCAGGACGCGCGCCCAGGACGTTTCCTCTTATCGTGCAAGGCCCGCTCGTAACCGATCTCCGGCGTAGCTTAAGTTCTGCCCGGCCCGCTTTCGAAAACGGCGCCATCACCGGAGCCAATCCCCCGTCCATGCACCGGCTGTCCCTCTGGAAACAGGCGCAAGTCCGCGTGCTCGGACGTCCCGACTGGCTGTTCATCAAAGTGTTTTGCCACAGCATGAACCCGACCCAGAAAGACGCCGTTATCGGCGACCGCTTCCGCAGCTTTCTTGCCGCAATGGTCGGCGGCGCGGCTGGCAGGAAGGAAACGCTGCACTTTGTTGCCGCGCGCGAGATGGCTAACATCCTGCTCGCCGCCTGCGATGGCCGCGAGGGCAATCCCGGCGACTACCGTGATTATCGTTTCAAACGCCTTGCCGACGTGCCGCTGTCGGCCGAGAAATCCATTTCTGTCCCCGTGAGCTTGAAAGGATAATAAGGATAGAAAAGACCATGTGTGGAATCGCTGGCGTGGTGAGCACAACTCGAGAGAGCAACATCACCGAAGCTCTCGTGCACCATATGTGCGAGCAGATCGTGTACCGCGGCCCCGACGATGAGGGACTTTACGTCGCCGACGGCGCTGGTCTCGGCATGCGCCGCCTCAGCATCATCGATCTCTCCGGAGGCCATCAGCCCGTCTTCAACGAAGACCGCAGCGCATGGATCGTTTTCAACGGCGAGATTTACAATTTCCCCGATCTTCGCCCCGAGCTCGAAAGCCGCGGCCATCGCTTCTACACCAACACCGATACCGAAGTCATTATTCATCTCTACGAAGAAATGGGCGCCGACTGCGTCAAGAAACTGCGTGGCATGTTCGCGCTCGCCATCTACGACAAGACCAAGCGCAAATTGACCCTCGCCCGCGACCGCCTAGGCAAAAAGCCGCTTCACTATGCGTTCCACAACGGAAATCTCTATTTCGCTTCCGAAATCAAAGCGATTCTCGCCGTCGCTCCCGAACTCGCCGTGGTCAACTCCCAGGGCCTGCTCGAATATCTTTATTACGGATATGTGCCCGATCCCATTACCGCGTTCACCGGAATTCATAAGCTCCCTGCCGGACACCTGCTCGAGTTTCAGGACGGCGAGATCCGAATCCGCAGGTACTGGGATCTCCCCGAATACAACACGCACTCGCCCAGGAACGAAGAAGAATGTCTGGAAGAGTTAGAGGAGCGTCTGTTTGAGGCGACCAAAATCCGCTTGATCTCCGACGTGCCTCTCGGCGCCTTTCTCAGCGGAGGCACCGATTCCTCCACCATCGTGGCCCTGATGGCGCGTGCCAGTTCCGGCCCGGTAAAGACTTTCTCCATCGGTTTCAAGAAAGACGATTTCAACGAGGCGCATTACGCTCGCATCGTCGCCAAAAAATTCGGCACCGATCATCACGAGATGATCCTTGAGCCCGACGTCGTTCAGACTGTCGAGCATCTCACCGCTTCGCTCGAAGAGCCTTTCGGCGACTCCTCCATGCTGCCCACCTACTACGTGTCGCAGATGGCGCGCCAGCACGTGACGGTGGCGCTCTCCGGCGACGGCGGCGACGAAATCTTCGCCGGATACGATCGCTACCGCATTCACGCGGATCGCCA
>JBEKWL010000023.1:0-29851 GCA_049513095.1 Terriglobales bacterium
ATCAAGCGCGAAGGGCGCATGAGCGACCGCGAGGTTCTCACCTGCCGCCAGATTGACCGGCCGGTCCGTCCGATGTTCGCCGAAGGCTTCAAGTGCGAGACCCAGGTCATCGCCCTTGTCCTCTCCGCCGACACGGAAAACGATCCCGATGTCTGCGGCATCAACGCCGCTTCGGCCGCCCTGACCCTCTCCGATATTCCGTTTCTAGGCCCGCTCGGCGCCGTGCGTGTCGGCCTGGTCGAAGGCCGCTTCATCGCCAATCCCACCTACACCGAAATGCGTGACGGCCTGCTCAACATCATGGTCGTAGGCACCGCCGATGCGATTTGCATGATCGAGTCGGGCGCGAAAGAAGTAAAGGAAGAGACGGTGGTGGACGCGATCGAATTTGCGCACACCGAAATCAAGAAGATCTGTGCCGCCATCGAAGAGTTGCGCAGCAAGGTCGGCAAGCCGAAGCGCCAGGTGACGCCGCCGGAATTCGACGAGGCTTACTTCAAAAGCCTCGAAGCGAAGATCGGCAAGCGATTGTCTGGCGCTCTTGATACCGAAAAACATCCGAAATCCGAAAGCCACGAATTGGTTCGCACGCTGGAGAAGGAACTGCTGGCCGCCCTGCCCGAGGACGACGAAGCTGGCCAGGCGAAGCTCAAGAAATACTACGAGATTCTGCGTGAGCGCATTTTCCGCAACCAGGTGATCGATCACAAGCACCGTCCCGACGGGCGCGCCTTCGACCAGATTCGCCAGATCTGGATCGAAGCCGGCGTTCTGCCGCGCGCGCACGGCAGCGCCGTCTTCACCCGCGGTGAAACCCAGGCGTTGGTTACCACCACGCTTGGCACCAGCGACGACATGCAGCGTCTCGAGGGCTTTGAAGGCGAAGCCAAGAAGCGCTTCATGCTGCACTACAACTTTCCCCCGTTCTCCGTGGGAGAAGTCGGCTTCATGCGTGGCGCCGGACGCCGCGAGATCGGCCACGGAGCGCTCGCCGAGCGCGCCATTACGGCCGTGCTTCCGACCGAAGATAACTGGCCTTACGCCATGCGCGTCGTCTCCGACATTCTGGAGTCGAACGGATCGTCGTCAATGGCCACGATTTGCGGCGCCTCGCTTTCTCTGATGGACGCGGGCGTGCCCTTGAAGGCCCCGGTGGCCGGGGTGGCGATGGGATTGGTGAAGGAAGGTGAGCACTACGCCATCCTGACCGACATTGCGGGCGCGGAAGATCATTACGGTGACATGGATTTCAAAGTTGCCGGAACCAAAGACGGCATCACTGCCCTGCAGATGGATATTAAGGTTGCCGGCATCACTTCGCAGATCATGCGCGAGGCGCTGGCCCAGGCGCAACGTGGGCGATTGTTCATTCTCGGAAAGATGGACGAGGTCCTGGCCGAGCCGCGCGTCAAGGTCTCGGCGTACGCGCCTCGTATCTACACCCTGCAGATTCCGGTGGACAAGATTCGCGACGTGATTGGGCCCGGTGGCAAAATGATTCGCAGCATCATCGAGCAGACCGGCGTGAAGATCGACGTCGAAGATTCCGGCAAGGTCAACGTGGCGTCGAACGATGAAGTTTCGGCGAACAAAGCTTTGCAGATCATTCGCGATCTGACGGCTTCGGCCGAGGTGGGGAAGACATATCTCGGAAGGGTCAGCCGGCTGGCGGATTTCGGCGCGTTCGTCGAGATTCTGCCGGGCTTGGACGGCCTGCTGCACATCAGCGAAGTCGCCGAACACAGAATCAAGGATGTTCGCGATGAGCTGAAAGAAGGCGACCAGGTGCTGGTGAAGGTTCTGGCCGTCGAAGGCAACCGGATCAAGCTGTCGCGGAAGGCGATCCTGAAAGAGCAGCGCGCCAAGATGTCGCCGGGCGGAGTGGCTCCAACTCTTCCAGAAACGGCCGAGGTAGCGGACGCGGCGCCTTTAATGCCGCAGAGCGCGCCCACGGCAGTGATCGAAGGCGGTGCCGAGTTCGACGCGGATGACGAGCCAAACTTCAACCGTGTGGATGGAGTGGTTGCGTCGGTAGACGCGAGCGCCGCGCGTCCGGAGGGCGCGCGAGACGGACGTCCCAGCGGCGGCGGGGGCGATCGCGATCGCAATCGCCGGCGGCGCGGTCGCGGCCGCGGCCCAGGCGGTGGTCAGGGAGGTCACGGTGGCGGCCACTCCGGCGGCGGGGGCGGACGCGGAAGACGGTAAAGATTGTGTAGAGACGGGGCTTGCCCCGTCTCGGGCAGTTATGAACTATGTTCGAACAAGAACGGGTAGAGCACGGCTTCAGCCGTGCCGCCCAGAGCCAATAACGTAAGAGTGGGCCGCAGCGATGCGGCCCTTTTTCTTTCAATGTCAGAAAGATAAGCGCTTGAAGATGGCTTCCGGAATCTGTTGCACGGCGGTCATGATGTAGCGCCAGACTCTTGGGGTGTAGAGAACGTCGGGCGAGCGGCGTTCGAGCGCGCCCACGATGTCGTGGGCAACCTGCTCCGGATCGGCAAAGCGTTCGGAGTTGCGCAGGTGATCGGTCATAGGAGTCTGCACCGGTCCGGGCTTGATGGTGATGACACGGACGCCGGCGGGATGAAGGCGGCTGCGGAGTCCCTGGAGGAATAGGGAAAGAGCGCCTTTGGCCGAACCGTAGACAAAATTGGAGCGGCGCCCTCGATCTCCGGCGACGGAGGTGATGGCGGCCAGGCATCCGGTGCGCCGGCGCTCCAAATCGGCGGCAAACAAGGTTAGGATCGCGGCGGCACTGACAAAGTTGACTCGCAATTCTTCCAGCAGAACGTCGACCGATCCCTCAGATTCCTTCTGGTCGTGCATCGAGCCGTAAGCGAGGAGCACGGTGTCAAAGTCGGGAAAGTTGTGGCGGGCAAATTCGAAGATGGCGGTGTGTTGTTGAATGGATGCTAAGTCAGCAGCGTAAGTCAAGACTTGCTGTGGGCCACGAACCGTTAAGTCGGCCTGGAGTTCGGCAAGGCGCTGGGGTGATCGAGCTACGAGGAGTAACTCGCGACCCTGGTAAGCCAACTGGCGTTGGATTTCCAGCGCCATGCCGGAAGTGGCGCCAAGGATGATGATCTTCTTCATGGAAATCGCGGGCGTGGCCGCGGGACGCCAAGTTGTGGGGTGCGCGGTGACTGTCATTGTTATTGTGCCCCCGTCACACGTCGCCAGAATGAGGATGACATCTTCGGGTCGATGTAGGGAACAAAGCCGCGCCAGCGCGGGAACGAGGCTTCAAACAGAGCGGGGCTCATGCGGGCGTCTTTGGCGGGATAGAGCGCTCCGCCACTTTGCTGGACAATTTCATCGAGCGACTGCATGAGTTTCAAAGTGCGCTCCCCGCGCATGGCGAAGTCGAGCGCGATGGTAAGCCCGGGCCGCGGGAATGAGAGCATGCCAGCCGGTGGCGCAGAGCCGAATTGCTTCAGCACTCCTAAGAATGAGCCCATGCCGGAGCGGGCGATGCGATCGAGTAACTCCTCGAAAGCTTCGAGATTTGTTTCCGGGATTACGCACTGATATTGCAGGAAACCTTGTCTGCCATAGAGCAGGTTCCATTGCCGAATGGAATCGAGGGGGTAGAAGAACGAATCGTAAGGTACGACGGCTGTACCCTTCTTGGCCGCGTGGACCCTGTAGTAGGCGGTGTTGAAGGCCTTTACAGAGTAACGGTTGAGCAACCAGGCCGGTAGTGCGAAGGGCAGTTTGGGGCCGCGCTTGGGATGGAATTCCTTACCATGATCGGCTGCATGGTTTCCGCGAAAGAAGATGCCTCGAGGATTTTTCCCGGCGAAGCAGTCGAGCCAGGCTACGGTGTATTCGAAGCGGTCGTTGCTTTCGCGGCTCAGGTCGAGGAATGAGCTGAGAGACTGGAAGGGGACGAGTTCGGCGTCGATCCACGGACCAGCCACCCGTTTGAGTTGAATATCCGCCCAGGCGATTATGCCGGTCAGACCGAGACCCCCGATGGTGGCGTGCAGCATGTCGGGATTTTCTTCACAATTGCAGATGACCAGACCGTCGTTCGAGCGATGCAGTCCGATTTGGCGGACGTGAGCGCCGAAGGTTCCCGCGCAGTGATGATTCTTGCCGTGGACGTCGTTGGCAATGGCTCCGCCGACGGTGACAAAGCGAGTGCCGGGCGTGACGGGAAGGAACCATCCCTTAGGGAGGAACACGTCGATGATATCGGAGAGGCTGACTCCGCCCTCGCAACGGACCATGCCGTTGGATTCGTCGAAACCAAGAATGCGGTTGAGTCGGCGACAGTCAATCAGTTCTCGTCCGGCGTTAAGACAAGAGTCGCCGTAGCTGCGGCCGAGGCCATAGGGCAGCAGCGAGCCGGGCGCCGCCGCTCTGAGAATTTCCGGCACCTGGTCGTTCCACGCCGGCTTGTGAACATGATGGTGCGCGGTTTTCGGGTAACGGCCCCACGAGAGAACTCGCTTGATGGACGGCGAGGTTGCGGGTTGCTTGCGTAAGGTTGCGGCTGATTGACCTGACATACTTAGTGTACCGAAAGCAAGTTGACTAACTCCGAAAAACCAATTAGACCTTTGGCGATTACCTTACCAGTGCACGTGCATCATGCTCGCAACGATCACGGCCGCCGACGCCGCGGCCACCCCGTAACTGACGGGATCCCGGATGGCGAGCGTGACCGGATCCTCCTTTAATTCTCCGCGATGCGCCAACAGCCAGTTTCGGCTGAGCCAATAAAGAACGATGGGGGAAAGCAGAAAGAGAAACTCCGGCGAGGAGTAGAGCAAACGCACGTCCTGACTGTGAACATAGAGGCTGAAAATGACGACCGCGGAAAAACTGCTGCCGACGCCGAGCGAAAGCAGCAATTCGCGGTCGCCGGTATGATAGCCGCGTCCCGAGTTACCCGCCTTAACCAAGTCGCTGGCGTGAAGTAACTCAGAGTAACGTTTCGCCATCGCGAGACTAAGAAAGAAAAACATCGAGAACGCCAGGAACCACTGCGAAAGTGGCGTGGCGGAAATCAGAGCTCCGGCGAGGATGCGGAAGCTGTAGAAACTCGAAAGAATGAAGACGTCAAGCAGAGCAATCTTCTTGAGATAGAGCGAATACAACATGGTAAGCGTGGCATATCCGAGCAGGGCCAGGCCGAATTGCACGTCGAGGAAGAATCCCAGGCCGAGCGCCGACGAGAGCAAGATAAGCGCCGCGAGCAATCCTTCAGGAATTGAGATTGCGCCGGCGGCGAATGGGCGCTCTTTTTTCCATGGATGTTCGCGATCGGAATGGAGATCGAGGAGGTCGTTGAGAATATAGAGTCCGGAGGCACAAAAGCCGTAGAGTGCGAAGCCAGCGAAAGTGCGGACAATGGGCTCGACCGCGAGGTTGTGCGACAGTGCAAGGGGCAGGAAGAGCAGAAGATTTTTCGCCCAGTGATGGCCGCGGAGGGCGTTGATCCATGTGCGGAACGTCGTGCGGAACGATTCCCGCGGTTCGAGAATCGTGCCTTTGAGCGTGGTCACGGCTGCGGCTTGCCGGGCGCGGGCTTCGGTGCCCACCACGTATGCGGCGCGAGCGTTACGCCAAACTTCTACATCGGCGGCAGAGTCGCCCACATATTCGAAGCCGGTCTGGGCGAAGCGCTCGGCTAGAACTGCAGCTTTGTTCGCTCCCTTGAGATTCAGTCGTCCGTTGCTGGCATGTACTTCGTCGAAGAGACCCAGATAACTGGAAATCGCGTCGGCAAGCTCGCCGTCGGCCGCGGTTACGAGCGCGATGCGGCGACCGTTGGCTTTTTCCTGCTGGAGGAGATCAAGAACTTGCTGCCGATAGGGAAGACAAGCGGGGTTGAGGTGGATCCGCGCGGCAAGCTTGCGTTTGAGAAAGGCTCGTCCCGAAAGCAACCAGAAGGGGAGCAGCAGCAGGGTGATGGGGCGAGTCTTCAGGAGTAAGAGGACGCACTCCCAAAGGACGTTCCCCTTGATCAAAGTGCCGTCGAGATCGACGCACAAGACCGGGGACAGCACCTTAGCCGGTTTGGCGCCTGTGACAGACCCCATGGGATGATCGTCGCATAAACAGGAGGGCGAAATGCGGTAATAAGTGGCACACGTAGGTAACCTGGGTAACATGCGCCGGGTGGAACGGAAGGTCGGTATGGGCTGATCTGGAGCGGAGCAATCGACTCTGGACGCTATCCCCATGGACGAGACACAAGGTCATCTCGAGCCTGGTTTGCGTCAGCTGGTTTCCGTTACCCGTCAGGATTGCGCGGGGGCTGCGGCTCGTTTCGGGAAGATGTTGCCGACGCGGCGGATTTCGGCGCCCACGGCTTTCAGCTTTTCCTCGATGTTCTCGTAGCCGCGGTCCAGGTGATAGACGCGGTCGATGATGGTCTCACCATCCGCAACCAGGGCGGCGAGCACGAGCGAGGCCGAGGCGCGCAGGTCCGAAGCGAGGACGGCGGCGGCGCTGAGTGGAGTTCCGCCGCGGACGATGGCTCGGCGGCCTTCGATCTTGATGTTGGCGCCCATGCGGAGCAGTTCCTGCGCGTGCATGAAGCGGTTCTCGAAAATATTTTCCGTGATGATCGACGTGCCTGCGGCCTGCGTGGCCAGCGCCATGTATTGCGCCTGCATGTCGGTGGGGAAGCCGGGATATTCCTCAGTGTTCATATCGGCGGCTTGGTGCGGCTGATCGCCCATGACGCGGACGGAGTCGGCTTTCACCGCAGTTTTCACGCCGGTTTCCGCCAGCTTCTGCAGAATGGCGGTGAGGTGCGTGGGATCGCATGCGGCGACGTTGAGGTCCCCGCCGGTGAGGGCGCCGGCGATGATGAAGGTTCCGGCTTCGATGCGGTCGGGGATGATGCGGTGCCTGGCGCCGTGAAGCTTGGCGACTCCCGTTACACGGATCGTCGACGTGCCCGCGCCTTGGATCTTGGCGCCCATGGCGTTGAGCAGCGCGGCCAGGTCCGCGACTTCCGGTTCGCGGGCGCAGTTCTGCATGACGGTCTCGCCATCGGCAAGCGTGGCGGCCATAAGCACGTCCTCGGTGCCGGTGACAGTAATCTTGTCGAAAACAATTTCAGCGCCACGGAGGCGGTCGCCTTTTAGCGGATCAACGACGGCCTCGACGTAGCCGTGCTCCTGCGTGATCTTCGCGCCCAGCCGCTCCAGACCTTTGATATGCAGATCGATGGGGCGGGCACCGATGGCGCATCCGCCGGGCAGCGAGACGTGGGCGCGGCCACAGCGGGCAACGAGCGGCCCCAGGACGAGCGTGGAGGCCCGCATGGTCTTGACCAGCTCATAAGACGCTTCAGGAGCGGCGAGCGTGCGCGCGCAAATCGTGGTGCGGTGATGGGCGCGTCCGTAGCCGAGTTCGACTTCGGCGCCCATGGCCGCGAGCAGCTTGCGCGTGGTCTCGATGTCGCGCACCTGCGGGATGTTTTCGAGAATCACCGGTTCGTCGGTGAGCAAGGCTGCCGCCATGCAAGGGAGCGCGGCGTTCTTCGCGCCACTGATTCGCACCGTCCCCAGCAGGGGATTACCACCGCGGATTACCAGCTTATCCATGTCGTGATGATTTCCTGAGATACCCCGCGATGAAGCACAGGCAGCGGGATGCTGTGAATATTCTAGCGGGGAATGCGAGGGCGTGGGACGTGGAACTGCCAGCAGGAGTTCCGTTTGTAACTCCCGCGAATCCAGGCGAGGAGAATCCAGGCGAGGAGAGTCCAGGCCAGCAGAACCCAGGCGAAGAGAGCATCTGCCTCCTACCTGGGCTTCGCGGCCGCAATGGCTTGGCGGACTCGGCCCGCGGATTTCTTCAGGGCAGCGGCAGCGTCAGCCCGCCCGACCCCAGCCTTGGCCATCACCAACGCCACGGGGACGCGACCTCCTGCGGCGGCGAGGAGTTTGCGCGCTGCTTGGGGGTCGAGTCCGGCGGCTTTTTCCAGGATGCCCACTCCGCGTTCGACCAACTTCTCATTCTTCGGGTGGACGTTGACCATCAGATTGCCGTAGACGTAGCCAAGACGGGTCATGGCCCCGGTGGAGAGCATGTTCAAGATCATCTTCTGCGCGGTGCCGGCTTTCATGCGCGTGGAGCCCGCGACAACTTCCGCACCGACGTCCGCCACGATGGCGACGTGCGCAGCTTTGCCAAGCGGGGATTTCGGGTTGCAGACGACGGCAACGGTTTTTGCGCCGTGCGCGCGCGCATATTCAATGGCGGCGATCGTGAAGGGAGTGCGCCCGCTGGCAGCGATGCCTACGATGACATCCTTGCTCGTGGGCTTCTTCTTCGCGATGGCTTTGCGGCCTCGCACGCGCGAGTCTTCGTCGGCTTCTACGGCTGTGCCCAGCGCTTTTGGGCCGCCCGCGATGATGAATTGCACCATACGCGGGTTGGCGTCAAAGGTGGGCGGGCATTCGACGGCGTCGAGGGCGGCGATGCGTCCGCTGGTGCCGGTGCCTACGTAGATGAGGCGCCCGCGTTGGGAGAGCGCCGCAGCGATCAGATCGATCGCTTGCGCGATTTGCCGCAGGGCCCCCTGCACGGCACGAGCCACCTTGGCATCTTCACGGTTGATGATGCGGGCGATTTCGAGCGCCGATTTACGATCGAGATCGGCGGAGGCGAAGTTTATTTTCTCGGTGCCGAGGCGGCGGAGTTCTCTGCTCGCTTCGCGTTTCAAGCTTGCTTCCCCAAGGCTTCAATCACCGCGTCGCAAAATGCCGGGCGTACCTGTTTGATGGCCTCGTTCTGGCAGTCGGGCCAGGTGCGATTGGTGAGCAAAGTTATCGAAAGTTCGCGCTCCGCGTCGATCCACAGGGATGTGCCGGTGTAACCGAGATGTCCGAAGGAACGGGGCGAAAAGTATTTTCCGGATTGCGAAGGCGCGGAGGGCGTGTCCCAACCGAGCGCTTGGGAAGTGCCTTCGGGCGCGGATTCCCGGCGCGAAAAGAGTTCGACGGTTGTGGGGCGGAGGATGGGGTATCCGGCGTTGAGCACGGCGTGGGCGAAGATGGCCAGATCTTCGGCGGTGGAGAACAGGCCGGCGTGTCCGGCAATGCCGCCGAGGACGCTCGCGTTCTCGTCCTGCACCTCGCCTTGAATGATGCGGTGGCGGAAGGTGCGATCGTCGGCGGTTGGCGGGATCGAGTCCTTCAAGGCGCGCGTAGGATTGAATGTCGTGTGAGTCATGCCGAGCGGACCGAAGATTTCGCGCTGGCAGAACGCGTCGAGGGATTCGTCGGCGAGGCGTTCGAGGACGACGCCGAGAATGATGAAGCCGATGTCGCTGTATTCAGCGCGCGCACCGGGAGCAGCGGCCAGCGGGGTGGTGAAGGCAGCTTGCAGAAGGTCTTCACGAGCCTTCGCGCGAAGAAAAAGTTTTTCGTAGGCGGGCAGGCCGGAGCTGTGCGCGAGCAGCATGCGCAGGGTGATTTCGCGGCGGCGAGCGTCATTATTAGCGAATTCGGGAACAATTGCCGTGACCGGGGCTTCAAGATCAAGCAGGCCGCGCTCGTAGAGAATCATGGCCATGGCGGTCGTGGCGACGACTTTCGTGAGCGAAGCGAGATCGAAGAGGTTTGCGGTTTTGACCTCGGGCGACGCCGGATCGTAGGTGAAGCGTCCGAGGGCCTTGTGGGCCACGAGTTCTCCGCGGAAGGTGACCGCGAGCGAGCAGGCGGGGAAGGCGTGGGCGGCGATGGCCTTTTCCAGGATGCTGAAGGCGCTCGGAAACTGGTCATCCTGCGCGGAGAAATTGCGCAGCAGGAAGGAAAAGCCGGATTCTCGATTGGGCAGCGTCACGTTCAAGGGCATTTTGTGAACTGATGGGGTTATAGCAAAGGCGGCGAGCAGAGGCAATCGGGGAGTTACCTAGAGAGCATCGTTGGTACCGTTCAGCCTTGAGCCGCGTCTCCGGGGTCATGTAGAGTCACAACAGACGTGAAACACTCGCCGAAAAATCTGCTGGTCTCCGCTCTCCTGTCCGCTCTCCTGTTTTCTGCCGCCGCGTTCTCCCAGACTTCGCTTGATTCCCGCCTCGCCGTTCTCGACCCCATCGTCAACGACGCCATCGCCCAACGGCAGATCCCCGGTGCCGTCCTCATCGTCGGGCACGATGGACAGGTGGTGTATCGGGAGGCTTACGGCAGCCGCGCGATTGAACCTCGGCGGGAGGCGATGACGCTCGATACCGTGTTTGATTGCGCGTCGCTGACCAAGGTTGTCGTAACCGCGACGGCGATCATGCAGCTGTGGGAGCAGGGAAAGTTTCGCATGAGCGATCCGGTCGCGAAGTATCTTCCCGAGTTTGGCCAGAATAGGAAACAGGATATTACGATCCGGCAGTTGCTGGTGCACTACTCGGGCCTCGGTCCGGACCTGGATTTGGCGAAGAAGTGGGAAGGGAAGGAGACGGCGTATCGGATGGCGTTTGAGGCGCCTCCGGAGCGGGCTCCAGGCGCGGCGTTTGTTTATAGCGATATCAACTTCGTGGTGTTGGGAGCGCTGGTGGAGCGGTTCTCGGGCGAGTCGCTCGATGAGTATGCGGCGAAGCATATTTTTGCGCCGCTCGGCATGAAGGAGACGCGGTTCGCTCCTCCGCATTCGTGGGAGCCGGGTGCTTTAACACGCGTTGCGCCCACTGAAGACGATGAGAATCATCACCTGCTGCGCGGCGTGGTGCATGATCCTACGGCTCGCCGGATGGGCGGCGTGGCGGGGCATGCGGGCGTATTTTCCACGGCGGACGATCTGGCGCTTTTTGCGCAAGCAATGCTGGATGGCGGGCGAGGCGTGCTGACTACGGCGACGATTGCGAAGATGACTGCGCCACAGCAACCGGTAAACGGCACGGCAGTCCAGGGATTTGGGTGGGACATTGATTCTCCTTTCTCCACTAATCGGGGAGAACTGTTGCCGGTCGGCGGTTACGGACACACGGGGTTCACCGGGACTTCGCTGTGGATTGATCCCGCGACGAAGACTTACATCGTGCTGCTGACGAACGCCGTGCACATGAACGCGCTGCCGGCCAAAGAGAAGGGAAGCGCAGTGTCGCTCAGAACCAGGGTCGCGACGGCGGTGGCGGCGGCGCTGGCGCTCGATCCGGCCGAAGCCGAGAAGATGCGTGTGGCAACCATCACCGGCTACAACGAAATGCAGAGCGCGGCGCGCAAACTGGCCGTGCGGAATGGAACCGCGAAGACGGGAATTGACGTGCTCGAGGAGATGAAGTTCGCGGCGCTGCATCCGGCCAGGGGCGGGGCTCCGCGAAACATTGGACTGCTGACGAATCAGACCGGCGTGGACTCGGAAGGCCGCCGGACGATTGACGTGCTGGCGAACGTACCGGGGATTTCGCTGGAAGTGATTTTCAGTCCAGAGCATGGGGTGACGGGGACGCTGGATACGACGGACATCAAGAATGCGAAGGATGCGGCGACCGGAGTTGCGGTGTATAGCGTGTACGGGGCGAGCGATGCGGCGCGGCGTCCGCCGATCGACGTGCTGAAGCGTTTGGATGCGGTGGTGATCGATCTGGCGGATGCGGGCGCGCGCTTTTACACCTACGAAACTACGATGGGATATTTCCTGGAAGCGGCCGCGAAGGCGGGAATTGAAGTAGTCATTCTGGATCGGCCGAATCCGATTACGGGGTCGTTTGTGCAGGGGCCGGTTTCGGATTCCGATTCCAGTTCCAATCTCAATGCCGGGCGGGAAAGTTTTACGAACTACTTTCCCGAGCCCGTGCGGCACGGGATGACTTTGGGTGAGCTTGGGAAAATGTTTAATGCCGAGCGGCACATTGGGACGCGGCTCGAGGTGGTTACGATTGAAGGTTGGCAGCCGGGGGACTGGTTCGATTCGACTGGCCTCACCTGGGTGAATCCTTCGCCCAATTTACGGAATTTGACCGAAGCGGAGCTTTATCCCGGTGTGGCGCTGATTGAAGGAACGAATGTCTCGGTGGGGCGAGGCACAGATACGCCGTTCGAAGTGGTGGGCGCACCCTGGATCAAGAGCAGGGAATTAACCGCATACTTGAACGCCCGCGGTATTCAGAGTGTGCGGTTCGTGCCGATTGTCTTTACTCCGTCATCGAGTAACTTTGCGGGGGAACGATGCGAAGGTGTGAACCTGATTGTTCTGGACCGGAATACGCTGGACTCGCCGGAATTGGGGATTGAGCTGGCCTCGGCGCTGCATAAGCTGTATCCGAACGACTTCAAGCTGGAGCGCATGGCGGATCTGCTCGTGAATCAGGCGGTGTTCGAGGCGATCGCAGCGGGAGAGGATCCGAGGCGGATTGCCGAGGACTGGCAGGAGCGGCTGGAGGGATTTGTGCGGCTACGGGAAAAGTATTTGTTGTACAAGTAGCGGGCGCATAACTTTCAGCGCACGTGCAACATGCCATTTGCCACCCGTGCTTCGCTAGCCCGATCCCGGCAGTTCACGGCTGGCGCCCGGATTCCTCAGCTACAATGACTCGGGGTGCGCCGATTAGCCATGCAGCTAACCGGCACTCCGGTGTGCGCATCTGAGTTTGCAAGCGTGTCGCGAAATTATCCTGAACAGGTAGGTGTTCGATGAGGATTCGTGCTGCTTCTATTGGGGTTTTGCTGCTGGCAGGGATAGCGATCGCGGCGGCACAGACATCGCCGCCGCCAAATCCGGCTGCGCCCGCGGCGGAGTCTCAGAAGCCTATGCTGACCATTCCAGCGGGAACGACGATTCCACTATCGCTGAAGCAGGCAATTTCGACGAAGACAGCTAAAGACGGGAACCCGGTGTACGCGGAGACTGCCTTTCCGTATGTGGTCAATGACCGGGTCGTGATTCCGGCCGGGACCTACATCCAGGGAAAGATCGAGCGCGTGCAGCGCGGTGGTCACGTGAAAGGGCGCGCCGAAGTGCTGATCCACTTCACCTCGATGATTTATCCCAACGGCTATACCGTGATGCTGGGCGGTTCGGTCGAGAATACGCCCGGGGCGGAGAAGACGTCGATGAAAGATTCGGAAGGGACGATTCGCCAGGATAGCGACGCCGGGAAAAAGGCCAAGGAAGCTGCGGGCGGGGCAACCACGGGAGCCGTGATCGGCGCTGTAACCGGCGGAGGGAAAGGAGCCGGAATTGGAGCGGGAGTTGGCGGAGCCGCAGGGCTGGCGGTCGGAATGCTCTCCCGGGGTGCGGACGTGAGGCTGGAGCCGGGGGCGTCGATCGAAATGGAGATCCAGCGGGAAGTGACGGTGGATGCGAGCCGGGTTTCCGCAAGACGCGAGGTCATTGTTCGCAACGACTAATGTTCGCAACGACTAGCGTTCGCAACGACTAGTGTCCGCGCCCGATCCGCTATTTCAATACAAACATAGCGTTCACATGGGCGGTGACCTTCACATTCTGGGGCGAAAACTCCTCGGTCGGGGTGGGGCCTTCTTTAGCCATCGCCATGGCCATGCCGCGTCGCGGCAGGGGCGTGACCACGCGGATGTTCTCGTAGGTATCGACGGAAGCATAAGAGAGTTCGCCGAGCGTGCGTCCGCTGGCATCGGCGAGGGACTGCGCGGAAGCGCGGGCGCGCCGGTAGGCGTCGGCGACGGCTTTGCTCTTGGCCTCGTCGATCGAATCCAGCGTGTAGCTGAGAGATAAAGACTGGCTTTCACCGACGACGCTGGCGTCGGCAAGTTGCTGGGTAACGGGGCCGATCTTGGAAAAATCCTTGAGCTTCAAACTGACGCTGGTCGTGACCTGGTAGCCGATGACTCTGTGCTTCGGGTTTTTCCAGTCGTACTGGGGATTCACCGAGAAGAAGCCGACTTCCGCAGACTTCGGATCGATGCCGTTCGCGCGCAGAACCTGGCGCGTGGCCTCAGCCTGTTTGGCGGCCTGGTCGTAGGCGTCTTTGGCGCTGTCGGCTTGGGCCGAGATGTTGAACTGGATGAGCGCGGTGTCCGGCGCGGTTTCAAATTTGCCATCGGCGCCAACGAAAACGGTATTGGGCAAAGGGTTGAGCGTGGAACTCTGTGCGATCGAAAGAGCACTCAGAACGAGAACGGCGCAAAAGGTGACAAAAGTAGTTTTCATCGGATCTCTCCTGCATCTTGAAAGCTGCATCTGCTGGCTACGGAAACCGATCTAAAGCTTCCGTTATATGCCTCTGGTGTTAGAACGCGACCAGCTTCCGAAATTGCAATCGAAAAAAGGGAAACGGGAAAACAGCCGCAGAAGACCCGGCGAACCGCGTCTCTATCGGCAAGTAGTGGCAGGTCGAGCGGGAAGTCGAGATTTTCAGTGAGAAGGAATCTGCAGCGCGCGATCGAGGCGCACCTCGAGGGTAGTTCCTTTTTGGAGCCGAAGGTCGCGATTGGCAATCAGGCTGCCCACCGCTCCAGCGCCTGCTCCTCCGACGCCCCCTGCAGCTGCGCCGGCAGCCGCGTCTTGCTTCGCACTCGGTCCCTTGCGTTCGATTTCACCCTCGGAGTCGGGCGCTTTGACGCCGTGCTCGCTGGGCACTCCGATGACGGTCGCGATCAGCGCGATCCATCCGTGTTTGGTTTCGATTTCGTCGAAGCTGAGCAGCAGGCGTGCGCGCAGGCCGTGCTCCACCGAACTGATATGACCCTTGATCTTCTTGCCACGGGGAATCATGTTGCCGTTGGGGGAAATGAGATCTTCGTCCAGCTTGACTTTGAAATGTTGGCCCGCATGCAGTTCGGCGGTGTCGAGTTTGTCCTCCAGCCGGACGAGGAAGGTCGTGCCTACCGGGACAGCGTTCGGCGGAGCCATGGGCGCGGCGGCCGGATCGACTGCCTGGGCCAGAGGCGACATTGCAGCAGCCAAAAAGAGCATTCCCACCCACGATGACAGTTTGTTCACCATGACCCCGCAAATTTCCTGGCGTACCAATATAAAACCCGGTCTGCCCGCCAGATGTGAATCAGGCACGTTCTGGCGGGCCACCGGTTAATACACCCCAGAACGGCAGAACACAACCGTGGTGAGGGCCGTTTGGATTGACTTCACTGTCCAGTTAGATGAGGCGATCAGGGTAAAACGATGCCCGGGGCGCCGGAAAACACTGGTCAGAGTCGGACGCTCACCGCTGCGCGCTCAGCCAGCGGTGTCTTCGGTTAAACCTTCGGGAAAGAAGGGTTCTGGTCATTGATGTTGTTCCGCAGGTCTTCCCAGATATTGTCGGGCATTTCGAGGAAAACCTTGGCGATCTGGGGATCGAACTGGCGACCGGACCAGCTTTCGATTTCCTTGCGGACGGCCTGAATGCTTTGGGCATCACGGTAAGGACGGTCGGATCTCATGGCATCCAGCGTATCGGCAATCGCGAAGATTCGGGCGCCTAGCGGGATCTCATCGCCCTTCAGGCCACGGGGATACCCCGTCCCGTCGTAGTGCTCCTGGTGGGCGTATACGATTTCGGCAGCCTCCTTCAGAAACGGGATTCGGGAAATGATCTTGTAGCCGAGGTAGCAGTGCTCCCGCATGACGGCCATCTCCTCGTCGGTGAGCTTGTCGGGCTTGCGCAGAATGTCGTCGCGAATGGCCATTTTGCCAATGTCGTGCAGGAAGGCTCCGCGTGCGATTACGCTGATTTCTTCTTTCGACAGGCCCATTCTGCGCGCAATCGCGATGGCAAATGCGGTGACGCGTCTGGTATGGCCGTAGGTCTCGGCGTCCTTGAGGTCGAGCGCATCGCCCAAGGCTTCGAGCGTGATGTCATAAGACCTTTCCAGGTCGGAAAGCGCCGTTTTCCATTGCAGGGTGCGCGCCGCAACGAGTTCCTCCAGCCGGGTGCGATAGGCATCGTTTTCGCGCTTGAGGCGGCGATTCTCAAGGGCACGGCGCACCGTGTTCAGCAGTTGCTCTCGCTCAAAGGGTTTGGGCAGGTAGTCGTACGCCCCGTTGCGCAGGGCCTGCAGAGCGACCTCAATGTCGAGGACCGCAGTGAGCATCACGATCGGCATGTCAGGATAACGTTCCTTGACACGTTCCAAAAGGACAATCCCATCCATTTCGGCCATCATCAGGTCGGAGAGGACGAGATCGAACTCCTCACCCGATTCCAGAACCGCGAGCGCTTCCACGCCATTGGCGGCCGCGCGAGTCTGAAATTGGGCTAGGCTGAGCATGGAGCAAACCATCTCGCGGATCGTTTCCTCGTCGTCCACCACTAGAATGCGGTCTTTAGGCATGGTGCTGAGTAAGTGTATCGCTCATTTTAGGCCACGACCTCACATTCCGAAAGTAACCAAGTGGAGACGGAAATCCGGCACCGATCAAGGGCGAGCGTGATATTTAAAAACTAGGTGTTTGTGCGTTTATCTATGGGTCCTGCCTGGCTATTTGCGAATTCGGTGGGTGTGTTGACCATCCCCGGGTGGACGGCGCGGGAAGAATCCGCCCTGATCATGGTGGTGGTCAGTCTGCTTTTCTTCCGGGTTTTTCGCGAACGATGTCTGCTGGTGTGGGCAGCGGGCTGGGTCGCCTATGGAGCGTTTCTTTGGGTAACGGGCGCCAGTGAGTTGCATGCCGCGTCGAGCGTGATCGCGGCGTTCGCGCATGCCGATTTTGTGCTGGCGATAGGATTGTTTGCGGCGGCGGCGCTGATGTTGGCGCAGGCGCGGCGAGCATTGACGGTGTTGGCGGCATTTTCGTGGGTGCTGATGGTTTTTGCGGCGATGAGGCCGCTGTATTTTCCGGATTCGCTGTATTTTGTGGATTCGAAAATTTTCGGGCTGGACGTGGCGTGCCGGCTGGTTGCGGCCGGGGCCGTCGTGGAACTACTGCGCCGCCGCTTCGGGCGTATTGGGCTGGGGCCTTTCCTGTTCGGCGCCGGGCTGCTGACGTTGAATCTGAACTGGCCTTTACTTACCAGTCGTATTCCGAGTGAAGGTTACCTGCTGGCGGAAGTGCTGTTCGGTTCGAGCCTCCTGCTCGTGGTGCTGGATGACTCGCGGCTGCGCACGCGCCGGCTGGCGGTGCTGAACGAATTGACGGTCACGATTGCGCGCAGCCAGAATCACGCCCCGATGATGCAGACTGCGCTGGACAAACTGAAAGCCGTAGTGGGGGCGAAAGCAGCGTGGTTCCAGTTGATGGAAGGCGACCATCTGGTGCCAACGCAGCACATCGGCCTGTCGCCGGAATTTCTGCGAGCCCTGGGGCAAACAGCGACGGGGCAAACAGGCTCGGGGCAATCCGAAATGGAGCAATCCGGGACGGATGAAACCGAGGCCCGCGTGCTCCGGGAAAACCGGGCGGCGGTGATGAAACTCTCGGAGACCTCGGAGCCGGAACGGGAACAACTGAGGAAGTACGGCATTCATCACGTCGTACTCCTGCCGGTGCTGGGCAAGAAGTCTGTGATCGGGATGCTGTCGCTCGGCTGCTCAGGCAGTCGGCGCCACACCCGGGACGAGTTGGAGTTTCTGGAAACGGCGGCCCAGAAGCTGGGGATTGCGGTGGAAAATCTGCGGTTGCTGGAGCAGGTGTTGCGCTCGCAGCGGCAGTGGATGAATACCTTCGATTCCATCCAGGATTTGATTCTGGCGCACGACGCAGACTTCCGCATCCTCAAGACCAATCAGGCCTTGCTGCAGCGGCTGGAAAAGGCGCCCGCCGGTGTATTGGGCAATCTGTGCGAAGAGGTCCTTCCGCAAGAGCATGCCTGGAGCGGATGCCCGTATTGCGAACGCGGCTCGGGACTGACGGAAGGCGTGGATCCGTGTTTCGGCGGGCAGTCGGTGATTTCGACCTCATCGTATGCGGAACAGGGAGGCCAACAGAAGGGCACCATCCATGTGGTGCACGATACGACCGCGCGCCAGGTGGCGGAGGAAAAGTACCGCATGCTGTTTGACCAGGCGCAGGAGGGCGTGTTCGTGGCGACGCCCGACGGCGATTTGCTCGACTGCAACGATGCCTTTGTCACTATGCTCGGTTACGGCAGCCGGGACGAGCTGATGGCGCTCGACATGGGGAGCGTGCTGCAGTCGGTGGCGGAGGAGCGAGAGGCTTTTCTCAAGGAAATCGAGGCGCACAACTACGTCCGCAACTTTGAAATTACGGTGCGGCGCAAGGATGGCACGCTGCTGACGGTGGCGCAGAGTTGTTTTGCGACGCGCGATGCAAACGGAAACATTGATCGCTATCAGGGTTTCGTTCTCGACATCACGGAGAGGAAACGCTCGGAAGACGAAATGCGGCGGCGCAATCGCGAATTAAACGCGCTCAACGCCATGGCCGTCATCGCGACCCAGTCGTTCGATCTGGACGAAATCTTGAACCTGACGCTGCGCCAGGTGATCTCGCTGTTTGGGGCGGAGACGGGTTCGGTTTATCTGGCAGTGGACCCGGATGGCACCTACCGGCGGCGCGCGGGCTGGGGCCCGCGCAGCGAGGCGCGCTTGCGCATGGCCGAAGTCATCTTTCCGGAAGGCCTGGGCGATCTGGTGATGCGCTCGCGGGCGGAAGTGGTGACGCTGGATTTTCTGCCCCACCTGCCGCCGGCGGTGGTGGAGTTTGCGTGCGCAGACCGTCTGCCCTACTGGATTTGGGTTGTGCTCTGGAGTAAGGACAAACCTATCGGCATCATGGGTATTGCCAGCAAGGAAGACCGGCACTATTCGAGTAACGATGAGAATCTGCTGGTCGCCATCAGCCGCCAACTGGCGACTACGATCGAAAAGGTGCAGCTCTACGAGGAGACTTGCCGGGCGTACGAAGACTTGCGGCGCACGCAGGAGCAATTACTGCAAAGCGAAAAGATGTCGGCCGTCGGCCAGCTGATTTCCGGTGTGGCGCACGAGTTGAACAATCCGCTGACCGCGATCCTGGGTTACGCCCAACTGCTGGAAGGTGCGGGTCTCGCGCAACCTTCCGACGACTATGTGCGTAAGCTGTTCAAGCAGGCCCAGCGTACGCACCGGGTGGTTCAGAATCTGCTTTCTTTTGCGCGCCAGCGCAAGCCGCAGAAGCAGGAAGTGGACTTGCGCAAGGTTCTGGAAGAGTCGCTCACGCTGCGCGAATACGATTTGAAAGTCAATAACGTCTCGCTGGAACGCGAAATTCCCGACGATCTGCCGTCGGTGGTGGCCGATCCGCATCAGTTGGAGCAGGTCTTCCTGAACATTATCAACAACGCGCTCGATGCCATAGTAGAAAGCTGCGGCGACGGCAACCCCGGCGGCGCCTTGAAAGTGCGCGTGTTCAAGAAAGACGCCATGGTGTGCGTGGAGTTCGACGACAGCGGTCCGGGAATCAAAGACCCGAACCGGATTTTCGATCCCTTCTACACCACCAAGTCGGTGGGCAAGGGAACCGGCCTTGGGTTGAGCATCTGCTACGGAATCGTCAAGGAGCATGGCGGGGAAATCGCGGCGCGCAACCGGGAAGAGGGCGGAGCGATCATTGGGGCGACGATTGAAGTCCGTCTGCGGGCGAGCGAGAAACCGGCGTCGCCGGAAACGCTGGCGTCCGCGCGGCGAGAGTCGCCGCTGGCGGGTCGCGTGCTCCTGGTTGAAGACGAAGAAGCGGTGCTGGAATTTGAACGAGACGTATTGGTCGGCGCAGGAACCGAAGTCGCTACATCCATGAGCGTGGAGGACACGCAGAACCAACTCCGCAATGGCTCCTTTGACGTCATCGTGATGAATGGTCGCATGCCGGGCGGATGCAGCGCCCAGGAAATGTACGAGTGGATCGCAAAGAACTGCCCCGGTCTGGAGAAAGGCCTGCTGCTGACGTTTTCCACTGTGCCCGACTCGCAGACTCGAAGTTTCCTTCAGGAACAAGGCGTGCCGTCACTGGCGAAGCCATTTGAAGTGGCGGACCTGATCTCACAGGTGCGCGGGCTAAGCCAGAGGGAAGGGAAATCCGCGACAGAGACGAAAGAAAACAACGAAGAAAAAGCCTTCGTGGCGGGCGCGGGAACCTAGCCGCAGATAGCTGTCAGCTCTCAGCTGTGTGCATTTCCTGAGACCTGAGACCTGAGAGCTGCTTCTCTAGAGTTGTCCCTTCAAGCCCCGCGTCATTTCTGCAATCAATTTCTCGTTGCGCCGGTACCAGCGCCAGTGACCCTCCCGCTTGGCCTCCACCAGACCCGCCTTTTCCAGGATGCGCATGTGATGCGAAACGGTAGGCTGCGCCAGCTTCACGCGTTCCTCGATATCGGCCGCGCATAGCCCGGTTTCCTTGTCGAGCGAGCATCCGCCCTTTTCTTTGAGCGCGCGCAGAATCCGGCGGCGGGTGGGGTCGGCAATGGCGTGCAGGAAGCGATCAAGAGTGGGAGCGGCGGAGGGCATGCGAAGATTGGTAATTGGTAATTTGTAATTGGTAATTTAAAACCGATCCCATGCCCAGGTTTTCAAATTGCAAATTACAAATTACCAATTACAAATTCCTTTCTATTTTTTCACAATCGGATTGTAGCCATCGCTGACGAGGCGGGCGCGCATCGCCTCGGCGTCCTTGAAGTCGGCGTAGGGTCCGACCTGAACGCGATAGTACTTGTCGACGGAAGCATTGTTAGCGCTGAAGGCGGGATACTGTTTCTTCTTCAGAGCCTCGACCAGCGCGTCGGCGTCTTCCTGCCGGGTAACCGCGGCGACCTGCACGTAATAACTGCCGGGCGCGGGCGCAGCGCTTGCGGCATCGGTAGCGACCGTTGGCGCCGCCGCCGCAGTTGAGGCCGCCGCAGTTGAGGCAGCCGGTTGCGCCGTCGCATCCGGAGGCGTGAGCGCGGCGTTGGCATTCTTCTCGCCTACCGCCTTGTAAAAGCTAAAATCGCCAGTCTGCGGCGTCTGCCGGGGAGCGTCGTTTTTTGCGGTCGAGGGCCGAACCACGGTCGCCGGAGCTCCCGTGAGAACGCTCGGCAAGCTGCCCACGCCTGCGCTGGCGGTTCTTCTGCCGAGCGAAAAGCCGATGGCAAAGAAGCAGGCACAGACCAGGACAAACGCGAAAAAAACGGACAGCATGCGGCCGGTGCCTAGCGTGATCTCCGTATCCTGCTGCGCCGTGGACATGGGAAGTGTTGACCTCTAGCCTTTAGCCGGCGCGGCGGGTGTTTTCGGGCTTGCCAGCAAGTTCTGCAAACCGGAATAGAAATCGATCGGCACGGGGAACACGACGGTAGTATTTTTCTCGACGCCGATTTCGGTCAGCGTCTGCAAATACCGCAACTGGATGCTGATCGGTTCGGAAGACAACAGGTGCGCCGCATCCACCAGGCGCTGCGCGGCCGAGAATTCGCCTTCGGCGTGGATGATCTTCGAGCGCTTTTCGCGCTCCGCCTCCGCCTGCTTGGCCATCGCCCGCAACATGGACTCGGGCATATCCACCTGCTTGACTTCCACGTTGGCGACCTTCACGCCCCAGGGCGCGGTATGCGTATCGAGGATGCTCTGCAGCCGCAGGTTAATCTTGTCGCGGTGCGCCAGCAATTCGTCGAGCTCCTGTTCGCCCAGCACCGAGCGCAAAGTAGTCTGCGCAAACTGCGAAGTCTGGTAGACGTAATTCGAGACTTCCACCACCGCCTTGTTAGGGTCGATCACGCGCAGGAAAATGACGGCGTTCACTTTCAACGTGACGTTGTCGCGGGTGATGATGTCCTGCGGAGGAACTTCAAGCGCTTCCTGCCGCAGCGAGATCCGCACCATGCGGTCGATCGGGGCGAAGACCAGAATTACGCCCGGCCCCTTGGCCGTACCTAACAGGCGTCCAAGCCGGAAGATGACGCCGCGCTCATATTCGGCCAGGATCTTGATGGAACTCAGCAGGTAAATGATGACGATGACGATGGCAACGGTGATCACCGGAAAGCCGAGATCCATAAATGCCTCCACGCAACTCGCAATTCAGAGTATGAGCGGATTGTAGCGCAAGCGAGCGGGTATCGGCGGTGACGGCATGTCTGCGCAGTTGTTGAGGAAGATGCGGGCGCCCCTTCAATTTGCGCACGATTGGACAGGCAGGCATCGCTGCGGCGACAATAAACTCTTTGAACACCAAGAACATTTTTTTCATCGGCCTGGTCATAGCTGCCAGTGGCCTCATTTCGACTCCCTTGGCGCTGCTGGCCGGGCTCATCTACGGCCTCTCATTCCCGCACCCTTATCACATCGACGCCCAGAAACTCTCCGCCTTCCTCTTGAAGGCATCCATCGTCGGGCTAGGCTTTGGCATGAACCTGCACGAGGTCGTGCGGGCGGGCCGCACCGGATTCCTCTACACCGCGCTCAGCATAAGTTTTGCCCTGCTCCTCGGTCTCGGCATCGGACGCCTGTTCAAGGTGCAACACATCCCGTCGCTCCTGATCAGCACCGGCACCGCCATCTGCGGAGGGAGCGCGATTGCCGCCGTCGGCCCCGTCCTCAATGCCGGAGAAGAGGAGATGGCCGTCTCGCTCGGGACCGTCTTCGTGCTCAATTCGGTTGCCCTGTTTCTCTTCCCGCTCGCCGGGTACGCTCTTCACCTCACCCAATCTCAATTCGGATTGTGGTCCGCCCTCGCCATCCACGACACCAGTTCGGTGGTAGGCGCAACCGCAAAATACGGTGCCCAGGCGTTAACCATCGGAACGACGATCAAGCTCGCCAGAGCCCTCTGGATCGTTCCTCTGGCATTCGCGGTGGCCATCTTCAAAAAGAGCAAGACCCGGATCAAGTGGCCCTGGTTCATCCTGTTTTTCTTATTGGCCGCCGTAGCCTGCACGTACCTCCCCTTATTCCGCCCGCTCTATCCCAAACTCAGCACCCTGGGAAGGACCGGTTTGACGGTGACGCTTTATCTGATCGGCACAGGGATTTCAAGATCAACACTGAAAGAAGTAGGCGTGCGTCCCCTGCTACAGGGAATCCTGCTGTGGGCGATTGTGGCGCTCTCGTCTCTCGCCCTCATCCGCTTCGGCTTCATCGCAATCTGATTGCGGGGCGCGCCCAACATAAAATGTCATCCTGAGCGGAGTAGCCGCTTCGCGAAGCGAAGCAGCTACGTAGTCGAAGAGCCTGCCCTGAGCGAAGCCGAAGGGACCCCTACACCCCCGAAACTCCCAGCGAAGTGTCCAGGCGTTCTCCCCAAGACCCGTGTAGAGCGGACACTCCTGTCCGCTGCCTCTGACTCTGATTTGTGGATGTCGGGTGGCCCGCTCCGAGCGTTCTTTGCAAGCGGCGGGACTCCACGGGACAGCAAGCAATAGTGTCATCCTGAGCGGAGTAGCCGCTTCGCGAAGCGAAGCAGCTACGTAGTCGAAGGACCCCTACACCCCCGAAACTCCTAGCGAAGTGTCAAGTCGTTCTCCCCAAGACCCGTGTAGAGCGGACACTCCTGTCCGCTGCCTCTGACTCTGATTTGTGGATGTCGGGTGGCCCGCTCCCAGCGCTCTTTGCAAGGGGCGGGACTCCACGGGGCACCCGACACCCCGGCCTCGCACAGAAAGGCGGGGCCGGCCATGACTAAATGTGCAGCCGGTCTGGTTTTTGTGCAGGTGTCAATCGCTCTCTTGTTTTTTGATATGGAATCTATTAGTGCCCACGTTCCACGTTCCTGTGTAATACGAGCGGTGGGGGGTACCAAAAATATCTTGATAGCAGGCTTCCCCTTCAAAACTCAGGGACGTCTCAGCCGCGAATATTTTCCGTGCCATAACTTCCGTCATGAATTGAACGAATTTTTTGGGAAGAGATCTCTTTTACTTCTCCGGCACCCATGGAAATCGTCGGTATGTTCGTGTGATCCGTTTCTGGGATGCCTTCAGTCACAAGATTCAACTTCAATCTAACGTTAACAGCTTTCGTGCGTCCGAAATTCTTGAACTGCACAACGACTCTGGCATCTTTTCCACTCAAATCTTGGCCGTAAACGAGCGAGGCGGCATCGAGCAAAACATCTGCCCGTTCCCCCAACTTGAGGGAAGCCTCGGCCATCTCAGCACTTTTTTTTGCAGCATCGGCGGAAATCGTAGCAGTGGAAGTTTGCTGCTTAATGTCTTTCAAGGTTCCCAGAGCAATCCAGGCCGTAACAATTCCAACAATAACCAAAGCCCAATTCGACCAGAACGGATCGGTCCACGCTGGTATCTTGCAAGACCCATCGGTTTGCCCATGCTGTTGTGGGGGGGGTGGCGGCGCTATCGACGACGGTGGAACGCTTTTAGCTTCGTCTTTTTTTTGCTGGGTGGGTGCCTCTTGTGTGGACCCAGACTGCCCAATTGCAGCCACTGAGAAGCATACGACGATTAGAAGTATGAACCAATAACGCACGGTCGGTAGTTTACGCCAAGGCGGGTGGCCCAGCCTGCCGCCAGCACAACCCAACAGTGGGTGCCCCATCCTTCGCGTGCTTTTCGCGAAGGGTGGGCGGAGGTCCGATCGCACCATGGTGAGTTTTGTAAGAATTACAGTGTAATAAGTACCCGCGTGTGCCTATTTAACCACATCCGACCCTGAGCATTATCACTGACTTACAACCACCCCGAGCGCGATAATTGTGACTGCAGATCACGTCCAGCCCCCACTATACGTATGTTTATGTACGTACATTATTACCTGGCGGCTGGCCCGTCCAAGCTTCGCTTGGGCGGGGCCGTTTGACCTTTTTCATCACAAACGCGCTGTGCAACTCATCACAGACATCCAACCGCCCGTCGGCGACAATGGAGATCGACCTGTGTGGCAGGGCCGAGCTGTGCTCGTCAACCAAGAAGGCCTTCGAAGCCGCCCCAGCCCCACCAGTCGTCGCTCTTTGACAACAAAGTTGAGGCGGAATCAGCGGGCGTCAGCCCGCCGCCGAAGCCCTGGGAACGCGAAAATGCAGACTAAGTCCTTATTATTGAATATTTTCCATATAAGTCCTTACTCCTGAATATTTTGCGGCTAACCCTATGACTCTAATAGATCAAAAAAATAGGGGGGTGGGGGGTAGTTTTCTACGCCATCACCGGCTTTGTCGCCACCACGGGATCGACCCGCAGCGTAAGTCCATCGACCTGGCGCACGACGATGCGTTCTCCGGCGGGAATGGGGACGGTGGAGACGGCGTCCCAAACCTCACCGTGCACGAACACCTTTCCGGACGGCGCCAGCATGGTTTCAGCAATGCCGATTTCACCGATCAATCCTTGTTTGCCGGTGACAATCTTGTTGCGGCGGGCGCGCACGGCGATGCTCATCAGGAAGGCCGTAATAAGTCCGAGCGGGATGCTGACGGCGAGCGCGGTCACCAGGCGGACGCGCATTTCGGGGATGGGCGCGTCGACCAGGAACAGGCCGCCCATCGTCAACAGGACAATCCCTCCGGTGGTGAGCACGCCGTGGCTGGCGAACTTGGCTTCCGCGGCGAAGAGCGCAAAGGCTCCGATGATCATGGCAATCGCCGCGAAGCGCACCGGCATCAGGTTCAACGCGAACGCCGCCAGAAGGATGAAGACCACGCCCACGGTTCCGGGAATGACCGCGCCAGGATGGTTGAATTCGGCATACAGCGCGAGCGCACCGATGGCCAGCAGGATGAATGCGACGTTCGGGTCCATGAGGTAGGAGAGGATGCGCTCCTTGAGCGTCATGCGGTAGTCGCGCACCGGCTGGTTGTCCAGGCTGAGCGTGACGGTTGCGCCGTTAAATCGCTTGAAGCTCTTCCCGTTCAATTGGCGGAACAGGTCCTGCTCGCTCGGAGCGATGTACTCGATCAGTTTCTTGTCGAGTGCTTCCTGGTCGGTAAAGGACTTCGACTCGCGCACGGCGCTCTCCGCCAGTTCGACGTTGCGGCCGCGCTTGGCAACGACGGAGCGCATAAGGGCCGCGGCGTCGTTCTCCATTTTCATTTTCATTATGTCGTCCATCTTGTCGCCGCCGAGGATGACGGGATGCGCCGCGCCAGTATTGGTTCCCGGAGCCATGGCGGCAACGTCCGCCGATTCGAGGATGAAGAATCCGGCGGAGGCAGCGCGGCTGCCGCTGGGCGTCACGTAGATGATGACGGGCACCGGCGAGGCCACAATTTTTTCGATGATTTCGCGCGTCGAATCGACCAGTCCGCCAGGAGTGTTCATCTCGATTAACACGGCTTGATCGTGGTTGGCAGCCGCCGCTGCGAGGGCGCGGCCAATGTACTCGGCGGTGACGGGCTGGATGGCGTCATTCACTGCGACCCGCAAGACGTCGGCGGAGCAGACGGCGGCGAACAGGAAGAGTAGTGCGAAGCTGCAGGCCGCATGGCGAATCCAGGGTTGCCTGAGAACTGAGAACTGAGAGCTGAGAGCTGATTTCATGGCTGTGACAGCGGCTGCGCTTTCTCCGCGAGCTTGGCTGCTAAGGTGCGCTTCAGGTCCTGGCCCGCGGGATTGCCGGGCTCCAGTTGCAGCGCCCGATTGATGTTCTGGGCAGCTGCTTCCATTCTATTTTCTCTCAAATCGAGCCGCGCAAGAATCAGGTAGGCCTCCGCCGACTCGCGAATGCGGAGCGCGGCCTCGGCTTGGGCGCGGGCCTCGAACGCATCGCCGCGAGCGTCGTAATCTTCGGCGAGGGCGGTGAGCGGCGCGGTGCTCGACGGATCGACCGCCGCAGCGTGGCGGAATTCGGCTTCGGCTTCGGTGGTGAATCCGTGGGCCAGGAGTTCCTTGCCGAGTTCGAGGTGAAAACGCGCGTGGGCGCGGGGATCGGAGCGGGCAAATTGCTGCTCGGCCCAACTCCCCATTTGCATGGTCATCTGGCGGAAGGCGTCTTCCTCGTAGTTGCGCTTGATGCGCTCGAGTGGCGCCTTCGAAGTCGCGCTGCTCGGCACGATACTTCCGGGAGGAGGCGTCAGGGAGTCGAGCAACATTTTGGCTTCGGCGTCGTTCGGGCGACGATCGAGCGCCGTGTGCAGTTCGCGGGCCGCGTCGGCGCGATCGCCGGCTTGGGTGAGAGCCACTCCCAGATTGAAGTGATAGTCAGGGTCGCTGGGATCGTTCCGAATCGCGCTCTCGAAATAGTCGACGGCCTTTTTCTGGCCGCGGCGGGCGGCGACCACTCCGAGGTCGTTGTATACCTCGGCCAGAGGCAGGCGCGCGGCAACAAACTGGAACGCGCTTTCGGATTTCGCGAAGTCTCCATGAGCGTAGGCGGCGAGACCGAGATAGAAATTGGCCTCGCGAGCGACTGCGGAAGAAGGCTGGACCTGGCCCAGGGCAGCGACCGCCAGTTCGTATGAGTGCTGGGAATAGTAGGTCTTGCCGAGCTCCAGCCAAGCGTGAGCATAATCCGGATTAAGCCGGACGGCTTCGCGATAGTGCTGCACTTTTTCTTCGGCGGTAGTGGCGAGCATACCGCGTATGTAATTTTCCAGGGCGTCCAGGCGCACGGGAGCAACGCTGGTGATGTACTTGTCCTTGGGCACGGAAAAGTCGGTGCGGATGAGACGAAGCAGATCCCAAGCCAGCGCGGATTGCAGGCGGCCAAGATCGGCCAGGGGCGCGGACTCTGTGGCGGCAGGCAAGAGCTTCTGAGCCCGCATGTCGAGCAACTGGGCGATGGCCGTCAGGCGCGCGCCGTCATAACTGTAGGAGCCGAGCACGGCGTAATCGACATCCATCTGCTCGGCGAGGCGGTAGATGGTGGCTCGCGAAGCATGAACGCCGGCCGGAACGCCCTGGCGATCGTAGGCCCGCAGGCGTTCATCACGGCTGGCTACGTACAAGACCGGAGAATTGAGTTGCTCATGGAAGGTTTCAGGAAAAGATTCGCCGAGCCATTCCAGGCCCGGCGTGGGAGAAACATTCTCGAAGGGAATCACGACCAGAGTGCGGCCGACCACAGTCTGGCCGACCGCGGTTCGGCCGGAGGAGGGGGCGTCCTGAGCACGAAGCGACGAGCGGAAGAGCAGCGAAACCAGAAAGACGAAAACAGCGGCACGTTTCACGACAAGTTGATTATATCGGCACGGGAGAAGCGCATCACGCGCAGTTCGGCCTCGCAGCATTCCGCTGGCTTCATCGCCCGGCTTCCGCATACACTGCTTCTTCACACTTTGATGACTCCGGCGCAGCCAACTTCGTCCGCCCTGCGTTTTCTCCTGCCTTCCGTCGGCGACATCATTTTCATTTTTCTTTTCTGGTCTCTGCTGGCGGGGCCCTTATCGAATCGGCCGTTGGCGGATGCGGATATCGGGTGGCACATCCGAAACGGCGAGCAGATGCTGGCGACGCACTCGCTTCCCCGCACCGATCCGTTTTCTTCCACCATGCAAGGTCAGCCCTGGTTTGCCTGGGAGTGGCTGTACGACATCCTGCTCGGGATTCTCCACCAGGCTTGCGGACTGAACGGAGTGGTTTGGCTGTGCGCCTTGTTGGTGGCCGCGATCTTCGTGCTGCTGCTTTCGCAACTGCTGCGGGGCGGGACCGGTCTGCTGCTGGCGATCGTGCTTATGCTGCTGGCGGAGGCCGCTTCGACAATTCATCTCTATGCGCGTCCGCACATTGTGAGCTGGCTTTTTTCGCTGCTTTGGTTTGTTGTGCTGGAACAATGGGAACGATGCGATCAGGGAAGCCTGCCGCGATGGATCTTCTGGTTTTTTCCCGCCTCGATGTTGCTTTGGGTAAACGTGCATGGCGGTTGGATCTTCGGGATAGTGCTGCTCGGAATCTACACCTTCGCGGCATTCGTCGACAGGGTTCGCGCGCAAGATGCATTGGCCGCGATTCGTGCCTCGCATCGGGCTCGCGCCATGGCTTCGGCCTTCGCGGCCTCGGCGGTGGCGACGCTCGTGAATCCGTTTGGCTGGCGGCTGCACGCGCACATCTATCGCTATCTGGGCGATCGTTACCTGATGAACCATATCGACGAGTTCCGCTCGCCTGATTTTCACGGCTGGTCGCAGCGCTCGTTTGCGGTCATCCTGGTGCTGGTCGTGATTGCCTTTGCGGGCAATCGTCTTTCGGGCAATCGTACTTCAGATAATCGTACTTCGGACAATCGGGGCAAGCTGCGGCTCAGCCAGTTGCTGGTCGTGCTGCTGGCGGCGTATGCGGGATTTTATTCGTCGCGCAATCTTCCGGTTTCTTCGATGCTGCTGGTGCTGGTAGCGGGGCCGATCTTGTGGGAGAACTTCGCTGCACTGGCGGATAAGCCGGGTGACTGGCACTGGGTGCGCAACGGCGCGGCCCGAATTTCAAACTTCTCCGATCGCATGGGCGCGCAGGAAATGGAGCTTCGCGGGCACCTGTGGCCGGTGGTCTCGGTGGCCTTGGCATTCGCGATCTGTCTTGAGGGGGGATGGCTGGGCTCGCGACAGCTGATTCATGCGCAATTTGATCCGAAGAAGGTGCCAGCCGCGGCAGTGACCTTCCTGCAGCAAGAATTCCAAGATTCCAAAAATAAGGATAAGCAGCCGACGACGGAGCCAGTTTTCTCGACCGATTCCTGGGGAGGCTACCTCATCTACCGCATGTATCCCGAGCGCAAGGTCGTGGTCGATGATCGTCATGATCTCTACGGCTCAGACCGGATTCGCCAGTACCTGATCCTGACTCAGGGAGAGCCGGGATGGCAGAGCGTGCTAAAAGATTGGCAGATTCGCACGGCCCTCTTGCCCGCAGACTCGACGCTAGCCAACCTGCTCCGCGAGCTTCCGTGGGATTGGCGGGTCGTGTATGAAGACAAAGTTGCGGCGGTGTTTGAGAGACGTTAGATGACCGGCGATGGTGGCGTCGCGTATTCGTTCCTGATTGTGAGCGCAATTGATTCCATAACAATGTCGGCTCCCACGCCCGGGTAGACTTTGGTGGTACCAACCAACCAAGGCCCGGGAGAAAGGAGCCGAACGATGATCATTATAGGATGCGATTATCACCCGGGTT
>JBEKWL010000024.1:0-29376 GCA_049513095.1 Terriglobales bacterium
GAAAACCAGGGCGTGTGAAATCTGGGGCTGACTGCGGCAAACACCTGTGGCAGATCGCCACCTTCGGCGAGCGCGAAGGTGAGGCGCGGCATTCCCAGCAGCTTGGCGCTCAAATAACCGTATACCGAAACCAGCGCGCCGATCGCAACCAACGCCGCGCCGCGATTGCCCATGGTGATGCGCGCCACCTCGGCCAGCGGACGATCCGTAGTCGCCCCGGGCCCCAACACTCCGACCACCACCCATTGCACCAGGGCATAGATCACGGTGCAGGCGATCAGCGCGACAAACAGCGCGAAACCGGCGTCCCGCCCCGGATCCTTGGCTTCGCTCATGGGCGCCAGCGCCGATTCAAATCCACCGTAAGCGAAGATCAGCAGAATCATTGCCTTCATCCACGCGCTTGCCGGCATCGGAGCCGCCGCACCCCATGGCGCCGGATGGATGATCGTGACCGCGGCTCCCGCCGACACCACCATCAGCAAGGGTAGAATCTTCGCCACTGTGAACACGTTGCTCACCGCCGTGCCCTGCCGGGCACCGCGAACGTTTACAAGCGCCAGCACTCCCGCCAGTAACGTCAGGGTCACAAAACGCGGCCAGGGTTCTTTAGCCGCCGGCCAGAATTCCGCCAGATAAATGACAAACAAATTAGCATTCGCCGCCGGAGCCGCCGTCTGCGCCAGGTAGAGCATCCAGCCGACCAGAATTCCCGTCAGACGCCCGAAGGCAGTGCGCGCATACAGGTAAGGTCCGCCCGCCTCGGAAAACTGCGAGGCCACCTCGGCAAAGCAGGCCATAATCACGCCCATGGCAGCCCCCGCAAGCAACACGGCGATTACGCTGCGTTTGCCGAGAAGCCCAGCCACCGTGGCCGGCAACCCAAAAATGCCACTCCCGATAATCGAATTCACCGCCAGTGCGGCCAGGCTCCAACGGCCAATGGCCCGCACCAGGCCAGTTCGCGGTGATGTCATCGCGAACGTTTGTATCACACCCAGCCCCTTCCTTGGATTAAACTTCTTCACGGGCTGGATCCCGTGTAGTGACCCGCAGGACCTCCGGGATGACCGCCGGAAGATGACCGCCTGAAACGGCCTGTCCGGAGCGGCTTCCGACCCAAAGTAACTTCAATTACCGAAGCTCATGCACACGGGGAATCTTTTCGCTCCTGCTCCGGGATGCGATCTTGAGTAGAACGCATTGCTCAGGAAAGCTTGGTCAGGACGGAAAGGACCTCATGGACCGCGAGAACCGGGAAAGCATGGAAGAGATTCATCTCCGCATTTTGCGCGTTACGGAAGACCTGCGCATGATTCAGCGCGAACTCAACTGCGCCGCCATGCAGGCCCCCACCGACCCCGAACTCATGGAAGCCCTCGCCGATCCGCCCGAGATGGAATCCATCCAGGTCCTCAAGTCCGCTCTCGACCAGATGCGCCACTTCCTCTGGTTCTACATGCAGGTCGTGGCCAGCGACTCCGAAATGGGCGAGAAATTCCGCCAGACGCTGCGCCAGGGCGCTCCCACGCGAGCCCCCGCAATGGAGCAGCAGTTTCAGAGCGCCACGGACTCCATCATGCTCCGCTATATAGCCGACAGTAAGTTCCGCAAGCCCAACTAAGTAGTGTGGGGACGGGGCCTGCCCCGTCCAAGCCGAGCGCAGTTCGGCGTCGCCGTGACGCCAAATCCCGGAGTGCGGCTGGCGGCGCGTACGAGTTTTTCAGCAACCTATCAACCACAAAAAAACGGGCGCGCCGAAGCGCGCCCAAGTCACAGGAGGAAACAACTTCACAAGCAACAAAGTTCAGCAGGACAAACTCAATCTCCGCGCCAATCTCAGCGCCCAAAACCCGCCGATTGCATCGCCTGCCGCGAGATGTCCGAAGTCGACGCAATACCCTGCATCCGCAGCTTGAACTCATCCGCGTTCGAGGCGCTCTCCAGGGCCGTCTCGTAATTCACCAGCCCCGCCTGGAACAAATCCCAGAGCGACTGGTCGAAGGTCTGCATCCCGTACTGCGAGGTGCCGGCGGAAATCGCTTCGCGGATGGCGCGCGTCTTCTCGGGCACCAGAATGCATTCCCGGATGTAAGCCGTCGTCACCATCACTTCGACCGCGGGCACGCGGCCTTCGGCGTCTGACCGGCGCACCAGGCGCTGGCTGACAATGGCGCGCAACACCGCCGCCAGCTGCAGCCGGATCTGTTTCTGCTCCGGCGGCGGAAAAATCGCAATGATGCGGTTGATGCTTTCCACCGCATCCAGTGTGTGCAGCGTGGAGAAAACCATGTGACCGGTTTCGGCCGCGTGCAGCGCCGTCGCGATCGTTTCCAGATCGCGCATTTCGCCGACCAGAATCACGTCCGGATCCTGGCGCAGAGAAGCGCGCAGCGCCGCCGAAAACGATGGCGTATCGACTTCGACCTCGCGCTGGTTCACGTAGCCTTTTTTGTCGCGGTGCAGAAATTCGATGGGGTCCTCGATGGTGATGATGTGCTCGGCGCGAGTCGAGTTAATGCGGTCGACCATGGCCGCCAGCGTCGTCGATTTGCCCGACCCCGTTACCCCGGTAACCAGCACCAGACCGCGCGGCATGTCGCAAATCTGCTCTACCACTTTCGGCAGGAACAGTTCGTCGAGCGCGCGGATCTTCGTCGGAATCACGCGCAGCACCAGCCCTACGTTGCCGCGCTGCTGAAACACGTTCACACGGAAGCGTCCCAGGCCCGCAACGCCGTACGCCATATCGATTTCCGTGGTCTCTTTGAATTTCTGCTTCTGCCGCGCCGACATCATGCTGAAAGACATGTTCAACATGTCTTCGGCAGACACCCGCGGCTGGTCGGTCAGCGGCACCAGATCGCCATCAATGCGCAGGTGAGGATAGTTCCCGACCTTCAAATGCAAGTCGGAAGCGCGGCGCTCCATGGCGATGCGGAGCAAGTCGTCGATATTCATGCAGGCAGGGCTCCAGCTACCGTGCCTATCATGACTCGTTCCGCCGCTGCGCACGAGATGACGGAAGTAACAGCACCATTAGGTCGGGCTGCCGTCGTCGGTCTGGTTGGGGCAGGGACGGGTGCCTCCGCCGCAAGGGACACCCCTGACCGAGCCGGTGCTCAGCCCTAAAGGGAGTTGGTTTCGAGATGTGTTCGGCATCGCTGAAGCGATGCCCTGATACGAACCGGATATCGAGTTTTTCCCATGCCGGTTAAACGCCGACCGGTTGCTTCGCTCCCACCGGAACCGGCGTGAGCCAATCATAGCGGTCCGCCTTTTCGCCGCGTACGATGCCGTAAAACTCCGCTTGGAGAGATTTGGTTATGGGGCCGAGCTTGCCCTTGCCCACCGTAATTTTGTCGACGGAGCGAATGGGCGTGATTTCAGCGGCGGTGCCGGTAAAGAAAACTTCGTCGGCAATGTACAGCGACTCGCGCGGAATCTGCTGTTCCACGATCTTGATGCCGAGGTCGCGCGCGATCTGCAACACCGAGTCGCGCGTGATACCCGGAAGCACGGAGTTGCCGAGCGGAGCCGTGTGCAGCACGCCGTTGCGGACGACGAACAGATTCTCGCCCGAGCCTTCGCTGACGTAGCCGTTTACATCCAGCGCGATGCCTTCGGCGTAGCCGTTGACGATGGCTTCCATCTTGATGAGCTGCGAGTTCATGTAGTTCGCGCCAGCCTTGGCCATGGCGGGCAGAGTGTTGGGCGCGAGCCGCGTCCAGGAAGAAACACAAACATCCACGCCTTCGCTGGCATCCGCCCCCAAATACTTCCCCCAGGGATAATTTGCGATATAGATCTCGACAGGGGAGTTTAAAGGGTTGACGCCGGCTTCGCCGTATCCGCGGAGAACGATGGGGCGGATGTAGCAGGGCCACACGGCGTTGTGTCGCACCAGTTCGATCATGGCGCGTACGAGCTCATCCCGCGTGAAGGGGACGTCGGTGCGGTAAATGCGGGCGGAGTTGATGAGGCGCTGCATGTGTTCGGGGGCACGGAAAATAGCGGGTCCGCTGGGCAGCGCGTAGCAGCGAAGGCCTTCAAAGACCGAAGAGCCGTAGTGCACTACGTGCGACATCACGTGGAGCGTGGCGTCGTCCCAGGCAATGAACTTGCCGTTGTGCCAAATTTTGTCCGTCTTCTCAATCGCCATGCAGACTCCTTCGGTGCAAACATTCGCGGAAGCGGCCGGAAACTCCGACTTGTCGAAGAAAGTTCTTCCAGAATGGAATTATAACGTGGAAGCGGGCTTGCCCGACGAAATCGGGGTTCACAGCCCGGTTTCGTATCAGGGCACCGCTTTAGCGATGCCGCAAGTCCGAAATCAACCGCCCCTTTAGGGGTGGGCGGCAAAAAATCGGGCCGATTCGACAACATCGATTCGACCCGGCTGAAGGCACGCCTGATACGAATCCCACTGGCGACGCGGACGGTTAGCGAATCGCAAGGATGTTGTTGGCGACGAACCCACCTTCACCGGCGACGATCATTCGCATCGTAATGCGTTCTGCTTTGTAGTGGTGGCTGCGATGCAAGAGGTACACAACGCCAACTCCCGCACCAAAGCCCAACGCTGACCCGGCAGCTTCTCCGGCTGCACCACTGGTCACGAAGGGGCGCATGACCGGATTGACTTCGCGAAGACCCTGGTTCAGGCCGCGCTGAGTGGTGATGGCGTCGGCGGCGACCAATCCGGCTAAGATGCTGACGTTCACTTTGTTCTCGACCGTCCAGAACGGCTGTGGGCTGGGGGCATCGGGTAGCACTGAGCTGCTCGCCGTGAAACTCTGCGCCTGCATGGCGACACTCAGCAAAAGAAGCGGGAGGAGGTGTTTCATCTGGTCTCCGGCGTTTCCGGTAATTAGTGGTTAGGTAAGATGAGAGTAAGTCAGAAGAGCACGGTAGTACATGGCTCATCTCGTGGGGGTAGTGGCCTTTTGGTAAGAGTAACTGCACGCTCCCGGCAGGTTACTTACTCTCAGCCCCTGAAAAGGCAATCGGCAAGCCGACTTCACACTCTTTCCGCAGCTCACAAATTGATTCTGCGGCATTTATGGCATGAGTGAATGACGGAGTTGTGCGCGGCTTGTTAGTAACTATTACCTTAGTTCCTATGAGCCAGGCGGTTCTTCGTCACCGCGCGATTGGCCAGGCGAGTCCAGTAGAAATCGAGTCGCAGTGACAGCGCGCAGAGGGCAGGCAGGTATCTTTTCGAATCCGGAGTTGCTGTGACCAGGCATCCGCCAAGCTGCGCTCGGCTGGGACGGTCGAATGCTCTTAATAGAACGCAATGGGGTGGGCATGGATTTCGCGGATCGAAGCTAGGCTCAGGGCGCGGGGGGTGCCTCCTGAAGTAAGATTAAAAGGGATGGACACGGCTGTCGTACGTGCGGAACAACTCGAGAAAGCCCTGTTTCGAGGTGGTGGGCTCACGCTGCAGAATCGCGATTACGTGCGGGAGGTCCGCGCACTAACCGGTGCGCTTTTTCGGACCGATCTCGGGCCAAAGGATTTGACGCGAGAGGCACTTGGAATCAAGAGCGAGCCGGGTTCGGCGATCATAGTGGCGCGAGAGCCGGGCGTGGCCGCCGGAGTTGCGGAATTGGGGCTTTGGCTTGAGTCTTCCGGCGTTTCCGTGCGCGCCACGAAAAAAGATGGCGATCTTTTCGAGCGCGGGGACACGCTGCTGCGGCTGGAAGGGGAGCGGAACAATTTGCTAACGCTGGAGCGAGTGGGACTTAACATCGTGCAGCGAATGAGTGGAATCGCGACCCTGACCCGCTGCCTTGGAGAACGGGTTCGCGGCCGCTCGCCCTCGACTCGCGTGGTGGCCACGCGCAAGACCTTATGGGGGTTGCTCGACAAGCGCGCGGTGCATCTTGGGGGCGGCGGAACTCATCGAATCGGGTTGGGTGACGCGATTCTCATCAAGAACAATCATCTCGCGCTGCTGGCGAGCCGCGAAGAAGAAGCGGCGCCGCTCGGAATCGCGCGGGCATGGAACTTCCGCAAAGATGCGGCCTTCATCGAAGTGGAGGTAAGGGGCGAAGCGGCGGCGCTGGCGGCGGCAGAGACTTTTCGCCGGGTGCAGGAAGAGGCGTCAGAGAGCTATCCGTGCCTGCTGATGCTGGACAACATGATGCCGAAAGAGATTCGCTTCATTCTCGACGGCCTGCGGAAAGAAGATCTTTGGGACTACATACTCACGGAGGCGAGCGGCGGGATTTCAGAGCAAAATGTGGAGGCTTACGCGGACACCGGCGTGGACGCGATTTCCATGGGAGCTCTCACTCACTCGGCGCGCTCTCTTGACCTTTGCCAAAGGATTTCATAGCGCGTTTCACGGAGAGGTAAACCCGATGCGGGATACAGAAGTGCTGGATACAGGAGTGCTGGATACAGAAGCTTTGCCGTCATTCGAGGCGCGCTACACGATTCCGGCGGTGGAGACAATTCACGACAGCCCGGAGGAAATCCGCAAAAAGCAGCAGCGCGTGCGGGAGCTCTGCGCCAAACATAACGCCATTTTGCTGGCCCATCACTATCAGCGCCCGGAAGTGCAGGAAGTCGCGGATGCGGTTGCGGACTCCCTTAAGCTTTCGCAGGCGGCGGCGAAGACCAATGCCGACGTGATCGTCTTCTGTGGTGTGCACTTCATGGCGGAAACGGCGGCGATCCTGTGTCCGGAGAAGACCGTGCTCTTGCCTGACCTGCGCGCGGGATGCTCGCTCGCGGCTTCGATCACGGTGGAAGAACTTCGGGCGTGGAAGGCAAAATTGCCGGACGCGGTCGTGGTCGCTTACATCAACACATCGGCTGCCGTAAAAGCGGAGAGCGACTATTGTTGCACCTCGGCCAACGCCGCAAAGGTCGTTCGCGCCATCCCCGCGGACCGGCCCGTTCTTTTTCTGCCCGATAAATTCCTGGCTTACGTGGTGGCGCGGCAAACGCAGCGCAGCAATATCATCGCGTATCCGGGTTACTGCCACGTGCACAAAACCATCCGGCCCGACGATGTCGTGGAAATTCTCAAAGAGCATCCCGACGCCGAGCTTCTGCTGCATCCCGAGTGCGGGTGCGTGAGTTCGTGCATGGCGAAAGCCGCCGACGGCACGCTGCCCCAGGAGCGCACCTTCTTCCTTTCCACCGGAGGGATGCTGCGTCACATTGGCGATTCGCCGGCGAGCGAGTTTGCCGTGGGAACGGAACTTGGCATCCTGTATCAGTTAAAGAAAAGCTTTCCGGAGAAGAAATTTTATCCGGTGAATCCCAACGCCGTTTGTGCCTTCATGAAGACCATCACGCTCGACCGAGTCTTGCGGTCGCTGGAGACGATGTCGCCGCGGGTGACGGTGCCGGAAGAAATCGCGCGCAAGGCGCGTCGTGCGATCGATCGCATGCTGGAGCTCGCGTGAAAGCGCCGTTAGGACAGGCGCAGCCAGAAAAGCATTGTGGGTGAGGCCTAGCTTGGGCCGGTGCCCTTACCGGCGCGCGCCGGCCCGCTGCAGGTGGGCGACTTTTGCGCTTGGGGAAGTTTCCTGGTAGCGGGCGATGCCCTTGTAAAGCGCTTCTGCGATTTGCTGGCGGTAAGCCGGGCTCTGCAGGTTGCGCTCGTCCTCGGGACTGCTCACAAAAGAAATCTCGGTAAGAATGGCGGGCATGGTGGTGCCGGTCAGCACGACAAAAGCGGAGTCCTTGATGCCCCGGTTGCGAATGTCTGGGCTGTTCACGGCCAGCGTGGCGTAGAGAGAGTGCTGGACGCTTTCCGCGAGACGGCGCGACTCCTCGATTTTTTCGTGCAACTCTTCGATCGATAGCGATACCGGCGTCAGCATAGCGAAGGTTCCATCCTCATGCTTTTCGGCTTCACGCGACCCCGGAGCCGAAAACAGATTCGTGTAGTAAGTCTCCACGCCGCGCGCCGCCGTCGAGTTACTGTAGTTGGCGTGAATGGAGACGAACAGATCGGCCTGTGCCTGATTAGCGATGTCAGCGCGCTGATCGAGGGGCAGGTAGGTGTCGCCGGTTCGCGTGAACAGTACTTCCGACCCCAATCGCGTTTGCAGCAACTTGCCCAGCCGCTGGGTTACGTCGAGCACCAGATCCTTTTCCGTCAATCCCTGCCGCCCAACCGTGCCCATGTCCCAGCCGCCGTGTCCGGCGTCGAGCACGATGCGGAATTTGCCGGTCCTCGCCGGCAAAGGCTGGCCGGATGGCTTCGCCGCCAACGCGGCCACAGGAGCCGCGTTCAGCGGGGACGGCGCTCGGTCCACGGAGGCGGACGTCAATTTCGGCGTCGTGCCTTTCGGAGCAAATTGGTTCGCAGCCAACGCTTTCTCGCTGCCACGCAGCTCAACCACCAGGCGATAGGGGTTCGACTCCATGCTGACGGAGAAGTTCGATCCGCCTTTGGTGTCGAGCACGATTCGCGTCACGCCGGCGACGGGCTGAGCGATCCGCACACGAGTCAGCGAAACGTCGCCGACGTCCATCGTCTTTCCGGCCAATTCGGGCGGCAGAACCGTGTCGTGCAGATCGAAATAGATCCGCTCCGGCGACATCAAACGATGCACTTCGTAGGGAGCCTGGTCTTCCATGTCGATGACTACCGTGCTTCCCATGGAGGAAGACCAGTGACGCACGCCCGTGACTTTCGGCAGTGCCGCCAACCTGTCTTCCGCGACGGCGGTGAGTGATGCTGCATCGGAACCGAGCTTCTCCGGATTCATCAGATTGTCGGAGAACGCGGGAGATAGAACATCCCCGGGCGCCGACGGTGTCGTCGCCGAGTGTGGCCGGATCGCGGTATTTGCAGCCGCTACCTTTGTGACCGCCGTCCTCCCATGAAACTGCATGCCCCACCACGCTCCCGCCGAAAATAACGCGGCCACGGCCACCAGGCCCATCACCACACTCAATCCCGGCCGCGAACTGACGGGAAGAGAAAGGCGGCGTGGAAATGGTAGGGCGTGAGTCGGTGCGATAAGAGTCGTCGGCTCGTCGCTCTCAACTGGTTCATCCGCGATGCCAGGCTCAGGCAACTCGACCCAACGCTCAGGTAACTCGACTAGGGCCGCGGGAATGACAACCGGCTGCACCAGCGCGGCGAGGTCTGGAACTACTTCTGGAACTGGAGGCGCTGCATTTGAAGCTTGCCGCGTCGCGGGAACGGGGGACGGAGCAAGCCCCGTCTCTACGACGGTTCGGCTGGGTTCGATTTTAGCAATCTCGATGGCCGCCGCTTCAGCAACAACCGGCACTGCCGCATCCGGTTTCGCCTGTAGAACGTCGCTCGCCACACCAGACAGCCAGTGGATGCGCCGATCCTGATCCTCGGGTTTGAGTGCGGAGAGAACCAGCTCCGCGAACATATCGAAACAGCGAATGTGGTCATCGGTGAAAGCGCGAGCAGTTGTTGAAAACGCCTGCAGCACGCCCAGTTGCTCGTGCCGGCCACGCAACGGAACCAGCACGGTGGAGCGAGCTTCCAGCGCGCGTGCGAAATCCATTTCGACGCGAGCGTCGATTTCACAATCATCGCAACGAAGAATGCGCCCCGATTCCAGGCAGTCCTGCAGAAACTCGGATTCGCCGATCAAGCGAACGCCGCGCGCGGCGGCGAGCGGTCCGGCGGCGGCGCGGCACACCATCTCCGGTCTTTCCGCCCCCGGTCTTTCCGCCCCCGATCCTTCCGCCTTCGATCTTTCTTCCTTCGATCCTGCCGCGAGCGCGACCACGATGCCCTCGGCCTGTGTGATGGCCTGAGCGCGGTCGCAGATCAATTGCAGCACTTCGTCCAGGATGAAGCGTTCCGTCTCGAACAAGTCGCGGTCACCGGCGCATCCTGTGGCTAGGCGCCGGTTTTGTATCTGGTCGTGGAGTTCCGAGAAGGCGAGCAGGGCGGGCAGGGCTTCCTGGCGCGCAAGCGATTCGAGAACACGGTTGCCCTCCTGCAGCGGAAAGCCAGGGTCGCTCGTCGCCGCCGCTTCCCATTCAACTCGGGTTGGATTGGTACTCATACCTGCGCAGTCAGGACCCCAAAAAGCCTGTATTCATCGTATCCGGGGCTCGTCGGGAGGATCATTGCCGGCCTTGGTTCAACCGGCCAAGCCACGGGTACACGTTCAAGCGGCGAACGTTACCGGCGATCTTTACCGGCAATCTCTACGACAAACGACGGCCACGAGTCCAATTTTCAGGGTAATAGTCTTTGGGGGAGTACCGCAACGTTCAACGGTACACGTCCGACTGCGCATTGGCAATACCACAAACCGGCCCCGCCGGAGTCGGGATACCCGAGCTACGACCCTTCAGATTTTGCCCTCCGCAGCTATTCGTCCTATGGTTAGAAAGCAGCAAAACGAGCCCCGGAGATGGGATGACCGACGCAGTCGAGCTGGAAGAATCAGAAAAACTCAAGAAATCCAACTGGTGGTGGCCCGCCGGAGTCTTGGCCACCAGCCTGGGTGGCATGGCCGTGGTGGTGTTCCGAGGCTGCTGGCACCGCAAGATGAGCTGGCCGGTTGGGGTGCAGGGGTATTCGTACCAGGTTTGCCTGAGCTGCGGCGCCATGCGGCTTTTCGACGAGAAAAACTTCAGCGCATTTGGCCCGTTCCGCTATGACGTGGACGAACTCATCGCCTGGGAAAAATCCACGAAAGCGAAATCCCATCCCGTGGCGGATGTGCAGCGTCCCGCGTTGTAGGCCGACGCCCGGCCCTCAGTCCACCGTCCGCGGCCCAAAGACCGCTGGGCCAGCGCTCAGGCTCCGACCGGCCGGCCCTGGTTCTTGTACCACTCCACCGTACGGCGCAGGCCGTCCTCGAAGTTCACCAGAACCTTGTATCCCAAATGCCTTTGCGCCTGCGTGATGTCTGCCAACGAATGTTTGATGTCCCCACCACGCTCCGGAGCGTATTTGACGCTGCCCTGGTAGCCAGTCAGGTGTTGCAAAGCCTCGAAAGTTTGATTCAGCGTGGTCCGCGTGCCCGTGGCGCAGTTGAAAACGCGTCCGGCACACGCCGCCGCCGGAGCCGAGCAGGCCAGCAGATTGGCCGAGACCGCGTTGTCGATATAAGTGAAATCGCGGCTGGTTTCGCCATCGCCAAAAATCGTGGGTTGTTCTCCACCCAACATCTGCATACTGAATTTGGCCAGTACGCCGGAATATGGCGAAGAAGGATCCTGCCGTGGCCCGAAGATGTTGAAGTAGCGCAGGCAAACGGTTTCGAGGCCATAGCATCGGTAGAACGACACCATGTAAAGCTCGCTGGCCAGTTTGGCCACGGCGTAGGGCGAGATCGGGTTAGGGGGCATGGCTTCATGCTTCGGAAGCGTCGGCGTATCGCCATACGTCGAAGATGAGGAGGCATATACAACGCGCTTCACCTGCGCGTCGCGCGCTGCGACCAGGACATTGACCGTGCCGTCGACATTGGCGCGATTGCTGGCGAGAGGGTCGAGCACCGATTTTGGGACCGATGGAATCGCGGCCTCGTGCAGCACGTAATCGACGCCTGCGCACGCCTTGTGCATGGCATCCAGATCGAGAATGTCAGCTTCGCGGAAGTCCATCCGGTTCAGCACTTCGGTGAGGTTCTCGCGTCTGCCGGTGGAAAAGTTATCGATGCCCCGGACCTGCTCGCCGCGTTCCAGCAGAGCGCGCACCAGCGAGGACCCGATGAAACCGGCAGCGCCGGTCACAAGATATTTAGCCATATGCTTCTTGATGATAACGGATGAACTTGCCCGGCACCGAGAGCAGCGCCCTCACCAGAGTAACTTTTGTTTCCGGAGTCCGCCAAACGGTCGCCAGTCGCTAAAATCCCTGGAGGTAAGGGTTCAGGACCGGCGAACCCGTTTGGCGATCGGGTAGAACCTTGCGCGGCAAGCTGTGCTGCTCTTAGTTGATCGGCAGATTGCGGGAAAACTTTAGACCGCCGGGAATTTGGGCAAAGCAGCTTGAATCTGGCGCCACAGTTCCTCTTTGCCGACTCCGATTTTGGCCGAAAACGCCACCATGGGCACCCCGGCATATGCTTGTCCGAGCGTGCGCATTGCCTGTCGCAATTCGTTGCCAGACAGCCGGTCGCACTTGGTGGCCACAATTACATGCGGGCGTCCTTTGGATGCCAGGAATTCCAGCAACTGGCCGTCGCTTTCCTGGGGAGGAATGTTCGAATCCACCAGCACCACGCACAGCGCCAGGCTTGGGCGTTGGTGAAGGTACGGATCCACAAACCGGGCCCAGTCTTCGGAGATTTCGCGAGAGACTTTAGCGTAGCCGTATCCCGGCAGGTCGGCGAAAAGCAACTCGGGTGCGGGTTGCCCCGCCCTGCGGACCTCAAAAAAGTTAATGCTTCGCGTCCGCCCGGGAGTATTGCTGGTGCGGGCCAGCTTCTTGCCCACCAGCGAATTGATCAGGCTCGATTTGCCGACGTTGGACCGTCCCAGAAAGGCGATCTCCGGCACGCCGGGGGCAGGGAAGTGCGTCAAGTCACTCGCCGACAGCATGAATCGCGCCAGAACCCGCATACAGACAGTTTCCAGTGTTTGGGTTGCGCATGGCAAGCGCGGCCGAAAAATAAATTCGTTAAAGCCCAAGGGGACGCTTGGGATGCACGTCCTGCTCCTTGATCGGACGCAGTTTGTGCCAGAGCGCGAGGCCGCCCGCGATGACCAGTCCGATGAGAACGCTGATCAGAAAAAACCAGCGATAAGCCGGCAGCGCGATCAGCAGAATCGCCACTACAACGACCGCGACGATGAGGCCCGCCGATCCCTTCAGGCTGAATCCGGAGCGGCTGCCAGATTCCGGCTCCAGGGGCAGCATTCTAGGTCCTCCGAACGTCGCTACGATGCGAGAGAAATCCCGCAATGAGAAAAGGGAGGGCTGGCGCTGCGATTAAGAAGAAGAACGGACCCTGAGGCAGATGCCCGGAGCGGAGCAGATTCCAGACGTAGAACGCTATCAGGCATCCCAACGCCAGGATCCCTCCCAACTCCTCACGATACCAAGCCACGACCAACCCCACACAAACTCCAACCGGCCAGAGGGCCAGACCGGCCCACTCCTGAAGCGTCGGTCGTGGGCCGGTGCCTCCCGCGATTTCGCCGACGGCGAACACGAAGACGGCAAGCATGCTGAGAATGCTCCCTACACGAGCAATCCAGCGCGCTACGGGGGCGACAGCGCTTCCTGCCATAATCTCCTCCTGATTACACCAACGATTTTGCGTCTTGCGACTTTTCCAGGCCCGCTTGGTCGGGCAGGTGGTCACGAATCGCGCACGCCCATTCCTTCAAGCTGCATCCACACCCGCTGCCAGATTCCCGCTCCATGACTTAATTTTAGCGCCGCCAGCAGCGCAAAAGAAAAGGCCCGCACAAAAGCGGGCCTGTTTGGTCTTAGATCTACTGCCGAAAAACTACTGCCGAGCCGTGGGAATCTCCGTAGCGGGCGGGGTGGCGATGGGAGCCATGGTCTCGGTTTCCGAGGGCATCTGCGGCAGCGGACCCTCCAGCGCGACGGCCAGCACCTGGTCCATGTTGTCTACGAAGTGCAATTTCATCGCGCTGCGCAGGTTCTCTGGAACTTCGGCAACATCCTTTTCGTTCTCCTGCGGCAGAATCACCTCGAACAATCCGGCGCGATGGGCGGCCAGGAGTTTTTCCTTCAAGCCGCCGATGGGCAGCACCTTGCCGCGCAGTGTGATCTCACCGGTCATGGCGATATCGCGGCGCACTGGAATCCGGCTCAGCGCGCTGGCGAGAGCGGTTGCAATGGTGATGCCGGCGGAGGGGCCATCTTTTGGAATCGCTCCTTCGGGCACGTGCACGTGAATGTCCTGGTTGCGGTAGAAATCGCGGGGCAGCCCGAGGCGCGCCGCTCGCGAGCGAATGTACGACATGGCTGCCTGCGCCGATTCCTGCATCACGTCGCCCAGTTGGCCGGTTAAAGTGAGCTTGCCTTTGCCGTCCACCACCGCGGCTTCGGTGCTGAGAATCGACCCTCCCACCTCGGTCCAGGCCAGGCCCGTCACCAGGCCGACTTCGCTCTTCTCGTGGGCTAGCGTGTCCCGGAACTTCAGAACGCCGAGCCAGTCGCCAACCTTTTCCGGCTGGATCGCGGCCGAGAAGTCCGCGCCTTCTTTCACCACCTTGCGCGCAATTTTGCGGCAGATGTTGCCAATTTCCCGCTCCAGGTTCCGCACTCCGGCTTCGCGGGTGAAGCCGCGAATGATCTGCCGGATGGCGTCGTCGGAGAACTGCACGTTCTTCTCCGTCAACCCCGCCTGCAACATCTGCTTCTTCACCAGGAATTGTTTCGCGATCTCGACCTTTTCCGGTTCTGTGTAGCCGTGCAGGCGCAGCACTTCCATGCGATCCTGCAGCGCGGGCGGAACGGTGTGAATTACGTTCGCCGTGGCGATGAAGAAGACCTGCGAGAGGTCGTACTCGACGTCGAGGTAATGATCGACGAACATGAAGTTCTGTTCCGGATCGAGCACTTCGAGCAGCGCCGCCGAGGGATCGCCGCGGAAGTCCATCGACATTTTGTCGACTTCGTCCAGCATGAACACCGGGTTCTTGGTGCCGGCTTTTTTCATCATCTGGATGATCTGGCCGGGCAGGGCGCCGATGTAGGTGCGGCGATGGCCGCGGATTTCCGCCTCATCGCGCACGCCGCCGAGCGACATGCGGACGAACTTACGGCCGGTCGCTTTGGCGATCGACATTCCGAGCGAAGTTTTGCCCACGCCCGGAGGTCCGACGAAGCACAGAATCGAGCCTTTGGGATTTTTCACTAATTGGCGGACGGCGAGAAATTCCAGGATGCGCTCCTTGATTTTCTCGAGGCCGTAGTGATCTTCGTTCAGCGTTTTCTCGGCACGCGTGATGTTGCGGATTTCTTTCGATCGCTTCTTCCACGGCACCGCCAGCAGCCAATCGAGATAGTTGCGAGAAACGGTGGACTCCGCCGACATGGGCGGCATCGCTTCCAGCTTTTTCAGTTCCTGGATGGCCTTGTCGCGTACTTCCTTCGGCATGCCCGCGGCTTCGACCTTCTTCTTCAGTTCGTCGAATTCGCTCTTTTCGCCGCGTCCCAGTTCCTTCTGGATGGCCTTGATTTTCTCGTTGAGGTAATACTCTTTCTGCGCCTTTTCCATCTGCCGCTTCACGCGCGACTGGATGGTGCGGTCCATGTTGAGCTTTTCGATCTCCACGTCGAGCACGTCGCCGATCCGGTTCAAGCGCTCGGCGGGATCGAAGATCTCGAGCAACCCTTGCTTTTCTTCGATCGAGAGCTGCAGGTTGGCGGCGATGGTGTCGGTCAGCTTCGCCGGATCTTCCATGCGCACGGCCGCGATCATGGTTTCGTAGTTCAGCGACTGGCAGAGCTTTACATATTGCTCGAACATGCCGGTGACGCGCTGCATGCCCGCTTCAATCTGCGCCGTCGTTTCGGTGGCATAACGCGCGACCCGCACGGTGGCCTGCAGATAGCCTTCGGTTTCGACGACCTGCAGGATCTTGCCGCGTTCGATGCCTTCGACCAGCACCTTGATGTTGCCGTCGGGCAGTTTCAGGCTCTGCACGATGTTGACGATGGTGCCGACCTGGAAAATGTCCCCGGCCTTGGGTTCGTCGATGCTGGCATCGTGCTGGGTGGCGAGAAATATCTTCTTATCGCTGGCCAGAGCTTCTTCGAGCGCACGCACGCTCGATTCCCGGCCCACCACGAACGGAGTCATCATGTACGGAAAGATGACCACGTCCCGAATGGGCATCATGGGCAGTTTCTTGCTCTCGAACTTTTCCTTGGGGTTCGGCAACTCAGTCTCCCGTCTCTGGGCTAATTAAGTCGTTGGTCGTTAGTCTTTAGTCGTCGGCCCCCAGTCATTCGCCATTTCAGATCGCGAACGACTAGCGACTAGTTTTAGCTTGCCGCTTTCTCGATCATGGCCAGCGAGACGTTGCGCTTCTCCACCATCTCGCGGGTGACTTCAAATTCCTTAACCTTCTTCTGGCTGGGCAGACTATACATCAGTTCCAGCATGAGCTCTTCCAGGATCATGCGCAAGCCGCGAGCGCCAACCTTACGCGCCATGGCCTGGCGCGCAATCGCCCGGTTGGCGTCGTCGCTGAACTTCAGCCTGACGTTTTCAAACTCGAACAGGCGCTGATACTGTTTCACAATCGCGTTCTTGGGGCGCGTCAGAATTTCGACCAGCGCGTTTTCGTCCAGTTGCTGCAGCACTCCCATCACCGGCAGGCGCCCGACAAACTCGGGGATGAGCCCGAACTTGATCAAATCCTCGGGCTGCGCTTCCGAAACCAGCTCAAAGCTGCGCTTCGAGGCTAAGTTCGTCTCGCTCTCTTCTTCCTCGCCCACGCGGAAGCCCAGAGCTTTCTTGCCCACACGCCGCCCGATGATTTTTTCCAGGCCGACGAAGGCGCCGCCGCAAATGAAGAGGATGTTCGTGGTATCGACGGGCGTGAATTCCTGGTGCGGATGCTTGCGCCCACCCTGCGGCGGCACGTTCGCGATCGTACCCTCCAGAATCTTGAGCAATGCCTGTTGCACGCCTTCGCCCGACACATCGCGCGTGATCGAGGGGTTCTCGTCCTTGCGTCCGATCTTGTCGATTTCGTCGATATAGATGATGCCGGTCTGGGTGCGGCTCACATCGCCTTCGGCCGACTGCAGAAGTTTAAGAATGATGTTCTCGACGTCCTCACCCACGTAACCGGCCTCGGTCAGCGTGGTTGCGTCCACGATTGCGAAGGGCACATCGAGCATGCGGGCGAGGGTTTGCGCCAGCAGCGTCTTGCCCGTTCCGGTTGGCCCGATCAGCAGAATGTTCGACTTGGTCAGTTCCACGCCGTCGCCGGTGCGCTGGCGATTCATGTAAATGCGCTTGTAATGGTTGTAGACGGCGACCGCCAGCTTCTTCTTGGTCTGCTCTTGTCCGATAACGTACTCGTCGAGGAACGTCTTCACTTCCTGCGGCTTGGGCAGTTGGTTCGGGACCGCAGCCGCGGGAGTCGTGCTGCGGTCGTCTTCGAGGATCGAGTTGCAGACGGCTACGCACTCGTCGCAGATGTATGCCCGGGGATAGTCGCTTGGCGAGGAGATCAGCTTTGCTACTGCGTCCTGCGCCTTGTGGCAGAATGAACAGCGCAACATCTCATCCGAACCCGATCTGGTTTTCACTCGGCCTTACTCCTTTTCCGGTGGCCTGGCGGTTGCTGGCTTCCTGCTCCAGGCGGAGCCGCGGCAAGCCGCGTCTCTGCACTGCTTCGCGGACTGCCGATCATATCCTCTATCTCGTCTTATAGATGATATCGTCAATGATTCCATATTCCTTAGCCTGCTGCGAGTTCATGATGAAATCGCGCTCCACGTCCTTTTCCACTTTATCCAGCTTTTGGCCGGTGTGCTTGGCCAGTAACTGATTAGTAATCTCCCGCATGCGGAGAATTTCGCGGGCATGAATGTCAATGTCGGTCGCCTGCCCGGAGAGGCCGCCCATCGAGGGCTGGTGGATCAGGATGCGCGAATTGGGCAGCGCCAGCCGCTTTTTGGCTTCGCCCGCCGAAAGCAGCAGCGCCGCCATCGAAGCGGCCTGACCGATGCAGATCGTGGTTACATCATTCTTCACGTACTGCATGGTGTCGTAGATCGCCATGCCCGCCGTGATCGACCCGCCCGGCGAGTTGATGTAGAGCTGGATGTCTTTCTCCGGGTCTTCCTGCGCCAGGAACAGCATCTGGGCGATCACCAGGTTGGCGATATTGTCATCAATCGGCGTGCCAATAAAGATGATGTTGTCGCGGAGCAGCCGGGAATAAATGTCATACGCCCGTTCGCCCCGGCCCGTCGACTCGATTACCATCGGTACCAGCATCAGTTCACCCTTTCCACACTCCTGCCCGGACGTCGGCCTCTCGTCGGCTCTGGGGAGGATCGAAATGGTCCGCGTCTTTACTACGCGGACTGATGATACAGAAAATCGAGGGTCTTCTCGTTGCGGATTCTGGTTCGTATCCTATCGAGGCCCCCATCCCGTGTCAAACGCGCTCGTACTGCTTCGGACGTCTGTTTTGATTGTCTGGCCAGCGCTTCCAGTTCGCGATCGACCTCTTCATCGCTGACCTGGATATTTTCTTCCTCTGCCACTCTTTCCAGCAGCAGCGCAGCTTTCACATCGTGAATCGCCTGCTCGCGTTGTCCCGCGCGCAGACGCGGCAAATCCATTTTCTTCATCTGCTCGGCGGTCAGGCCCTGCGCCGCCAGCGCGCGCAGTCCCCGCTCCAGCCGGATATCGATCTGTTGTTCGATCAGCGAATCGGGAACTTCAAAATCGTTCCGCTGAATCAGTTCTCCCACCAGCTTTTCCTTGGCGGCACGTTCGGCTTCACGCTTGCGCTCGGATTCCATCTGCTCCCGGATCGCCTTCCGCACATCGTCCATCGTCTGGAATTCGCCCAGTTGCTTCGCGAACTCGTCGTTCAGTTCCGGCAGACTCTTCTGTTTGATCCCCTGCACCTTCACCGCATAACTGAATGTCTTCCCTGCCAGGCGCTTGTCCTGGGTATCGTCCGGATAGTTCACGTCGAAGGTCCGCTCATCTCCGGCGCTCGTCCCCCGCAGGTGTTCGGTGAATTCCGGCATGGTGTTCTTGCCCGCGATTTCGACCAGCACTTCATCCATGTGAACGGGTTGGCCTTCGCCGGTCTTTCCTTCGCCGGACTTTGGTTCGGCCTTGGGATTGCCATCAAGCGAGACCTGAGCGAAATCGCCATCGGCGAGGGCGCGGCCTTCCACCGCATTGAAACTGGCATGACGCTCGCGCAAGTCGGCGAACGCCTGCTCCACATCCGCCTCGGAAACCGCGATCTCCGGTTTATCGGCGCGCAGCTCCTTGTAGCCTTCCAGCTTGATCTCCGGTAGCACGTCAAAGGCCGCTTTGAAACGCAGCGGTTCGCCATCGTGCAGGTGCAGGTCCGTCACCCGCGGCTGCGACACGGGATGCAGGCTCAGCCTCTCGGCCTCCTGCCGGAAGAACCGCGGGATCAACGCCTCTACCATATCGGTCTTGATCTCTTCCGAAAAACGCTGGCGAATAATCGACGCCGGAACATGGCCGCGCCGGAAGCCGGGAATACGCGCCACCTTCTGATATTTCTGGATCAGCGAATCGGTCTGACGGTTGACATCCTCGACCGGAATCTCAACCGCAATCTCGCGCTTGGTGGCGCTTTGCTTGGTCGTACTTTCCTTGGTCGCGCTTTCCTTCGTACTATCTTTGATCTCAGCAGGGCTCACAATTACCTTTCCCGTGCGGCAGCGGCAGCAGAGTCGGGAGGGAAGGGGCTCCGCGGCAACGCCTTGTGCCGTAAGCTTGAGTGTAAAGACTCCCGAAGAGCAACGTCAAACGGCGGAGGGTTATATCCTGCCCACCAAAGTAATCAATGTGACTTCGGGAGGGCAGTTCAGACGCACCGGAGGAAACACAACGCCAATCCCGCGGTTGGTGTAAACCTGCAGGTCGCGGACCCGGTTTAGACCGAACGGGTACTTCCTCCCGAGATGCGGCAGGATCGGAGCGCCGTAACCGGGAATTCTAACCTGCCCGCCATGGGAGTGCCCGGATAACTGAAGATCGACAGGATGCTTTGCGGTCCGATCCGCAAAATCGGGTTCATGCACGGCGACAATCGTGGTCTCGCTTGACGGAACTCCCTGCAGCGCTTTATTCAAGTCATTGGCGTGTTCATAAACGTCGTCTACGCCCACGATCCAGATTCGCTGCCCATCTCGTTCCAGCGGCATGGACTGATTGCGCAACACCTTAAGGCCATGGCTATCGAGCGCATCGGCGACGATATCGGGACCGTTCCAATGATCGTGGTTACCAAGAATCGAGACCACCCGAGTTCCTGGCAAAGTTCCTGCCATTTGCTGAAGGACTTCGGCGCACGGCTCGGCGTGGCGGGCGCCCTCCGGTCCATTGGGCGAAGCAAGCGGGTGCGTAACGAAATCGCCGGTAAGAATGGTGAAATCCGGTTTTAGCGAGAGGGCAAGTCGAACGGCGCGTTCAACCTGAGCCTTGCCGGCGTACGGTCCAAAGTGCATGTCGCCCATCACGACGATGCGAAATCCATGGAATGCTTCCGGCAAACGTCGCAGGCGAATGCTGATCTCGTCAACGACGGGAGCATGCGGTTCGATCAGGAAACCATCCACTGCGGCGACGGCGCCCAGCCCCACCGCCCCGAATAAAACCTGACCAAGAAATCGTCGACGATCCAAGAGTTGGGCTGGCCTCAGAACTTTTCTCATTATAGGCGCAGAGTTTGTCGCCACTACAATCGCGGCCACTACAATAGACGGAATGCCCGTCCCCACCTGGCTCAAGGTTCTGAACGGAGAAGTCATCGCCTGCACGCGCTGTCCGCGCCTGGTCGTGTATCGCGAGCGCATTGCCCGCGAGAAGCGCCGCGCTTACCGCGACTGCGAGTACTGGGGCAAGCCCGTTCCCGGCTTCGGCGATCCCCATGCCCGCGTCCTTGTGCTCGGACTCGCGCCCGGCGCCCACGGCTCCAATCGCACCGGCCGCCCTTTCACCGGAGACGCCTCCGGCAAATTCATGTACCCGGTGCTCTACGAAACTGGATTTGCCAGTCAGCCGACGGCGACCGACCGGCACGATGGGCTCGTGTTGACTGGCCTCTACATAACCGCCGCCGCCCGCTGCGCGCCGCCAGACAACAAGCCTCTGCCCGAGGAACTGGCCAACTGCGCTCCGTTTCTGGAGCGCGAAATCGAGGGACTGAAGAAGCTGCGGGTGATCGTGGCTCTGGGGCGGATTGGGTTTGACGCGTACTTGAACTATCTGAAACGGCGGCGGCTGATTGCGGGAAAGGGAGCTTACGAGTTCGGGCACGGTGCCGAGTTCTCGCTGCCGGATGGGCGCGTCCTTTTAGCTTCCTACCACCCCTCGAACCAAAACACCCAGACCGGCAAGCTGAGCAAAGAGATGTTCCGAAAGATTTTCAAGCGAGCGCGCGAACTCGCCGATGAATCAACCGGGCGGATCCCGCGGTAGCGGACACCTCTGGGCCGGCATGGGGGCTCCGTCGCTCCGGGATGTGCCGCCCTTACTTATGCGTAGGGACAGCCGCCTCGGCTGTCCAGGCGAGCGCAACTCGCCCGGGTTCTCGTTCGTTCATCCTTGCACTCACGGTGTGGCGGGGCTTCGCCCCGCTGGACAGCCGAGGGCGGCTGTCACTACACCAACCTCCGCTCAAAATCCTACAAACACCGGTTCCGGCTCCAGCAGAATCCCCCACGCTTCCTGCACGCCGTGCTGGATTTCATCTTTCAGCCCGATAATATCGCTTGCCTTCGCGTCTCCACGGTTGATCAGCGCCAGCGCATGCTTGTGCGAGATCCCGGCTGCTCCCGCGGCATATCCCTTGGAGAACCCCGCGTGTTCCACCAGCCATGCCGCCGAAACTTTGCGTTGCGCATCGAGAGCGGGATAGCTGGGAATCTCGAGCGCCTTCGATGCGGCGCGCTCGGCCAGGTCTTTGAACTGCGCTTCGCTGAGTACGGGATTCTTGAAGAACGATCCGGCGCTGCGGCAATCGTCATCTCCGGGAACAATCAGCATCCCCTTGCTTTGCCGTATTTCGCGCACCGCCGCGCGCGTTTCGGCGAGCGATGGCGGCGTCTTTTTCTCGGTGGATCTTTCCGCAAAGCGCCCGGCAAAGTGATCTTGCAAATCGGCATACTTCAAACACGGAGCCCCACCCCGCTTCAAGCGGTAGCTCACGCGCAAAATAATGTAGCGCCCACGTTCCGCGCCGTTAAAGATGCTGGCGCGATAACGGAATCCGCACGCCGGCTTGGGCAAGACCACAATGCGGTCTTCTTTCAAGTCCAGCGCGCGCACCGATTCGATCGTCTCGGCGACCTCCTGCCCATAGGCGCCAACATTTTGCACGGGCGTGCCGCCGACGCTGCCCGGAATGCCGCTCAGGCACTCGACGCCCGCGCAATTCTGCACGACTGCCTGGGCGACAAAGTCATCCCAGTTGACGCCCGCGCCCACGCTGAAGAGCACGGCGTTACCCGTGGCGTCATTTGTACTTGGACTGGAGATTCCGCCGATCGCGATTCTCAGCACCAGTCCCGGCCAACCCGAGTCGGCGACCACCAGGTTGCTTCCCCCGCCCATCACAAACAGGGGCAGTTCGCGGGTTTTCGCGAACTGCGCGGCCTCCCAAACCTCGTCTTCTCTCCGCAGTTCCGCAAAGTAGCGTGCTGTCCCGCCCACCTGCAAGGTGGTCAGTGGCGCCAGCGGAACGTTTTCCTGAATCGTCATAATTTGCGATTGGTAATTGGTAATTTGTAATTTAAAAACCTGCGGGTTCGATTTTCGAATTGCTAATTCAGCATAGTCACAAGCACGATTTCTCTCTATAGTTAATTGAGCATCTCACGTTTCAAGAGATTCTGATGGTAATTGGTAATTGAAAGCGGGCGGGTTCCGATTTTCAAATTACAAATTTCAAATTACCAATTACAAATTTTAGGAGAGTCCATGTATCCCGAAATTATGGTGATCCCGATGCGTGAAGAACTGACGCGTCTGGGAATTGAAGAGCTACGCAGCGCCGCTGACGTCGACCGCTTTGTGCAGAATGAACCCGGCGCCACCATGGTGGTGGTGAATTCCATTTGCGGATGCGCTGCCGGCCGCATGCGTCCCGCAGTGCGCCTGGCGCTGCAGAATGCGATCAAGCCCGGCAAGATTGCGACCGTATTTGCCGGGCAGGACAAGGAAGCGACGGAGCGCGCCCGTTCCTATTTCACTGGATACCCGCCATCGTCGCCTTCCATCGCGATTCTCCGCGACGGCAAACTGATCTACATGATGCAGCGCCATGAGATCGAAACCCGCGTTGCCTCCGCCATCGCCGCTGACCTGAAAGCCGCGTTCGATCAACACTGCGCGGCCCAGGCGGTGCGCTAAACCATATTCACGCTAGACCAATTCACGATTGCCGTGCCCCGTTCCAGAATCTCGTAAGCCCGGCGCCCTTCTTCGACGACCGCGTGGAAGCGGGCCGCTCCTCACTTGGACGCGGAGAGCCCGTCCCCGCACAAGAGATCTCAAGACCATCGGGAGCCCGGCCATTCCATCACAAATATAGGTAAGCTGCGTCACAGCGCGGGCCGGCTGGATTGTCCGATCATATCTAAAAGCCGGTCCCACAATCCGGTGCGACAACGGTAATGCTGGCCCGATTCTGGTTCCGGGAACGAAGTGGCCGCATGGAACTCAAACCATCGCCGTGCAAGACCCTGGAGTAGTCGAATGACGACAGAACTGCATCTGACCGCCGCCATAAGCCATGATCGACCGGAGTCGCTCACCCCGGCGCAGAAAGAAGCGCTGCAGCGTGCAGTTGCCAAGATTGTCGCGCTGGGCGCGCAAACAGGGGTTACCACGGATGAGATGATTGAGTTGCTGAAGGCGGGCCTGACCGTTGGCGAACTGCTGGAGTACCTGGTGGCTCGGGCCGGAGAAGTTGCCTGAGGTAGAGCCGCGTTTGCCGCCGGCCTTGTGATTGGGTAATCTCTAGCGATGCTGTCTCGCCAGGAAAACGGCATCTCTGGAACGATACTCGTCAGGCCGTGCGAGAAGGCGTTTTTCCTGGAACCGCCGCTGTGGGCGTTGATTGTTTTCGGGTTGATCTCGTTCGGCTCGACGACTGGAGCATGCGCTCAGGAAACGCCGAAGCTGCAGACTCAGACCGGCACTTCGTCGGCCGACCAAGCTCCGAGTGTTCCGTCGAAAATGCCTGGCGAGGCCTTGTACAATCTGCTGGAGAAGAAGTCCATCGTTTTCCCCGACATCGCTGCCAGTACGGAGCGACTTTCGACGGGACAGAAATTTAAACTGTTCGTGGACAACAGCGTCTCCGTGCACACGCCGACATGGGCGCTGCTGGGTTCGGCGGTCGGCCAGGCGGAAGACTCTCCCACCGGCTTCGGAAAAGAGTGGGGTGGATATGGCAAGCGATTTGGGTCCTCCCTGGCGCGCCAGGCGTCCAGCAATTTCTTCGCGACGTTTGTGCTTGCGTCCGCGCTGCATCAGGATCCGCGTTTTTATCCTGAGATCCGTCCGGGCTTTTTCCATGCCGTGAAGTATTCGGTGCAGCGGGTCTTCGTCACGCGCAACGATGACGGGCACGACGTCGTCAACTGGTCCGGGCTGGCAGGGCCACTAATGGCGGAGGGACTGGCGAACGTATACTGGCCGGATCGGAACCGCACCGTCGGAGATACGTTCTTTCGCTATGGTCTGGACTTGGCAACCCGAGCGGGTGGAAACATGCTCCGCGAGTACTGGCCGGTGTTTTACGGGAAGATGCACCCCGCGTCCCGGCCGACCGCCGGGGGCAACTGACGGTCGGGAAAAAGGCTGGCTTTCGTTTTCTGCGCGCGCATCTTAAGTGAAAACAGCGATCGTGGTAGAACTATGGGTTGACGAGCGTGGCTCTACGACCTTTGGCTTCACCAGCTTTGGTCTACGAATCAGGAGATCGAGATTGAGGAATCGGATACTCTTCTTATTTGCCTTTTGCGGGCTCATCGCATCGGCTTCGGCACAATCAGATTTCAGTCGTTTTAACTTTACCGCTGGCGGCGGCCTTGGCCTCGGCCGCCAAGAGGTGGCCGATTTTGTCGGGCACTCTTTCGACGGAGTGCTCGGAGGCGGCAGGAACTTCAGCCGCTTGTTCGGCGTGGATGCCGAATACATGTACTACGACCTCAACTTAAAACGCAGCGTGAGCCAGAGTCAGAGCCTGAACGACGCCAGCGGACATATGCAGTCGATAAGTCTGGACGGCATCGTCACCGTGCCCCGCCATTTCGGCAAAGTTGGCGCATACGGAATCTTCGGCGTAGGTTTCTATCGGCGCAGCGTTTCGGCGAATAGAGAATTGCTCACGCCCACTTTGCCTTGCGAACCCACATGGAGTCGCTGGTGGGGGATTAACTGCTACAACGGCGTCCTTCAGGGCCAGCAATATCTGTCCTCGTATTCCAAGGTCGCGGGCGGCTTCAACTACGGCGGCGGATTGACCTATCGTCTGAACCATCTCCACAATGCCAAGCTCTACGGCGAATGGCGCTACCACCGCGCTTATCAGAGCGACGGCCAGACCATCGTTATGCCCATCACGGTCGGGCTGCGCTGGTGAAGACTTTTTGACGAGAGAGACTGCGCTGCAGGGTTGCCTTTAGGTCTTAGCTTTTGGCCTTTTGCCAGAGCAGTCGTGGGCTGAGATCCAAAAGCCAAAAGCCAAAAGCCAAAAGCCAAAAGCCAAAAGCCAAAAGCAGTGCCTATCGCGGTTGGTGCTGCGCCTTAGTTTCGCCTTGGACCTGGCGGGACGGAGGAGGCGGGCCGCGCCGATGGCAATCCGAGGAAGCCCAGGGCGGCCAGGGAATACAAGAGAGCGGCTACCAGCAGGAGCGCTTTCATTCCGATGATCAGCGACAGGTTTTCAAGCAGGCCACCGACCACGGCTCCGAGCATGTTGGCGCCGAGGGCGGCGGCGGGAGAGTCCGCCGAGCGGAATTCGGAGGCGAACAACAAGCCGGCAAAGAAAACCGGGATGGCGAAGATCAAGGCAGCGAAGGCGCCGACCAAGGCCGCCGAGCCGGGAATGCGGTTGAAGGGGACGAAGTAGGCGCAGGCGATGCCGACGAGGATCCCGATCAGAGTGCAAGCGCGCGGCCACGCGCGCGGTTGTTTCTCGATTACGAAGTTGGCGAGGAGAAGCGCCGAGAGAATGGCGGCGATCACAATGCCGTTGACTTGCCAGGTGGTCCCAAAATACAAAGCCAGCCGGCTGACGACTTGCGTTTCCAGAAGAAGGAATCCGGCGCCCATGCTGAAGAAGAAGAGGGAAGGAACGCGTTTGCGTGCTTCGGGAATCTGAAAATAAAGGACGGCCGCGAGCAAAACGACGAGCGCGCTGAGCAGGTAGAAGATGCCCGGGATCCAGTGTCCCTGGTGGTAGAGATAAGGCCAATCGTCGCTGGTGACCGCGACTTCGGGCAAGGCGAGAAACGCTGGACGCCGGTCAGCGACAAACTGGCGCAATCGCGGATCGGCGGCCAGGCTGGCTTCGACCTGGCCTGAGGGCGAAATCGCAAAGCAGCTGGCGCCCGCAGTGTAGCTCGAAGGCGCGAGGAAAATCACGGGAGGTTTCCCGAAGGTCCGGGTCAGCATTTCGGCAAGGCGTCGTCCCACAAAGGGATGATTGATCTGGAACTTGAGGAACAGCACGCCGCCGGGCGCGAGCAGCGCGCGCGCTTCTCGGAAGGACTCTTCGGTGTAGACGAAGTTGTCGAGGCGCATGTTGGAATAGTCGGAGAGCTGGGTGTGGGAATCGAGCAATCCGAAAAGGATAAGGTCGTAACGGGCAGTGGTGCGCTTCATGAAGGCGCGGGCGTCGGTGAGGTGAGCGGAGACCCGCGGATCGTCGTAGGGATGCTCAGGGTGGCGGCGGCCGAGGGCGAGGATTTTGGGGTCGATTTCCACGGCATCGACGGCGCGAGCCTGATGGCGCAGAGCCGCGGCCACGTCATTGCCGGTGCCCGAACCGACAATCAGGACGCGCGGGTTCGGGGAGGTGAAACGGAAGGAGAGATTGTAGGGATTCTCGTCCGGCGCCTCGGTCAACAAATGGGGGTGACGAAGCAGAAAGTCGGGAGAGAGATTCACCGTTGTCTGGTAGCCGGTGTGATTGACGCGAATCTGGGTGTCGAGAAGTTCGCCATCGGGAAAATATTCATCCTCGACTTCGATCTGCTGGTAAGGAGTCCAAAGGTTGAAGTGGTGCGAAGTGGAAAGATCGAAGAGCAGGAGCGCCACGGGCAAGACGGCGGCGGCGAGCCAGATGGTATCGCTGCGGTTGGATTCGAGCAGCGCCATGCCCGCCAGAACGACGGCGAACCAGACTGCGGGGGGCAGTGCCAACCAGGACACGGCAAAGAAAGCGAGGATGCCGACCAGACTGCCGGCCAGATTCCAGGAGTAGCCATAAAGCGGGCGCGGGGCCAGTTCGATCTGGCGGCTTACGGTTTGTCCGATGGGGATGAAAATGTAAGTGATGAGTAAGAGCAGAATGGCGGTGACCGCCACGGCCAGCAGAAAGCCCGAGGTGTCATGCACGGCGCGGGTGGCCCATATCTCGACGTCCTGCGCGGCGCCGAGATATTGCGATAGGGTCTCCATGACCTGCGGGCCGCGCCAGGGCAAACGAACTATGGCAATCAATCCGATGAGAGCGGTGGCTGCGGTCTGCCAGCGAGGGCGTTGGCGAGCCAGAGCGCAGCCCAGTCCGAAGCCGAGAAAACAGAGCAGCAGCGCCAGGTTTTTCACATAAGCAAATACGCGGATTTCGGTGGCGACCCAGCGGATGAGAGCGAGTTCCGCGAAGAGGGTGAGCGCGCTCGCCAGAAACAGGGTGGAGAGATTCCAGCGCCCGGGCAGGTTGGAGGCCAGGGCGCGCGGCTTGATTACACGGTGGCCGACGAGGAGCGCGGCGGCCAGGATGAAGCCCAGGATGCGCAAGGGCATGGGGTGTCCGTTGAGAGAAGAGCGCAACAGAATAACACGCGGCACATCCACATTGAGCCTGGCGGAGGACGTATGCAATGGCGCGGCAACTTCTTCTTCTCGCAACCAATCGCTTCCGCCCACTTCGTTCCAATTTCGATTCCATAATTGACAGAGTTTGCGCTGGGCGTTAGCTTGAATCAGTCTGTCTGCGCAATCCGCTAAAGCTTGCGTCAAAAGAATGGCATATTCCCTAAATTATCCTGAGTGGCCGTTAGTATTGTCTTGCCTTCAAACCACACCAATTAAAGGAGGACCAACCATGTCACCGAGGTCACTCGTGAGGACTATTGTCGCCCTGATGTTCGTGCCTTGCGCTTTAGCTGGCGCCGTCGCGCAGATGCCCAATCCCTATGGCTTCAGCATCAGCTTGGAGAATGCCAAGAAAGCGACCCTGCCGGCGCTCGCAGAAGCAGCCAAGAACAACTGGTCCATGGCGGTGGCGGTCGTCGACCCCGCAGGTAATCTGGTTTATTACGAGAAGATGGACAATACCCAACTCGGAAGCGCCAACGTCGCGATTGACAAGGCCCGCTCCGCTGCCCTGTTCAAGCGGCCGACGAAGGCGTTCCAGGATGCACTGGCGGCCGGTGGCGACGGCCTGCGCATTCTCCGACTGCAAGGCGCAACGCCGGTCGAGGGCGGCATTCCGCTCGTCAGCGACGGCAAGATCGTGGGGGCGATTGGCGTTTCGGGCGGCACCAGCGCGCAAGACGGCCAGTGTGCCAAGGCGGGAGCTGATGCGTTCAAGTAGACATTAGCAGGCTAGCTGGTCGCGGGTTAGTTTCAGGCCAGCCAGGCTGCCGAGGATGGTCACGGCGATCTGCTCGGTGCGGAAAAATTCTGCGGCGGTTTGCTGCAGGTCGTCGATGGTGACGGCTTCGATGCGTTCGATGAGTTCGTCGAGTCCGTAGAAGTGGTCGTAGTACATGTCCTGGCGCGCGAGGTTCGACATGCGCGCGGTCGAGGATTCGAGCGAGAGCATGAGGCTGCCTTTGAGCTGGTCCTGGGAGCGGCGCAGTTCTTCTTCGGGGACGGGGGTCGTTTTCAGGTTGCGGAATTCCGCGACAACGCACTCGACAACTTTGATCGCCGATTCGCGCGAGGTGCCCGCATATACGCACATGGAGCCAGTGTCGCGATAGGGGTTGAGGTCGCTGTAAATGGAGTAGGCGAGCCCCTGGCGCTCGCGGATGTTCTGGAACAGGCGCGAGCTCATGCCGCCTCCGAGCAGCGTATTCAGGATGTAGGAAGCATAGCGGCGTTCGTGGGCCATGGGATGCGAGGGGACGCCGATGCAGATCTGGACTTGCTCGAGCGATTTCTTGTTGCGCAAGTTGATGCGGGAAAAAGTCTTGGGCTGGGGCGAGTGCAAGCCGTTTTTCGCGGGCTTCACGTGTTCGAAATGTTTCGCGACGAGATCGACAAAGTGCTTGTGATCGAGGTTCCCGGCAGCGCTGACGATGAGATTGCCGGGAGCGAAGTGGTGCCCATAGAAGCGGGAGACCACGGGACGCTCGAATTTTCTTACGGTTTCGCGCGTGCCCAGGATCGGCAAGCCCAGGGCGTGGTTCTTCCAGAAACTTTGGGTGAAGATTTCGTGGACGAGGTAGTCGGGATTGTCCTGATCCATTTTTATTTCTTCGAGGATGAC
>JBEKWL010000025.1:0-27530 GCA_049513095.1 Terriglobales bacterium
ATGAAAACCCTGCAACGCACACTGACCATCATCAAGCCCGACGCGGTGAAGAAGAACGCGGTCGGAGACATCATCGAACAGTTTGAGAAGAATGGCTTCCGCATTCTGGCCATGAAGATGCTGGAAATCTCCCAGCACCAGGCGGAGCAGTTCTATGCCGTCCATGCCAGCCGGCCGTTTTACCACTCGCTGACCAACTTCATGTCGAGTGGACCGATCGTGGCGCTGGCACTAGAAAAGGAAAACGCCATCGCCGATCTGCGCAAACTGATGGGCGCGACGAACCCGGCCACCGCCGAAGAGGGCACCATCCGCAAGAAATGGGCCAGCAACATTGAACACAATGCGATCCACGGCTCCGATGCGGATGAAACGGCGCGCTTCGAGTTGAGCTTCTTTTTTGCAGGTTACGAATTGGCGCAGTAAGAGCAATTTCCGGTTCCCGGTTCTCAGTGGGGCTGATCTGAGGGCGGGCTTCTTCTGAGAACTGGGGACTGAGAACTGAGAACTCCATGCCGTTAATTCAAATCACCATGCTCCAAGGCCGCACGGCCGATCAGAAGCGCAAGATTGCGAAGCGCATTACCGACGCGATGGTGGAAGAGGCGGGTGCGAGCCGCGAAGCCATTATGATCGCGTTCCATGAGGTCTCCAAGGAGAGCTACGCTTCGGCCGGGGTGCTGATGGTGGACAAGCAGTAAGAACAGTTGCCAGTGGGTCGGTTCTCAGTTGCCGTGAGAACTATCCGGCGGCGAGTTTTTCTGGCAACTGGCAACTGGGTACTGGCAACTGCCCACACTATCCCAGCGGTTCGAACAAATGGCCTTCGACCCGGTCGGCGATTTTGGGCAAGTCCTTTTTTGCCATCTGCAAGAAATGCGGGGCGGCGCGATGCGCCTCGATGGCGGCGTCGTCCTTGTATTGTTCGTAGATAAAGAACCGGCGCGGATCAGTCTTGTGCTTGTGCACCTGATACATGAGGCAGCCCGGTTCTTTGCGCGATTCGGCTGAGAGTTTTTCAAAGATCGCGGTCACTTCGGACTCGCGTCCGGTTCTTGCCATCCAAGTTACTGCCAACACCACCATTCGTCGCTCCGTTCTTTTTCTGGCTAAACTCGTTAAATTCTCGTCCCAGCCCCTAAAGGGGCTTCCGATTTTCAAAACTTACGAAAACTGAGTTGTTCAACAGCTCTTCAGGCCCAATTCGCTTACGAAATCGGGCACCAGAATCGTCTGCTCACGATCGGGGCCCGTGGAAATCATTCCCACCCGCGCTCCGGTTTCCTTCTCGATGAAGGCCAGGTATTCGCGGGCGGCCTTGGGCAATGCTTCGACCGTCCGAACGGCCTGCGTTGGGCTGGCCCAGCCCGGCATGTTGCGGTAGATGCATTCAAGTTTTTCATAACCGCATGCCTGAGCCGGAACTTCGACCGTTTCCTTGCCGTCCACCTTATGCCCCACGCAGACTGGAATCTCCGTCAGGTGGTCGAGCACATCCAACTTAGTAACCACCAGCCAGGAGATGCCGTTAATCATGCCAGCGTAACGGAGTAGAGGCAAATCGAGCCAGCCGGTGCGGCGGGGACGTCCGGTGACGGCGCCGAATTCATTGCCGCGCTTGCGTATGTCTTCTCCTTGCGCGCCGAGGAGTTCGCTCGGGAACGGACCGCTGCCGACGCGCGTGCAATAGGCTTTGGTGATGCCGATAACCGTGTCAATCGATGTCGGCGGCACGCCGGTTCCGGTGGCGGCGCCCCCGGAAGTGGAGCTCGAAGACGTCACGAACGGATAGGTGCCGTGATCGATGTCAAGCATGGTGCCCTGCGCGCCTTCGAAGACAATCGACTTGCCTTCGGCCAGAGCGCGGTTCAGCAGGAGTGCCGTGTCGCAGACAAAGGGAGCGATCTTCTCGGCGTCGTCGGCGTATTCCCGGAACATCTTGTCGGCATCGAGCGGGTCGGAGTTGAACAGGGCGTGCGCGATCATGTTCTTTTCACGGCATGCGTTCTCGATGTGCGTGCGCAGCAATTGGGTGTCGAGTAGGTCGGCGACGCGCAATCCGCGGCGTCCCATTTTGTCTTCGTAAGCCGGGCCGATGCCGCGCGAAGTGGTTCCGATTTTCACTCGGCCGGGAGCGTTTTCCGACCCCAGCTCCATCATGCGATGGTAGGGAAGAATAACTTGCGCGCGATTCGAGACGAAGAGGTTGCCATCCACCTTCACGCCGGCGGCGCGCAGGGAGGCGACTTCCTTCAGGAAGGCCAGCGGATCAATCACCACGCCGTTGCCGACGACGCTGGTGCACTCGGGCCGCAGAATGCCGCCGGGCACGAGTTGCAGAATGAATTTCTTGCCGTTGATGATGACGGTGTGCCCGGCGTTATGGCCGCCGGCGTAGCGCGCCACGACCGAAAAGGTCTGCGTGAGTACGTCGACAATCTTGCCCTTGCCTTCGTCGCCCCACTGGGCTCCGACAATGACCGCAGTTCTGCCTCTGCCCGTTTTACTGCTGCTCAATGAAAACTCCACTTGGAATATTACGCGACCGCAAACCGAAGCCCGCCCCAGGGTCGCACACACTGCTTGCGCCGCTGCTGCTGAAAAGACGGGGAAACCGGGAAGATCGGCGGAGCTTTGTGTGTACGCTCTAGCATACCGAATCGGACTGTGGAGGAGCAAACCGGAAAATCGCCGTTAGCTCTTGGCTCTTAGCTAAAAGCCAAAAGCGATTTCCTCTCCGCCGATCTTGTATTCTGACAGCGTGCCTGAACTTCCCGAAGTCGAAACCATTGCGCGAGGCTTGGACAAGCGCATCTCCGGTGACACGGTTGAATCTGTCTGGATCGGTTCGCGGGAGCAGCCTCTCAAGTCACCGGCTGGCGTCATCGCGGTGACGCTTGAGGGCAAGCGGATTCTGCGGGTGCATCGCGCGGGCAAACACATTGTGTTCGATCTGGAGGGAGCCATACCGAAGAAAAGCAGGCAAGCCGTGGCTCTACAGACGGCGCAGTGGATCGTCCATCTCGGCATGACCGGGCGCATGGTCGTTTGTGAACCTGCGGCGGAGGTCGCAAAGCACACTCACCTGATCGCGAAGCTGGCGTCGGAGCGCGAACTGCGCTTTATCGATCCACGGATGTTTGGCAAGCTCAGCGTTCATGCTGGAGGCTTCGATCCTGGCGGAGTGGAACCGCTGGAGGTGAGCAAGGAGCGGTTCATCGCGCTTTTTCGCGGGCGCAAGACTCCGATCAAGAGCGCGCTTCTGAATCAGAAATTGCTGCGCGGCGTGGGCAACATTTATGCCGACGAGTCGTTGTTTCGGGCAGGCATCCGTCCCCGCCGGCGGGCGGCCACCATCACACGGGAGCAGTTGGGCAAGCTGCACCGAGCAGTGCGGGAAGTGCTGCGCGAGGCGATCGCCCTGGGTGGATCTTCGATTTCCGATTACGTGGACGCCGATGGAGAAAAAGGATTCTTTCAGCTCCAGCATCGAGTTTATGGCCGTGAGGGGGAACCGTGCCTAGTGTGCAGGACCGCGATCCGGCGTGTGGTCCTGGCCGGACGCAGCAGTCACTACTGTTCAAATTGTCAAAAATAGCCATAATAGAACGATTTAAATTTGCCGCATCGACGCTGGCACTGTAAAAAAGGGCGGGGCGAGATTCCGCTCGAACAGACTACCGAGCCATTCATCATGAATAAATTCTCAATTGGAGTGGACCTCGGCGGCACGAACTTGCGCATCGCCGCCGTGGACGAGCAAGGCGCACTGGTCGAGAAAGTGGCGCTCGGCACCAGGATTTCCCTGGGGCCCGATCGCGTCATCGGCGATATGTGCGACGCCATCGAGCGCATGTCGGAGAAATACAGGAACTCCGCTCCGCTGATCGGGATTGGCGTCGGCGTGCCCGGCATCATCGACGTGCAAACTGGCCTGGTGCGCGAATCGCCCAACCTGCCGGGCTTTGTCGACTATCCGGCTCGCGCCGCCATTGAGCAGCGCCTCAAGACGATTGTGATCCTCGAAAACGACGCCAATGTCGCGGCGCTCGGAGAAAAATGGCTCGGAGCAGGCAAGAATTATTCCGACGTGGCGATACTGACCCTCGGTACCGGGGTGGGCGGCGGATTGGTTCTGGGCGGTGCGATCTGGCGCGGCGCGAATGGTATGGCCGGGGAGTTCGGGCACACGACCGTTGAACCGGACGGGCACCCGTGCGGGTGCGGGAATCGAGGATGCCTGGAACAATATGCTTCGGCGACGGCAGTGGTCCGGATGGCGCGGGAAGCGGTTGCGAGCAACGGTGAGTCAGCACTGGCACGCGCTGCAAACTCCGACCCGGACTTCAGCGCGAAGTCGATTTACAATCTCGCGATTCAAGGCGATGAAGATGCGCGCCGCATTTACCGGTACGTAGGCCGTTGTTTGGGCATTGTGCTTTCGTCGCTGGTGAATTCCTTGAACCTGCCGATTTACGTGATTGGCGGGGGAGTTTCGAGCGCGTGGGAGGCTTTCTCGCCCGCGATCTTCGAAGAGTTGCGGCGGCGCTCGATAGTGTACGCCGCCACCGCGCCGCCCGATCCTTCGGCCCACAAAGAGGGCGCTTCCGCGCGCGTGGTGGCTGGCCCCGGCCACAAGACCATAATCACACGCGCACTGTTGGGGAGCGACGCCGGCTTGTACGGCGCGGCCCGGCTGCCGATGATTGCGGAAGCAAAGCGTTAGTGGTGGGACTGTGTGGTGACGGGCGTCCCGCCCGTCCAAGCCGAGCGCAGCCCGGCAGCTGTCTGCGATCCCGGCAACCATTGGATTCGCTTCAATTGCGCGGGTGCTTCGGTGCGCGCGATTTCGGCGCTCGCGACAAGTGCGACGGTCTAGGTGAGCGCAACGATTTCGATGATCGCGGCGATTTCAGCGTTCGCAGCGGAGTGGGCGTGGGGGGCGGAAGGGTAAGTTTCGGTCCCGACGCGGCACTTTTCAGTTTTGCGACTTCCAGCAGAGTAAGGTTGCGCCAATCTCCCGGCGGCACGTCGAGCGCGAGGGGACCGTACTGCACGCGCCGAATTTTCTCCACGTGGTGCCCGACTTCTTCAAACATTTTTCGGACCTGGCGGTTGCGGCCTTCAATGATCGTCACTTCGAGCCACGGGTTATCGCCTTCGCGGATCAAGCGAATCTTTGCCGGAGCCGTGCGCACGCGGCGCCCGCCTTTTTCAGCGATAGAAACTCCGCGACGAAGCTTGTCGAGCTTGGCCTCGTCGGGCTGGCCGGCGACTTTCACGACGTAAGTTTTCGCCACATTGGAAGACGCTTTCATCAGAGCGTTGGCCAGTGCGCCGTCGTTGGTCATCAGTAGAAGGCCTTCGCTTGCCCAGTCCAGACGCCCCACAGGATACACGCGGCCCTTCACCTTCTGCCCTTTCACATTTTGAAGCAGGTCCATCACGGTGGGGCGCTTTTTCTCATCGCTGACCGTGGTCACATATCCCTTGGGCTTGTTCAGCGCGACGTAGGTAAAACGTTCGGGCCCTTGCAGCAGTTTGCCATCCACGCGGATGTGGTCTTGTTCGGGATCAGCCTTAGTGCCGAGTTCGGTGACCACCTGACCATTGACCGCGACGCGGCCGGAGGCGATCATTTCTTCGGCTTTGCGGCGAGATGCAATTCCGGCAGCAGCGATAATTTTTTGCAGACGCTCGGCTGGCATGGATGGCTACTCCGGTTTGGTGGCGGCTGGCGTTTCGGTTTCCTCTTCGTTGGTGGCGGGTTCAAACTCGGGCGCCCCGGCAATTTCAGCAGCAGTCTCTGCGTCGGACGCTATTTCGGAAGAATCATCCAATGCCGATGGCGAAGGTGAAGACGCTTCCACAAGCGTGCCCTCGCTCGAAAGCAGGTCGCTCTGGAACGACTCCGCCAGCAGCTTCTCGAATTCCTCCATGCTGGGCAGCTCGTTGACGTCCTTGAGCCCGAAGCGCAGCAGAAATTCCTTGCTGGTTTTATAGAGAATGGGGCGTCCGATTACGGCTTTTCTGCCTGCAGTCGTGATCAGCTTGCGGTCGAGCAGGGTGGCGATGACGCCGCCGGAGTCGACGCCGCGGATTTCGCTGATCTCTGGCACCGTGACCGGTTGTTTGTAGGCGACGACGGCAAGAGTTTCGAGCGCCGGAAGCGACAACCGGAAAGGCGGCTTCAGGCTCTTGGCAAAGGCGCGCACCACGTCGTGCTGCTCGGGCTTGGTGGACATGCGATATCCGCCGGCGACCTGGCGGATTTCGATTCCGCGGTCTGCACCGGAATACTCCGCGATGAGTTCTTCGAGCGTGGCGCGGATGCGTGACTTGACTTCCGCCGGTTCGATTCCCGGAGTTTCCACGAGCAGCGATTCCTTCACCAGCGCATAAATCTGGTCAAGCGAAATGGGCGTTTCCGCCGCGTAAATGATGGCTTCGAGTTGGGGTCTAAGACTCATAAATAAGTGGTCAGTGGGCAGTGGTCAGTGGGCAGTAAAACCAGCAAAGCGAAAAGGCTTTTACTGGCCACTGACCACTGCCCACTGACCACTTGTTCTTACTTCCAATCATCGCGCACCGCAGCCTGCTCCGTCATCACTTCTTCGAAGTGGGAATGTTTTCTCACCAGCACTTCGCCGAAGACGTGGTCCTGCCGCACCTGGATCGCCTGCAACCGCACCAGTTCGAGTAATGCCAGAAACATGCAGACCAGCGCCGGCCGCGACGGCACATTGCGGAGTATCTGCTTCAGGCGAATGGGGCGATCCTCGAGGGCGAGCCGGCGGTGCAGGTACTGGATCATCTGGCCGACGGTTACGGTCTCTTCGTCTACTTCCAGAATTGGCCGGTTGCGCGCCCGGTCCAGGATCTGCTGGAAGGTCTTGACCAGGTCGATCACATCGGCGGCAAGTTCGGGCTCGGTGCCTTCGGCGTCCATGAACTCTCGGATCGCTGGATTGCTGAGCACCGCGTCTTCAATCTGCTGCTTCTGCAGAAGCATTTGTGCCGCGGATTTGAACTTTTCGTGCTCGAGCAGACGGTTAACGAGCTCGTTGCGCGGGTCTTCCTGCGCGTCCGCGGGAGCCAGCGGATCGCGCGGCAACAACATCTTCGACTTGATGTGAATCAGCACCGCAGCCATGTAGATGAACTCGGAGGCCACGTTCACGTCGAGCTCGCGGATGCGCTCGACGTAAGTGAGATACTGCGCGGTGATTTTGGCGATGGGAATGTCGTAGATGTTAATGTCCTGCTTGCGGATCAGGTCGAGCAGCAGGTCAAGCGGGCCTTCGTAGATTTCGCCGAGCGCGATGGCGAACGGGAAGTCGCTGGCATCGTCTTGCGCGGATTTGGCAGCCGGAACGGGCGGAGCCGCGCCGCGTCCAGAAGCCGCGACTGGCGCCTGTTCTGATATGGGTTGAGACAAATCGGTCACTTCGTGGAATCCTTCACGGACGCACAGTTCGGACTGTCGTTCGGACTATAGTCCAGCCCCATCGCCTTCCGCACTTCGTCCATCGTGCCGCCTGCGACCTCACGAGCCCGGGCCGAGCCCGCTTCCAGAATATCCCAGGCGAGGCGCGGATTGTCCTCGTATTTTTTTCGGCGCTCCTGCATGGGGTTGAGGATCTTTACCAGGGCATCGGCGACCCAGCTCTTGCACTCGATGCAGCCGATTCCAGCCGACCGGCAGCCTTCGTACACCTTCGCCATCGTTTCTTTGCTGCTGAATATTTTGTGCAGGTCGCCCACGGGGCACACATCAGGATTGCCGCGATCAGTGCGCCGCACCCGCGCAGGATCGGTGACCATCGTCTTCAGTTTTTGCCGTACCACGGGCTCGGGATCAGTGAGCATGACCGCGTTGTCGTACGACTTCGACATCTTTCGGCCGTCGGTTCCCGGCAAGCGGGGAGCGGGCGTGAGCAGGGCCTGCGGTTCGGGGAAAACGGTTCTAGGGAAGACGTAATCGGTATCCGGCGTTATTTCCGTTCCGCTGGAAATGAGAAGGTCTCTTTGCTGCTCGGTCAAACGGGTCGTCTCGGTCACCACTGGCTGCGCGAATTCGTAGAATGCATTGAAGCGCCGCGCGATTTCGCGGGTCAACTCAACGTGCGCCACTTGGTCTTCGCCGACCGGAACGAAGTCCGCTTTGTAGATCAAAATATCCGCCGACTGCAGGACGGGATAACCAAGAAACCCGTACGTGTCCAGGTCTTTTCCCTTGATGTTTTCCTTCTGCTCTTTGTAGGTCGGAACGCGCTCCAGCCAGCCGAGCGGAGTGATCATCGAAAGCAGCAAGTGCAATTCGGCGTGCGCCGGCACATGCGACTGGATGAACATCACGCATTTCGCGGGATCAAGCCCGGCCGCCAGCCAATCCAGCAGCACGTCGATCGAGTTTTCTTTCAGGCGCGAAGTGTCGGCGTAGTCGGTGGTCAGGGCGTGCCAGTCGGCGACACAGAAAAAGCAGTCATACTGCTCCTGCATGCGGACCCAGTTTTCCAGCGCGCCAACGTAGTTTCCCAGGTGCAGTTTGCCGGTCGAGCGCATTCCGCTCAGCACACGTTTCTTGATGGAAGGAGTCGTCATTCAGAATTTCACCAGCATCGAACGATAAAAATCGATAAACGGGCGGATCAAGCTCCAGAGCAGTCCGCCGCCCAGATATACCAGCGCCAGCAGTGCGAAGAAGCCGATGCGGTCGTACACCATGCGCGCTGAAGCCGGTAGGAAGTGCCGCAGCACGTGGCTGCCATCGAGCGGCGGGACGGGGATCAGGTTAAAGACTGCCAGAACGATCTTGATAATCATGAGCGCATAAAGCAGCATTGCGGCGAACGCCAACACCGATCCGGAAGCGGCCCCCGGCAATCCCATGACCAGCGCGTGTCCCGAGGCCGATGAAAGGGAGATGCCGCCCAGCAGCAGAAGCGCCCCGCTGGCGACGATGAAGTTGCTGACCGGGCCCGCCACTGAAGTCAGAATATCGTCCATCATCGGATGGCGAAAATTCCGCGGGTCCACCGGTGTGGGTTTGGCCCAACCGAGCAATGGGATGCCGCTAATGGCAGCGACTAGCGGCAGGATGATCGTGCCAAACAGATCGATGTGTCGAATCGGGTTCAGCGAAACCCTTCCCAGCATGCGAGCCGTTGGATCGCCACAACGTGACGCGGTCCAGGCATGGGCGGACTCGTGCACGCTGATCGCAAACAGGAACGCGATCATCTGATAAAGGATCTCAACGATTCTCGGCGTCATTGGCGAACCCTGATTCTAACAAAGCCCGCAAAGATACTGAGGCAGGAAGTCGAATTGCAGCAATAACGCCGCAAAGCTACGAGGATTAGAAGTGGAATCTATTGCCCGGCGCGCATGGGCGATACGATCAGTGGGCCGCCGGCTCGTTTCTTGCCGTCGCCCTTGTCGTGCTGGTAGAGCAGCGAGAGCGCGCCTTCGCCGGACGTAGTCGCGGCGGCGAGTTCCGCGGCCAGACCCTGGTAGGAGCGCCCGAGTTCGTTATTCCCCTGTGCCGCCACTGGGCTGCCCTTGTCAATTGCCGGCCCGATGACCTGGTAGTTGTTGGGCACCTTCCAGAGCACCTTACAATTGGTGGCTTTCTCCACATCCTCGTCGGTGAAGCCCGGGATCTTCTTGTAACGGTTGAGCACGACCCGCAGGCGATCGCGGCCCGCTCCTTCCTGCAGGAACGCCTGTATCCGGCCCGCGCTCCACAGGGATACGACATCGGTCTGCGCCACCAGCAGCACCGCGTTCGAGAGATCGCAGATCATCTGCATCGTGCCATCCATCCGGCCTGAGCAATCGAGCACCACGAAGTGATACTGGTTTACCAGCAGGTCGAAGAGGCGAGCCAGTTCCGACGCGGTCGGGACCGCGTTGTGCGGTTGCTGCGCCCCGGCCAGCAGATGCAGTTCATTGCGATAGGGCGTCATCAGGCCGTCGAGCAGCGAGCCGTCCATGCGATGCAGGTTCTGCAAGGCATCGATCAGCGTGAATTGAGGCCGCAGATTCAGTTGCAGGGCAGCGTGCCCGATGGGAGCGAAATCCACCAGCACCGTGCGCCCGTGAGTCTCCTGCAACGCGACCGCGGTATTCACCGCGACGGTGGTGGCGCCGGCTCCGCCCTTGGCGTTCAGAAAAGTGAAGACTCGGGCCTTGCTGGAACTGCGTTGCGCACGGCTCAACGTGGCCGTGAAGCGCGTAAAGGCCTCGATCAAGGCTTCGCGGCTGGCAGCATGATCCAGAAACTCACGCGCCCCGGCTCGCATGGCGGAAACAATGTTCGCCGGCTGGTTCATTTCGCCCACGGCAAAAATCGTGACTTCGGGAATGCTGGCGTGGATCAGTTCGATGCTGCGGATGGCTCGCTGCGGATTCTGGGGATCAATGTTCACCAGCACAACTTCGGTGCGCTGATCCTGCAATTGACGCAAAACGGCGTCGCTCGGTCCCGCCGGGAGACCGACATGGCTCAGCACCGTACGGGCCAGGTTGGTGCTCTCCACCCGGCTATTCAGTACGACGGATTGTTCGCGGTCCTCGGTAAGGAGGGCGACAGCGATCCCGGGCATAACTCGATTTCCAGTGTTCATTGTCATGCTACGAACTTCCAGCGTCGGGGCCAAATGACCTTCGTAATCGAAGGATACCTTAGACGAAGCGGCAGGTCGCCAGGCTGGTTCCTCAATCAGTGGGAAACAACCCTCTGGACTACTGGGTTACCTAATTGTAAGGCAAAGGCGAGCGATTGAAAAGACGAGAGGCGTCGGAAAACGAGCCCTCAGCGCGGGATCAGGCCGGAGATCGCTCCGGCAGCACTTGCGGCCGAAACTCGCACCAATTGCGAGATTGGCTCTTCGGAGGGCAAGTACTCGTAGGCATCGAGTTGCACGGCGATTCCGTTTCGTTGACCGGCCGGGGAAGCCGAGGCGCGCAACACCCGCCCACGACACCGCACAGGCATGTTTTCCGCCAAAGTGATTTCCGAGGGCATGGTAAAAGTCAATTCCACCACCGCCCCTTCCGGGAGCGCCGTCTCAGCGTAAAAGAAAATTCCACGGCCGCTCAAGTTCTGGGTAAACCCGGGCACAGTTCGTCCCTCGAAGTGAACCGCCAACGGCAGGTGCAGTTCGAAACGCTGCGCGCCGCGGCGTTCAAGACGATTAGGATCTGTGCTCATTCGTTCATCCTTCCCGTATTCGATCCTCTCGAATCGATGAGCCTTGACTCTATCGCGGATCGAACCGGCGGGGAAGTTCCAAGTCGGTGGCGGGCTGTGGAAATCTGCGCCTAAAGTAACCAGCCATAGCCCGGCAGCGGACTGAATGATCCGGTCGGCTTCCTCCCGGCATCTTCCAGACGGTTGCCGTCATCGCGAAGATGTGAAAAAGTTCTAAAAGCGTGACTCGGTCGCCAAATTCTGCCACGGCTGAAGAAGCGGGCGCGAAAACCGCGCCTCCGCCGAAATGGGCCGTAACCCTGCGTGCCTTGCGCCACCGTAATTTTCAGCTCTTCTTCGGCGGACAACTGATCTCTCTCACTGGCACCTGGATGCAGACCGTGGCCCAGGCGTGGCTCGTCTACCGCATGACGAAATCTGCCCTGCTGCTCGGTTCTGTCGGTTTTGCCAGCCAGATTCCTGTCTTCCTCATCGCGCCTTTCGGAGGCATTACCGCCGACCGCACCAATCGCCAGCGACTGGTCATCGCCACCCAGACCGCTGCCATGATCCTCGCGGGGATTCTAGCTTGGCTCTGTTTGAGCGGGCGCGTCCAGGTGTGGCACATCTTCGCACTGGCGGCCCTGCTCGGAGTGGTGAACGCCTTCGATATTCCCTGCCGGCAGGCCTTCCTCGTCGACATGGTCGGCAAGGAGGATCTGATGAACGCCATCGCGCTGAATTCCTCGATGTTCAATGGCGCGCGCGTAGTCGGCCCGGCTATAGCCGGAATTCTGGTGGCGAGAATCGGCGAAGGCTGGTGCTTTGCCGCCAATTCCATTAGCTACATCGCCGTAATCGTCGGACTGTTGCTGATGCACGTGCACTGCGCCCCGCGCGCCAGCGATCATTCGCCAATTGAAGACATCATCGAAGGCTTTCGCTGGGTCAACCACACGCGGATCATTCGTGCATTGCTTTTGCTGATTGGCCTGGTGAGCCTGGTCGGCATGCCCTACACCGTGCTGATGCCGATCTTCGCCGACAGAATCCTGCACGGCGGCGCGCGCGGCCTCGGCATCCTGATGGGCGCCACCGGCGTAGGCGCGCTCTTCGGCGCCTTGACGCTCGCCGCCAAGACTGGAATCAAAGGGCTCGGGCGTTGGGTGGCAATCAGCTGCGCGAGCCTGGGAATCAGCCTGTTTCTTTTTTCGTTCTCGACTTCATTCTGGTTGTCAGCCGCGCTCCTGTTGCCCGCCGGTTATTCGATGATGTTGCAGATGGCCTGCTCGAACACGCTGATTCAGACCATGGTCCCCGACCAGCTGCGCGGCCGCGTCATGTCCGTTTATTCGATGATGTTCATGGGGATGGCGCCCTTCGGAGCTTTCTTTGGCGGAGCCTTGGCCCACCGCATCGGCGCGCCCGTCACGGTTGCCGTCGGAGGAGTGGCCTGCGTCCTCGGCGCGATCTGGTTCTATCGCTCACTGCCCGACCTGCGCATCGAAGCCCATCGCCTGATCATCGCCCAGGGCTTGGCCGGAGGCGAACCCGCTCAGGAACTGAACGCGCAACCAGTGGAAGAGTGACATTTGTCATTTATCCCTCAAATGCCTGTCGCCCCCTCTGCTCGCACGCCTGAATTGTCCCAGGCGGCAAGGGCTGGGGTTCAGATGACGAGAAACTCAGGTCTGGGCGGTTCTCTGCCGTAGGTGCCGGGTTGTGGAATACTCCAAAAGTAGTAGTTCCCGGAACTAGTGGTTTTGGCTAAGCCAGGTGGGTAGTTGCAAAGCACTCACAAAAGGCCAAGAGTTGCTTAAGCGCCGATAGCTGACCCTTTCTCCCCCGGCAGCGTGCGCCACAAACAACAGGAGGACCCAAGAAATGAAAAAGCTCGGATTGTTGCTCCTTCCGATACTGGCCATCACCCTGCTGCTGGGGGGAAATGCCTTCGCAGGCGTAGAGGGTGGTGACGGCAGCTACTATTTCGTCACCTACTATTCCAATGCAAATACTACCGGGGCTCCGGATGGAACCTTGCGCATCATCAATGACGGTGACTACACAATTGCAGATGATGCACCGCCAAGCGAACCCGGAACCCTGTGGGCGCAGATCTACGTGTTCGATGACAGCCAGGAGATGAGGTCGTGCTGCGCCTGTCCAATCACGCCAGACGGTCTGCTTTCCGAATCCGTGAATAAAGAGCTCACGGCCAACGAATTCACCGGGAGAGGACAGATAGCGCGTGGCGTTATCAAGGTCGTTTCGTCTATTGCCAGTGACCCGACCGAGGTAGGGGATGTGCCCGGACTGCGGGGATGGATGACGCACATCCAGGCAACGACAACCACCTTTCCAGCTCCCGGTCCAGGAAACGCTGTAAACGCCGTGGAGAAGGGGCCGTGGTTCGTTACCGAAGACGCGTTGGTCGATTCGAACCTCACGGAGCTTGAATCGCTCAACCTGAGGGCCCTGTGTTCCTATGGGCTAACCATTGGCAGCGGCTACGGAGCCTGCCCCTGCACGTTGGAAGACTACGACTTTTAGTCTTCCGTCTTGAGGGGCGGTAAGGCAGAGCTGAAATAGCTTCGTTGCAGCACGTCCTCCTGAAACGGCTGGGAGTTTTTTCCGGCCGTTTTTTCTTTTTGCTTCCAGCGGCAAAAGAAAAGCCGCAGTCTCCGCTCTTTTACCGCACAATGCCGCGAAACTCTTCGTCCATCCACAGCTTGACCGCGTCCAGGTTCTGCGGGCTCCTCAGATGAATTGTTTCGCACCGTTGAGGGCAGGCGAGACGAGTTTATAATGGCTGCTGTTTTTGAGGTCAAGAAGGAGATTCCGAATCATGCGATCTCTAGCCCTGTTTGCCTTACTGACATCCCTGCTAAGCTCCAGTGCTTTCGCTGCGCCATCACAGACTGACCTCGAGGGCCGCAGAAAAGAGCTGAACGATCTGCTCGCCGAACGCTGGGAGTACACGCTTCGCACCAGCCCAATCTTCGCTTCCATTCTCGGAGACAAGCGCTGGAACGACAAACTGGACGACTTCTCGCAGAAGGCGATTGACGACGATCTGGATCAAAGCAAGAAATTCCTCGCCCGCTTCGAAGCCATCGACACCACCGGCTTCCCCGAGCAGGAAGTCCTAAACAAAACCCTGATGGTCCGTGACCTCCGGATGGATATCGACGAAGCGCGTTTCAAGTCTTGGGAAATGCCGGTGTCGCAGGTCAGCGGCGTCCACATCTTCCTCCCGCAGCTTGTAAACATCCTCTCCTTCAAGAGCGTCAAAGACTACGATGACTACATTTCGCGACTGAAGCAGATTCCCCGGGTCTTCGATGAGAACGTGGTCCAGATGCGCAAAGGCATGGCCGAGGGACTGATGCCCCCGCGTATCCTGCTGGAAAAGGTAGTGGAGCAGGCCAACGGCCTCGCCACAAAAGCGCCCGATGCCACTCCTTTCGCGCAGCCTTTCGCCAAGTTTCCCGACTCGATCTCCGCCGCCGACCAGAAACGGTTACGTGAGCAGGGCCTAGCCGTAATCCGCGAATCTGTTCTCCCTGCCTATGTCAAGTTCACAACCTTCATACGCGAAGAGTACGCCCAGAAAGGACGCGCTGAGCCCGGAGTGTGGTCGCTCCCGGACGGTCCCGAGCGCTACGCCTTCCGCGTGAGACAGAGCACCACCACCGATCTCTCGCCGGAAGAAATTCACCAGATCGGTCTGGGTCAGGTCAAAGAAATCGAAGCCCGCATGGTGCAAGTCGTCAATCAGCTCGGCTACAAAGACCTCAAGAGCTTTAGCGCCTCGCTGCCGACCAACCCCAAGGTTCACGTGCACTCCCGCCAGGAGATTCTCGACCTCTATCAAAAGTACACCGATCAAATGTATTTGAAGCTGCCCTCCATGTTCGGCCGTCTGCCGAAAGCGAGGCTGCAAGTCCTGGCGATCGAGGAGTTCCGCGAAAAAGAGGCCTCCACGTCCTACATTCAGGGAGCCCAGGACGGCTCGCGCCCGGCTCATATCATGGTCAACACCGGCAACTTCGAGAAAGGCACGACTCTCGACTTTGAGACCACCGCCTATCACGAAGGTGTCCCCGGCCACCACCTGCAGATCGCCATCGCTCAGGAACTGCCGCAGCTTCCGCCCTTCCGCCAAAACGAGTACTACACCGCCTACACCGAGGGATGGGCTCTCTACTCGGAGCGTTTGGGCAAGGAAGTCGGATTTTTCCAGGATCCCTATAGTTATTACGGTCACCTGCAGGACGACATGCTCCGTGCCATCCGCCTGGTGGTTGACACCGGCTTCCACTACAAACACTGGAGCCGGCAGCAGGTGGTTGATTTCTTCCACGACCACTCCGCCATTGACGAGGCCGAAGTGCAGAGCGAGACCGATCGTTATATGGCATGGCCAGCGCAGGCGCTGGGCTACAAGATCGGTCAACTCGAGATCCTCAAGTTGCGCCAGTATGCCAAGGACCAGTTAGGCGACGAGTTCAGCCTGAGTAATTTCCATGATGAAGTGCTGGGCGCCGGTGCACTTCCGCTGGATGTTCTATCGACCAGGATCCACGAGTGGGTAGCGACGCAGAAGGCAGTGCATTAGCTTCCGGCCTGCAACACGAAGGGGTTACGCAGCCGCACGATGCCTCCAAGTAGGAGCACGTGCAATCAGTGCTACAACCTCTGGTGAGGATTGCCTTTGCCATTAGCTGCTAGACTTTAGTTAGAGCCACAATGCCACGCCTCTTTTATGTCGCAGCCCTGCTGGCCGTTGCGACGCTGTTGTCTGTGCCGATTTCCGCGCAGACGTCTGCGCCGGTGAGTGCACAGAATAGTTCGGCAAAGAGTGCGCCGGATAGCGCTCGCGTCGAGCACGTCGTCGTGCGCGGAAGCGGTGCCGCGATGGAGGTGGAGATACAGACCTCCGGAGCGCCGGTCTCGCCCGACGCCCAGGCCATCACCGGACCCGATCGCATCGTCGTGGATTTTCCCGGCGTGCGTCCCTCCGCCGGGTTGCGCGCCCTCGAAGTCAATCGCGGTGCGCTGAAGGGAATTCGATTGGGACTGTTTGTCGACAATCCTCCGATTACGCGCGTCGTGCTCGATCTCTCGGAGCCGCAGTCGTATCGGATTTCGACAACTCAGAATGCGATCGTTGTAAAGCTGGGCGCCGCTGGAGCCAAGCCTCCCGCTGCGCCGCATGCGCCCGCCGCCAAACTTCAGAATGCCGCGCGTACGAATGCCGCGGGGACGAATGTTGCGGCCGCCAGAGTCTCTCCCGCAGTTTCCAATACTGCCGCGCCGCCGGCAGCCGTCCCCGAAGCGCCACCGCCGAAGCCGCCCGTGACCGTGACCTTTGAAAACGGGATACTGCGCATTCACGCCGAGAAAGCTACGTTCGCGCAAGTGTTGTCCGAAGTGCAGCGCCAAACGCACGCCGAGATCGCCATTCCGGCCGGCGCCGAGCAGGAAGAAGTGGACGCCGATCTTGGTCCGGCCCCGGTGCTCGAAGTGTTGGCATCGCTGCTGAACGGCACACCCTATAACTTTATTCTTGTCGGCAACGAGCTAAGCATCGAACGCGTCATCCTGACTCGCCGCAACTCCAGCCCCTTCTAAGATCATCGACTCATCTCATAAAGGTTTCTTGGGAAGCTTCACGCGGACACAGTACTAGCGCAGGTGCGCTCTTAGATGGACGTAGGCTTCGCGGGCTACACCGGGCTGTTCTATGTGGGTGAGGAAGAGCTTGCGCAGGGAGGCAGTGGTTAGGCGGCCTTCGAGGTAGGCGTCGTAGAGATCGTTGCCGGTGAGGTAACCGAGTTGCTGGGCAACGTATTCGTACTGACGGCCGGTGAAGGCTGGAGCGGGCGCGAAGGATTCGGGAGCGGACGGCTGGCGCCGGGAGCGTTGCTTATAACTATGGTTATAACGAAGAACGTGTTCGCGGTGCTGGATCAGGAAGTCGAGAGCTTCGACTGCGTCGGCGAAGGGAAGCGAAGTCTGGTGTTCGAGGTCTTCACGAGTCACGTCGAACAAATCCGCTATATCGGCATCGCGGAGAGCGGGACGCGCGGGGTGTAGGATGCGCGATCCGAGAAAGGCGAGCGCGTGTTCGAAGACGGCCATGTAAAACGCGTCGTCCCTGGCCAGCGGCTGGCCGACTGGCGCGACGTACGGTGCGGCGGGCGGTGCTAAAGCTTTGCCGTTCGAAAGATTCGGCAGTCCGCGACAGGCTTGATGAAGGAAGCGGGTAGCATCTTCGGCGGAGGAAGTCATGCGGAACTGGCGCACGTACACAGCGTTGATGGGCGTGAGGTAGACGCTGCCGCGCTCGCGGACCTGGCGGAGCAGGGAGCGGCGGTGTTCGGCAGTGAATCCTTTGCGCGACAACAGGCGGCGCAGGAGCGCATCAGAGCTGCGCGAGTAGACTTCGGGCATAAGGTCAACCAGGAGCCTGGGCTGTGTCGTGTTGTGCGGTGAGTACTGGTTGATGCCGAGGAAACGCACCATGCCGTCGATCAGATTGTAGAGCGTGGGTCCGAGGTCGGGCGCGCTGTGGTCATTATCATCACGTCCCCAGCGGTCGAGGCAGAGCCGGTAGTTCTCGTATTTCTCCAGCGGCGTGGCGTTGAAGACGCAGAGAACATGTTCCTTTACTTCGACGGCTTCGACGTGGTCGCGGGCTTCTCCGGCGGCGTGCCAGTAGAGGGCGTCGACGTTTTGCAGAACGGTGAGCATCGGTTCCGCGGGAAGCCGCTGCTGGAGCAGGGCGGGCAAATGCTGGGGCGCGAGGTGCGACTCGCCGAACAACACGACGATGAGCGCGTCGGGATGCTGGCGGCGCAGTTCGGCAATCTTGTCGGCGGCGTGACGGTCACGGGCCCCGATTTTGCGCAGATCTTCGCGAGGCATGCAATCAAGGCCATAGATGGATGCGCCGCGGTCGCGGGCGGCGGAGAGCAGTTCGTAAAATGGAGGCCAGTCGTATCCCCAGTCAAGTTCGAAACGGATGCGCTGGCGCAGCTCGTCTTCGTCAATCTCGGCGCGGAACCACTCGTCGAGAATGTGCTGGTCGCGGGAAAAAATGGGTTCGACTCCCAGCACCACGGGGCGGTGGTGGAGTTCAGGATCGCGGAGGAGCGAGGCTAGATAGCGCTGCGAGTTGGGCAGGGCGTGGTAGTCGCCGACCAAGACGATTCCAGCGTTGGCGACTTCGTGGCGGACATCGCTTGGGGTGAGAACTTTCTGGTAGGAGCGGTAGGCCTCGCGAAAGTCGCGGAGATATTTGCGTCCGGCGGCGGGATCAATGGCGCGAATCTCACGCTCGACGCTCGCGATGGCGTGGAGTTGGGCGGCACTGCGCCGCGATCGTAAGATGCCGGTGGTTGCCATAAATCCATCGTTGGTCGTCAGTCGTTTGTCGTTCGCTTTCGCTTCGCCGAGTGTCGAAATTGCAAATCAGAAATTACAAATTACAAATCACCGGGCTTCCTCCGCCTTGACTTGCTTTTCCCGCATCCCTATCCTCAGTTTTTCGAGGCCGTGAACTCGATTCGGCCTCGTGGAGCGCCAACTTTGCCCCTGCTTGCGCCAGAAAACCTGACGGTTGCCACCACCGGCGCCAGTGGGTCGTTATTTCTGAAGCACTTTCTTCTCACCGTAGAACGCGACCCGCGGGTGAAGACGGTGAACTTCATCGCTTCTGACAGCGGCCTGCGCGTCATGGCCGAGGAACTCGGTGTCGAAGGCCGCTCGGATCTCCTGCGTCAAATCATCGGCGTGGCTTCGGCAAAGATTCAGCAGCAGCCCAACAGCGATATCGGCGCGAACGTGGCCAGCGGGTCGTATCCTTCGGACGCGATGGTCGTAATCCCGTGCAGCGTCGGCACGCTGGGCCGCATTGCCAACGGCATTGCCTCGCGCCTGATCGAGCGAGCCGCCGATGTGAGTCTTAAAGAGCGCCGGCCGCTCGTGCTGTGTGTTCGCGAGACGCCGCTCAACAAAATTCACATCCGCAACATGTCGCTGGCGGCGGACGCGGGTGCGACGATCTTCCCGCTGATCCCAGCGTTCTATAACCATCCGTCGAGCGCCGATGCCATGGCACAGGAATTCGCGAACCGGGTGCTGGCGCATATAGGACTGGCCCAACAAAATGCATATCGGTGGAAGGGCTGAAGCCAGTTCTCAGTTCTCAGTGCGGAATTGAACCGCGCTATCAAGATTTCTCCGAGAATCGAGCACCGAGAACGCATTGAAAGATCTATGACTTGGGGGAAGCCTTTCCTGCCTTGCAGGGGTAATCTCAGTCTAGGGAACGGGCAGTAACGAAGGTAGGTATCTGGCGGGCATGTACTGCGAGTGCCTGGCTGAAGTTCTCCGGTCTCAGCGGGGGACGGAACCGTGCGATCAAGAGATTTTCTTGGAACTGAGGACCGAGAACTACTCCTCAGTGAGATTCTGCCGGTTGGGGCGGCTTTTCTTGGTGATGCTGCCTACGGTCTGATACCACGCAACCACCCAGGGAACGATCAGGGAAAATACCAGGCGTGCCCCCAGCGTTCGAATGGGAACTTTTCTGAGATCGGTCCAGTCCAACCGAAAGGCAAAATAGACTTCGAGCACGAGCACGCACAACAGCGGGATGGGCGAATAGACGAGAGCGAGAGCGGCAAGAATCTCGACGAAGCAGCGAGCCATATTTCGCCATAGGCGGGCCGAGCGTCCGCCTAAAACGCCGTCGGTTACGGAATAGCTGACCATTTGCCGGAGAGCCGAGCGGAAAGTGTGGCGCGGCTGGTAAGACGCCTTGGCCCTTTCCGCGAAGGCCGGGATTACAAGCTGGCGCACCTTGGAATCGAATACGGTGTCTTCTCCGAGGAAGACGGTCTCGGGGAATCCGCCGACGCGTTGCCAGAGCTCTTTGCGGAAGGCCATGGAGCGGGCGGTGCAGGACTTGGTGGCTGCGTCGGGGTTTAACTTGACTCCGAAGAAGGGCGCCGAGGCAACGTCCCAGACGCTGGAGTTGGTTGGGTCAGTCTTTGTCGGATCGGTCTTGGTCGGATCAATGTACGATCCGCCGACAGAGTACTGGGAGTGGCCGTTGAAAATCGGGGCCGTGAGGTTGGCGAGCCAGTCGGGATGGTAGGTACAGCCGGCGTCGGCGCAGGCGACGACATCGGAGGAGGCTGCTGCGGTCGCGATGTTGCGACCGCGTGCGATCGGCCCCGGAGAACGTTGCAGGCTGCAGCTTTCATCGCGGATGGGAACCAGGGTCGGGTATTTTGACCGGGCGGCTTCGAGACGCTCCCATGTGCCGTCGGTGGAACCGCCATCGACGATGATGACTTCGGCGGGAGCGAGAGTCTGCTGCATCAGACTCTCGACCAGTGCGTCGATGTCATCGCGCTCGTTGAGGACGGTGGAAGCCACGCTCACGGCTGGCATGTTGAGTGAAACCCCACGGTGGTTGCTTTCATTCGCCTTCTTGGGATGCGCTACGGCCGATGCGGATCCGAAACAAGTGTACCCGCGAAGGTCCTGCATATGAATCCTGTCGCTGGTGGAGAGCCGGGCGTCCCCGCCCGGCTGGACCCTTCGACTTCGCTCAGGGCAGGCTCGCGAGGCGCCCGTCGCTCCACTGGATCAGAGTGGTTGGCGATGCTGAGAATTTGGCAGGCATACAGTTTTTCACCAGTCCGGTTGTCACCTTGCTTCTCCGGTTTTTGACAAAAAGCTAATCCATCTTTATAGTGCCGGGTCATGGACGGAACCTTCTTCTGCAACAAGTGCGGCGCGCAGAATGCCGCGGGCGCACAGTTTTGCAATCGCTGTGGAGCGCCCACGAACCCGATGCCCGGCGTTGTCCAGACACCGGTGGCGTCGCCGTCCTCAACCTCGCCCTACTCAGCCTCAGCGACTTCGTATCAGGCGGTTGCTCCAGCGGTGGGAGTTGGCTACGGAGGGTTCTGGATTCGGGTAGTTGCGGCCATTATCGACGGCATCATTCTGCGGGTTGTGGTGGCTCCCTTTGGCATGATTTTCGGGGCTCTCGGGCTGGCAGGAGGAATGATGCCTGGAATTCCTCATATTGGATTTCGTCTCTTGGGCCGTGGCGTCACTTTCATCTTGTTGATTTTCGGTTCATGGTTATATGAGGCTTTCATGGAAAGCTCGTCATACCAGGCGACGCTGGGCAAGATGATCTTTGGGATGAAGGTCACCGATCTCAATGGCAACCGCATCTCATTCGAACGCGCGACGGGAAGACATTTTGCGAAGTGGCTTTCCGCGATGATCCTGTGCATCGGCTACATCATGGTCGGATTCACAGAACGGAAACAGGGACTGCACGATCTGCTGGCCGGGACGCTGGTGCGGCGGGTGTAGGTGTGCGCGGGAGCTCGGTCGTCCCTCCGGGATTTCCGCTATTTTCCCCATTCCCGCGCTGAAGCGCGGGGCTAAGCTCGGTCGTCCCCTACGGGGCTCGACTCTCGATCACACGAGTTACACTAGCCTCTGATGGCCTCTCCGGTTTCACGGCTGCGCCGCTGGTTCGCCTTGGGCGCGATTCTGATGGTGGCTACGGTCGCGGGGATGTATTTCTACGCGCGATGGAGTCTGCGCAAGGCCATCCACGACGTTCCGGCGAAAATGGGCCTGGACGTTCAGCAAACCGCCGAGGGCTTTTCGATCTCCAAGTCCGTAGAAGGCCGCACTCAGTTTACGGTGAGCGCTTCGAAAGCGGTTCAGTTCAAAGAGGGTAGACGGGCGGACTTGCACAACGTCAAGATCGTCATCTACGGCAAGGATGCCGATCGCTTCGACCGGGTTACCGGGGATGACTTCGAGTACGATCCCGTGTCGGGCAATGTGACCGCGAAGGGCACGGTGTTGATTGACCTGGAAGCGAACCCCGAGGGGATCCGGCATTCGGACCAGACGCCTCCGGCGCAAACGAGAAGCCCGATTCATCTGGAAACCGACGGGCTGGTCTTCAACAGGAATACGGGGGACGCTTCCTCCGCCGGGAAGGTGGTGTTTCAGACGCCGCAGGCATCCGGTTCGGCGGTGGGCGTCGAATATGTGGCAAAGACGGGTACGATGAACTTGCTGTCGGCGGTGGTAATGACGGTCAACCGGCCGCAACCGGTCCATCTGACTGCCGATCATGGCGTAATTACGAAGCAGCCTCATCAGGTCGTTCTCACCACGGTGCACATGAACCGGGAGCAGCAGGAAGCGTGGTCCGACCAAGCGACGTTCTTCCTGCGCGAGGACGACACGGTGGACCACATTCTCGCCGAGGGCGACGTGCGTAGCGAGATTCATGGCAGCTCGGAACTACACGAGCGTTCCGATCGCGCCGAATTGTTTTTGACCGGCACGCGGAATCTACTCACCACGGCCATTCTCACGGGCAACGTACAACTTGCCTCCCTGGGAACGCAGCCCGCTGATGCTGCCGCCGGGCGGGCAACGCTGCACTTTGCCGGGCTGCAGGTGCTGGAGACGGTTCATGCCGAAGACGGCGTGCGGCTGGCCCAGAAGAATAGCCAGAGCGGGACTCTGCTTGCGGCCGCGACGCCGGGGTCATCTTCCGCGTCATCCTCCGCGTCGTCCTCCGCACCATCCTCCGCACCCCCGTCGACGCCGGCGAAGGGAGGCACGCAGGATGTCGAAATGACCGCCCCAGTGATGGACTTTATCGTGAAAGACGGCCGCCTGCTGGAGCGTGCCGAGACGAGCGGACCGCCGCAGATCGTCATCACGCAACCGGGCACAAATCAGAAGACGGTGGTTACCGCCGCCAAGTTCACGGCGAAATTCACGGAGACAAATCGCCTGGCGACGCTGCATGGAGAACCGGACGCGAAGATTGTCAGCAGCTTGATCCAAGCGAGTAAGGTCGACGCGAGTAAGATCGACGCAGGCAAGCCCGACGCGAATAAGGCCGGATCGAGTAAGACCGGCTCGCCGGGACAGACTGATCGAGTATCGACCAGCCGGATGCTTGATGTCGCCTTTTTTCCAGAGGGCGGCGTCCGCTCGATCACGCAGACAGGTGGGTTCGTCTACTTCGATGGCACGCAAAAGGCTTGGGCGCAGCGCGGAGAGTACACGACCGCCGATCAACTGGCGGTGCTGACCGGATCGCCTCGGGTAGTGGACGGCGGCATGACGACAACGGCCCAGACGATTCGCATGAACCGGGCGACCGGCGACGCTATTGCCGAGGGCAACGTCAAGAGCACGTACTCCGATCTGAAGGCGCAACCGGATGGCGGTATGCTCGCCTCCTCCGACCCGATCCACGTGACCAGCCGCAGCATGACGGCAAATCGTTTAACGGCGATTGCGGTGTACACCGGTGATGCCCGCTTGTGGCAAGACGCGAACGTAGTGGAGGCTCCCACGCTTCAATTTGATCGAGACCACCGCACTATCTTTGCGCAGGGGGTGGAGCAGAGAGAGGTCAGTGTGGGGACGGGGCTTCGTCCCGTCCGAGCGGGGCAGAGCCCCGCTCCCACACAAGCTCAGCCGGTCTCGACCGTGCTGGTGCAAGTAGACAAGAACGGGACGGTGACCCCAGTCCGCATCACCTCCGCGCGTCTGAATTACGCCGATGCGGAGCGGAGAATCTTCCTGGATGGCGGGGTGACCACGAAAGCCTCCGACGCTACGATGACGGGACAGCGGATGACGGTATTTCTGCTGCCGCGGAGTCAGTCGAAAGTGGGGGCGAACCCGGCAATGCCGGGACAAGTAGACCGAATTATCGCCGAAGAACAGGTTGTGATCACCCAGCCGACCCGGCATGCCACAGGTGACCGGTTGGTATACACGTCGGCGGACGACAAGTTCGTCCTGACCGGCGGACCTCCCAGCATTTTTGATGCCGAACGAGGCAAAACTACGGGCGATTCGTTGACTTTCTACAAACACGATGATAGGGTGCTCGTAGAAGGCAGAGAAACTTCCCCGACCGTCACGAAGACGCAAGTGGCACGATAAATGCATACGCTGGCTACCGACGAAATTGGCAAGTCCTATCGTCGCCGACGCGTAGTAAGCGGAGTTAGCCTTCAGGTTCTGCAGGGCGAGGTCGTGGGCCTTTTGGGACCGAATGGCGCCGGAAAAACCACCACCTTTTATGCAATCGTAGGTCTGATTCCCCCCGACACCGGCAGGGTGCTGTACGACGACGAAGATATCACTAGCGTTCCCATGTACTTACGGGCACGCCAGTACGGCATCAGCTACCTCCCTCAGGAAGCTTCGGTTTTTCGGAGACTGACGGTCGAAGAGAACATCCTGGCCGTTCTGGAAGTCCAGCCTATTTCCTGGCATGAACGCCGGGAAAAGGCGGAGAAGCTGATTGACCAGCTCGGGCTGGAGCATATCCGGCAGAATCGCGGGTATGCGTTGTCGGGCGGGGAGCGGCGGCGGGTAGAAATCGCGCGGTCGCTCTGCATCAACCCTACATTTATATTGCTCGACGAGCCGTTTTCGGGCATTGACCCGATCGCCGTTTTGGATTTGCAGAAAATCATTTCCGATCTACGGGCCAGCGGGATCGGGATCTTGGTCACGGACCACAACGTTCGCGAGACGTTGTCAGTGACGGATCGGGCATACATCATTAACGAAGGGCGGATTTTCCGCTCCGGCACGCCAGAGGAGTTGGGTAGTGATCCGGAGGTGCGGCGGGTTTATTTGGGGGAAAGCTTCTCTTTGGTGTGAGAAAGCTGACCAACGACCACTGACCACTGCTTCTGGTTACCAAGGCGTGGGCACATTGACCTTTCGTGCCCACACGATCGACCTCGGTGCATGAGAAGCTAAATTTTCCACACCCCCATGCACAGGAGGTTCCGTTGCAGGGTGGGTGGGGAATAATAAATTCTTAGGGAGAAATGGTGCTTCTTCAGCACAAACTGAACGTCAAGTTGTCCCAGCGGCAGATTCTGACGCCGGGTCTCGTGCAAATGGTCTCCGTGCTCGCGCTCAACAAGCTTGAGCTCAAGGACATGATCAATGCCGAGATGGTCGAGAACCCGGTGCTCGAAGAACTCGAAGATGCCATCCCGATGCTCGATGATGTGGGACGCCAGGAGGAAGAACGCGACCGTCTGGCCGCCAAGGCGACCGCCCCAGCGGAAGAGGGTCCGACCATCGCGGATGAGAAGAAGGATCCTTTCGAGGAGATCGATTTCGGTTCGTTCTTCCAGGACTATCTGGATCCCGGGTATCGCAGCTCGGGGGAAATGGAAGAGATCGAGAAGCCTTCGTTCGAGAACTTCCTGTCGAAGCCGGGAAACCTGAGCGACCACCTGCTATGGCAACTGGGCGCGATTTCCGTGCGGCCGCCGGTGCATCAGGCTGCCGAGCTGGTCATTGGGAATCTGAACGAAGAAGGATATCTGATTGCCAGCGACGAAGAACTGCTGGGAATCGCTCCGGTCGCAGCTCCCGAGGCGGATGTAGAAGTGGCGGCCAAGATCGTTGGTGAAGCGGAGGCGCTGGGGATCGCCGTCGCGGAGGCTGCGCACGAACCCTCTGGCCTCGAAGCTTTCCACCTCGACACTTCTGAGCTCGATACTTCTGTTCTCGCATCGGAGGGCGTTGCTGCACTAGACATCGGGCCTCCGCAGTTGACATTGGAAAGTGCCGCAACTGCATCATCGTGTGGAGACGGGGCAGAGCCCCGCCACCACACAAGTGTCGCGCAAGATGCAGTGCAGGATATTGCGCCAGATATTCACTCCGAGATAGCAGCCGGGGTTCAGGCGCCTGAGATTCCGCCGAGTGCGGCGAACCACGAACCCGGTACGGGAGCGGCGCCAGCGCCCGCGCGGATTGCCGACGTGAGCTTCCATGTGACCTTCACGGTCGCCGACCTGCACGAAGCGCTGGAAGTTGTGCGCCAGTTCGATCCGCCGGGCATCGGCTGTCGCGACCTGCGCGAATGCCTGCTCTATCAGTTGCGTTACCATCTGGAGCAGTTACAACTGCACCGAAACGGCAGTGCCCTGACCGAACAAGTTGTGAGAGACGCGATTGCCGTCGTCGATCAGCATTTGCACGCGGTGACGCTGAAGCAGTTCAAGGAAATTGCGCGTGCGATCGGGCGTCCCGTCGAAGCGGTGCAGGCTGCGCTCGAGTATGTTCGCACGCTGGATCCCCGGCCGGGTTTGCGCTACAACAAAGTTCCGGCCCGGCTGATTGAGCCCGATGTCGCTTTCGTGAAGCATGGCGACGAGTGGCTGGTCATCATGAATGACGAAGATATGCCGCAGTTGCGCTTGAATCCCGCGTACAAGCGCCTGCTGACCCGCGACGGCAATGACCGTGACACGCGTAACTACGTCAAAGATCGCTACAAGTCCGCCATCCAGCTGATCAAGAATATCGAACAACGCAAGCAGACGATCGCCAAGGTCTGCTACTCGATCGTGGCGCGTCAACAGGATTTTCTCGAGCGGGGAATCGATCAACTGAAGCCGATGATGATCAAGGAAGTGGCCGAAGAAATCGGCGTGCATCCTTCTACCGTCAGCCGCGCGGTTGCCAATAAGTACGTCCACACGCCGCAGGGCGTCTTCGAATTGCGGTATTTCTTCTCGGAGAGCGTGCAGGGACCCGAGGGCGGCGGTACTTCGCTACTGATTTTGAAACGCCGCGTCAAGAAGCTGATCGAAGAAGAAGATCCAAGCCGGCCGTTGACCGACGAACAGATCACCCGCATTCTGCAGTCGCAAGGCATCCAGGTCACTCGCCGTACGGTGGCCAAGTACCGGGAAGATATGAAAATTCCTAGCACCCATCAAAGAAGAGTTAAGAAATAATTGCAGAGGTCAAGGGTTAGATTGCAGAAGTGAAAGGCGAAAACCATAGTGCAGGAAGGTTTTTCACCTCTGCGACCTGACCTCCTACCTCTGACCTTGTTTCCCGAGATGTGCCCGTTTTTCGGACTGAGAAATTCTGGAGGGCGCTCAATGAACGTGGAATACACCGCAAGAAAATACGAAATCACTCCCACCATTCGCAAGGAAGTTGAAACCGGCCTCAACAAGATTCGCAAAATTCTAGGCGACCGATTCGAAACCAAGGTGATTCTGACCGTGGAAAAGCGCCGCCACAAGGCCGAAATCACGATCGACCCGCCCAACGGTCCCATTGTGGGGCTGGCCCAGACCACCGACATGGCGTCGGCCGTCAGTGAAGCTCTCGACCACCTGCACAAGCAGGCGCTCAAACATAAAACGAAGTGGCTGAGCAAGAAGCGCAAGGCGGTCAAGAAGTTTGACGGCCA
>JBEKWL010000026.1:0-27173 GCA_049513095.1 Terriglobales bacterium
CACCAAATTCAATATTCCGGGGGCGTCCGTTACCCGCACCTGGAGCGAATCCCAGGAAGCCGTGATTACTTGAGCGAGATATTCGAGCCGAGAAGCTACAAAGACCACTGACCGCCGAGCGCGTCGCGTCGCGATTATGTCTGCCAGATAGGCTGACGCCGAGTCCCAGCGGATGACTTACTCGGAAGCTATTTCTCTGGGCCAGAAGTCCTCTTCGAGGAGATCGCCATTGATCTCCTCCAAGCCCGTTTCTCGCCAACTTCCGGTTTGCCGACAATTCGTCCCGAATCGAATGCTATAGGAGGAGTATCTAGTTCAGCGCCCCGAGTCCCTCTCCTCGCGAGAAATGGACTGTCTGAGCTGTTGCGCGCAGCCGTCCCTTCGACTAAGTCGGGTGTGGGCCCTCTACGATTGACAAGTGCCCACCTTGTCAATCGGCATTTTTGAGCCGGGTGTATATAATTTGCGCGGTTCCTTGTACCGGTCAGAGATCACCTAACGGAGACGTCACGCCAACTGAGGCTGCTCAATCCCGGTTTCTGCCTTCGGCCGCGCCTGTGCCGGGCCGTCCCTACCTCACCGCTTCTTGTCGGCGATGGCGATACCGCACACTTTTTCTGCGGCGCAACGTTCCGCGTATCGAATCACCTAAAGCATTTAGGAGGGCATCGTGAGAAAATTCCGGCCAGTAATGCTGGCGACATTGTCTTTCACCCTGTTTGCGGCAACCGCCGTCGCAACCCACGCGCAGTCCGACTGCACTGCGCTCAATCCCGCCAAGGGTGAAGGCAAGTTCACGGGACAAATTTCCACTCCGCCGGACGGCAGTTCCATGACAGTCACCTACGCTGATCAGAGCGTTCTTGTGCACTACAACAACTCCGTCACCGTCTGCCAGGGTGGACAGCCTGCATCCCCTGACGCTCTTAAGCAAGGCGCGAGTGTCTCGGTCTTTGGCCCCCTGCGGCACAACGGCAAAAATATGGAAATAGACGCCGCGAGAATCTTCGTCGCCGGCCGGCCACAAACGGCGCCGCCCAGCCCGGAACCAGCACGGCAAAATACCCAACAGACGCAACCGCCAAATGTCCAACGGATGCAACCGCCGAACGCCCAGCAGACACAACCGCCAAGTCCCCAACAGGCACAACCGCTCACAACAGGCCTGCGCCCCATTCCGAACTCCGTGATCCTCGGTGGCGGCACGCACGCAGAAACGATGCAGCGCTTGCACGTGGTTCGCACATATGCGTTGTCCGATTTGCGCACGAATTCCCAAGTGACGCTGGGAGTTGCGCGGCTTAACTTCCACCCAATGCTGGGGAACCCTCGGGCCCTCTTCAATGTTGCACAAAAGCTGCGCGCGCTGCCGCAGCATGTGCAACTCAAGGAGGACAGTTCGGAAATTAGCGAAGTCGAGCAGGGATTGGTGATCCATCACGTCCTCACCTACCAAATTCTTCCGGGAAAGTGCAGTGATTCTGGCGCCAGGGCGCAAATGGCTAGCGCCGGAATTGAGTGCTTTACACGTGGTTCGACGAGCGAACGCGTGGCAGAATTCAGTAGTCCGAGAAGTCCGCGGTATGTCGCCGACCCACAGAGACGGCAAGCGGCAATCGCGGCCTACCAGCGCAATAGTGCGCTCGGCGCTGCCGACGCGAGCAAGCATATTGCCGATCTGCGCAAAGCCCTCGCTGACCCAACTCAGCGAGCGGCGATTAGTGCGCAAGTCGGTCAGGCCGAAGCCACACGGATGGGCAGTCTCACCGATGACCAGCTCAAGGAAGAACTCATCAACTCATCGGTCCAGCACTTTGAAGAGACGATGTTCGTGCCCAAGGTCGAGTCGACTACCTACCTGCATCCCGAGCACGCTCTCTCCATCGCCGCCAGCCCTGCGGAGATGGCGGCCGCCAAACAGTTGTTAAGCAAAGGCGTACCGGAGCACGGTGCCAGCCCTTCCAACTTCCCCAAACTTCTGAAGGTGGTTCCCAATCATCCTGTAGGCTTTACCAAAACTCCCCAAGCCGATAAGGTCGCCGACGTTGACTTTGGCCCCTACATCTTCCTTACCGGATTCACCTTTGGCCAGGATTATGAGTGGAACTGGAAGGCTGAAACGACGATCAACTGGTGTATCGTCGGCTGTTCTTCAACCTACGGCGTCTACCTAAATGCCGGCTTCGGCTACGGTTTCGGTCTGCGCTTTCCGTTCCAGACCCAGTTGAAGTATCACACTGTGGTTCACGCGAATAATTCCGCCGAGGCGAACGTGACGGCGAATTTTAAGCCCATCCAGGGTACGGATGACGATTTTTTGTCAGCCGGAATTTCACCCGACCAGCTTTTTGACGCCCAGGAACTGGTGGCGCAGATAGGCGCCCATTGGGGTTATAGCGTCAATTTGCCTGGCTTCGGCGACAGCCACCAAGATTATTTTGGCGGGAATCTTGCCGATGCGCTGCCGCCGAACTATGATCACGGTCACTTCTTGCCGCCCGCTCCCGGAGTACCCGTTTTCTTCCCAAATGTCGTTGACAATGCTGACATTCTGATGGGGTTCCTCAACTATGGCGTGGTTGGCGCCCAACTTTTCCCAGCCGTGGATCTCTCTCTTTTCTCCAACAAGCTGCAATTCACGTTGAACGATGAGATCCTGAACCGGCAAACGCAGGTCACCTTCACCAAGCAGACGGTGCCTCTAGGTGTCAGCTCTGCCACAGTAGGAAGCCAGAGCCATTTCAGCTTCGGAAACCCGGTCTACAACCTTGAGTTTAGCTTGACCCCGGGGCTCAGCCCGCGCATCTTCGTGGACCTCGACGTTTGGTCGGATCACTGGGACTTTCCGATTTGGTTCCCTCAGCTGACGGTTGATTTTCCGCCCAATGGCATCGATTTCGGCTGTCACGCCGGTACAACATGTGTGCTCGATTTCCAGCCCGTGTATAACGCGAGCACTGGGCAGGATACAAACATAAAGAAGGAAGAAGACGTCGCCGACAAGACGCTGACAGACAGTGGATGCCAGCGCGTGAACGGCCAGGAAGGAAACTACCTGTGTCCCGTCAAAGGCATGCTTGGATTGTGTCAAGCCATGCTCAAGAATAACGCTGTATTGAGTTGCGCCCCATTGGTTCCAAATGTGGTTGACGAGATTCTTAAGCGCGGGCACTGTACCGGCAACAATGCGGACTATCTCTGTCCGAAAGACATGATTGGCCTATGCGGCGTCTATCTCAAGAATCAAGAGATTCTGTCCTGCACACAGGCAAAATGACTCGAATGGCGTGGCGGAAATCCCTTACCTTACTCTCAAGGGCCATGCAAGGTTTTTGAGATACACGCCAATAGATCGAAGCAAGGAAGCGCTGGGAAGAAAACCAACTCTGCGCGTCACGAAATGGCTCGGCGAAGTTCCTGGGGGGAAGCTGCTTGCAGTGTTCGTCCACGTCCCAGTGGTCCCCCCGTCTCTCCAACGTTACGGATGACGGGCAAACCTGAAGTTATCCGAAGGCGGACACTGGATCGCATGGGTGGTTCTCGGCCAACGAGACGTGAAATTGTCCAGAAGTCGGCTTCTGGGAAACTTGCCGCCCACCGTCGCCGAGTTTTCCATTTGCTCCACAGCGACGCAGTATAATACGCGTGTTCAGCGTTGCGATGCTCTCTGCTGTCGCAAATCGGCTTCTCTAATCAACTTTTTTTCTTTCTTAATTCGATAGAGGAGGAAACGATGCTCCACGATCTGGACCACGAGCAAGACCGTCCTCAACCTCATCAACATAATTGCGGAAGCCTCTTCGGATGCGGCGAAGAGCAGGGCACAGGTGTGCTCCGCGAAGACATCAAGGATGCCGCTTTCACCAAGCGAGCCGCGGACCGGCTCCTGCACATGGACGAGATGAATCAGGAGCAGCTCGACGGCTATCTGAACGCGCGCGGTGTTTCCCGTCGCCGGCTGCTGCGCGCAAGCGGCTTTATGGCCGCGCTGGCGGGAATCGGGCCCTGGTTTAATAAACTGGCGTTTGCCAAGGGCGTCGATGCCGCGGATATGGCAGACGGAGCCGTGGCTGGCTTTGCAGCAGCGCCGAACAAAGACAAGAAAGATGATAAAGAAGAAGGCCGCGTCCACGTCGTCGAGAGCAATGACAAGACCGTGCGCCTGGGAGTCTACGACACTACGCTCGATCCGATCCTCAAAGTCGATTCTGGAGATACCATCAGCTTTCCCGACACATGGTCACACTTCCTGAACCAGATGCAGCCGGGCGTTCCCGTCGAAACGCTGGCGAAGCTCCGGCTTAGCAATCCGGGACATGGGCCACACTCGATCATCGGTCCCATCTACGTCAACGGCGCCGAGCCGGGCGACGTGCTGGAGGTGCGCTACAAGCGCATTCGTCCGTTTGACTGGGGAGCCGTATTCAATAATCCGGGGTCGATCGGAACCGGCTTGCTGGCGCAGGATTTCCCGGAAGGGCAGGTGAAATACCTGAAGCTCGATGTGCCCGGCATGACGGCGGAGTTTAACAAGAACATTCATGTGCCGCTCAAGCCCTTCCAGGGGACGCTGGGCGTGGCTCCGCCGGACGGTTTTTATCCTCCACTGAGTCCGGGAGTGACCAGTTCCGTTCCTCCGGGCCCGCATGGCGGTAATGTCGACCTGAGCGAAATGGTCGAAGGCTCGACCATGTTCATTCCGGTGTGGAAGCCGGGAGCGCTGATCTATACGGGCGATTCCCATGCTGTGCAGGGCGACGGCGAAATCTGCCTTACCGCACTGGAAACGCGCATGAAGGAATTGCGCATCCAGGTGGTGCTGCACAAACAAAAGAATTTTGCGTGGCCAGTGGCGGAGACGGAGACGCACTGGATCATGCTGGGCCTAGACAAGGATCTCAACGTGGCCATGACCTCAGCTGCGCGCGATGCCATCAATTTCCTGGCCACCCGCGCCGATCTCACCAAGCTCGACGCCTATGCGTTGTGCAGCATCGCGATCAGTTTCCGGGTGACGCAGGTGGTGGACATCGTGCGCGGGGTGCACGCCATGATCCCGAAGAGCCTCTTTGCCGCCGACCTGCGCAAGCAGATCGTTGTCGTGTAACGGCCGGCTCATCCCCTGAGAGGTCAATGAGTGTAATCGCCGTATGAAAAAGAAATGGCTCCTCAGGTAGGACTCGAAGCCACCACCAAACGTAAACGCAAGCACTTACAGAGCACAGACGGCAACGAAAGTACATCAAAAGCAGTGGTAGTTCACGTTAACTGATTGCGTATTGATTGCTGAACCGCCAAACAAACGGCACTCGGGATAGTGATGGAGAAGGCAATTTCACTCAGGACCCAGATCGAAAAGGAGGTCCTAGCCCCTATTTCGCAATCTGATCCCAGCAGGCGTCGGGCCATGAAGGTCTTTCTTCCCAAGTGCTGGGTGTGCCGTCCAGCTTATAGTTAAGAAGCTCTCTCGTCTTCAAGCGAATTCCATCCTCACCCGCTAGGTAAACGTCGCGATACTTGCCTTTTCGCGGCAACAACAGTGGCAATGCAAGCTCGGCAAGATCGGTATCTTTTTCAGCATCGGCCCTGCTTTGACGCTCTGGTCCGAAAGTGATGCTCAACGAGAATTCGATAGTAAGGATGTACGGATAGAGAATCGAGTCGTTTGGTTTTACATCGGCGAATACATCAGTGGGAGGTCCCCAAGCGTGTTTCTCCCAGATTTGCTTGTGGTGCTTTCGGTCAGATTGGATAACAACCTCACGCCGGGGACACGCCTCAAAACGCTTCTCCATGTCCCTCGCCAGAGTCTTGATATTGAACTCAGAGTCGCTCTGAGCCAGCATGGTTGGTGACCAAAAACTCAGCAGTAGCAGAGGTAAAAGAAGGTTCCTTTTCATGGGCTACTCCATCAAGGTCTTCTGCCAGAGACAAATGTCAGAAGCTTTTCACACCCCGCCTTTCGCGTCGAGTGTAATCCTGATGCTCTGTTTTTGGAATGCAGCATGAGGGCCGCTGGCCCCGCCCTGGGTCGAGAGGGCGGGATTCGAATCCGCACGATAACGTAAATTCAATGACATGCAGGGCCACGGATGGCATTTCAGTTACACGGAAAGCAGTGGTAGAACGACAAACGGATTGCAAAATGGATTGCAGAACTCTTTGACCAACTCTCGTCTGCTATGTCTTTGTCTCCTGGTACGGCGTCAGAATACTTAACGCAAGCTCTCTCAGGGCCGGCAGCATGAATTTGAGGTTAGCCGACCGAAAATCGCGTCATTCAGTCGTTTCCTGTAGCAACGCCACGACATTTGTGCTTTCCCACAACTGTGATTTTTCGGCAAGGATACGTTTTTCACGGTCTACCTTTTGACAGCATGATTGTTGCTGTAAAGGCGATATTTCAACGGCTAATCGCAGAGTTCACTTCTGGCGGCTGGCGTGGGTCGTACACGACCAGAATAGTACTTTAGAATTTGGTTCCCCAGTCAAGTATGAGGTGCGAAACTGGAAAGGTCCGTACCGCTATTGGACGTTCACGCTCAAATTGTTGATCGATTGCGTAATGCCGTTGATCGTGACCAGACCGGGCGTATCGATCCTGGACGCAAGGATGTTCTCGCCGGGGAGAACCATGATCTGTCCGAGCAGAGTGAATCTCGACTTCGGCTGCAAGGCGGGTTCATGAAACGCCTTGGAGTGGTTTGGCCCGGAATGTTACTTCAGGGGTGTTGTGAGCCTTGCAGTTGCCTGGAAAGCAGGCATATTCGGCGTGGTGACACATGACGAGTTGCAGGGCAACGAGGTTTTCGTTGGTTCGTTTGCTTCAGGGCAGATCATCAAGAGTTGGAGCCTAGGTCGGGGACGCACTGCTACGCAGCTTGGTCAAACATCGCTTTCGCTAAGTGACGATGGGGCCCGAATAGCCGTTTCAGTGCTGCCCGATGGAAACAGTATACCGAAAGGCTTCAACAACCTTCGCCTCTACAACTCTGGCAATGGAGAGATGGTGAAGTCGATCCGGACAGATGGCTTCCTGGAATATGACCAAATTCCTTCATCAATCAGCCAGTGCAACGGAGCAAGAATCGAGTGGCCGTTGAAAAGGTCCGTGTGGCCGCTGTATGAGCCGTTCACCGGGTCCAGTATGTGAGTTGACATGACTATGCCGTAGCGGTGGCCTTGATCAAGCGGGCCAGCCCAGGACCACGGCATATTTTGGTTCAAGATACTTTGGAATGCGGTTGGATCGGTAACGTCGAAAGAGTAGTTGGCGTGACCGCCGACCGTGCCCGTATATTGCAAATTCGAAGCCGACATTCCAGTGCTGTTCTGGACACCCGCCGCCAATCTTGCCGCGCAAGATTTCTTGTCTGGCGTCGTGCCGTTGTTTGCGCCTTGCCCATAGTTCCCCGTGTCGCCTGACAGCGAGTAGTCAGGATCATCAGGCAACTCAGGCAACCCAAACTCAGAGCCGCCGGTGAAGGGATTTCCAGTTGCAGGGTTAATGTAGTGCCAGCCCTCCCCGTCGAGCGATATTGGGTAGAAAAACCAGTTAGAACCCACGACGGGTCCGCAGTCGTTGATCGGGTACAGGCCGACAAAGTTCGCCTCCGCGCGCGAACCGCGCGGGGTATCTCGCAGCACCTGTTCCGGGGTGACTGTCACCCCCTACTCCCGGTGCGAAGCACTGTCTGCTTTTGACGGCGGTGGGGCCGGGGCAGGTGGCAGCTGAAAAACGTAAACCGATTCGTCGTGCAAGATGGCAAGCAAGGAGCCATCCGGCGATAGTGCCAGTTGCGTGGCTTGGTCCTTGATCTTTGGCCCGATCAGGTTCAGCTTGTAGGACCGTTCGTGGAATGGTGCATCGTAAACGGAAATCGTCTTCAGCTCGCCATGAGCCCCGACATCGAGGGCGGTAACTTCGCCCGTCGATTTGAAAAAGGGAACGACGAAGCGCTGGCCGCCAGCCGACGGGATGGCCATGCCTCCCTCAAAGGGCGCGTTCTCCGTAAACACGGCCTTGCCATCGGTTCGCAACAGTTTCCACGGGTGGCCGGAAAGGAAGAGCGTGTCTTCGTTCAGAAACCGAGGAGACGATTGGGGTCGCCGCTCGATCGGCGCTATAGTTTTCCACTCTGTCGCGAGGCCCCTGATTTCAACGCTCGGGTCGCAGTGATAGAGCGGGAAGCTACACGCAATCATTGCTGTCGCGTCGTCTGATATGCCCACCCATCCGCTTTGCATCTCCTTCCACGAGCGAACAACTTGAAGAGTAATAGTGTCGACCCATACCCACGGGGTTGCCAAAGTTGTCGTCTGGTTGGGTGTCGCAAAGAGGATATTCCTCCCGGTGGGCGATGGGTGCGCAACCCAGCCCCAAAGATCCTCCTGTATCGGCGGTAGACTCAGCTCTCTTAGCTCTTTGGCATCGGGGGAGTAAAGGGTCAAGGCGACTCCCCTTTGCGTGACGAACTTCCCGTCATTCGTGGCAATGATGCCTGCAAATCTCGATTCACTCGGCCAACCTTGTGTCGACGTGATTTTTCCAGTGTCCGCGTCAAGGAAGACTGCGCGCAGTCGCAACGGTAGATTTGTGTCAGAGTTATCGCGGCCCGATAAGGCAGTCTTCTCTTCGCGGGTCACGAAAGTAGCAACGATGGTTTTGTTGTCCAAGAACCAGAATGAGGTTTTCGGCGGCAGGTGCGTTTCACGTCCACGGCCAACCACCAGTCCGAGGGGCGCGCTCCCAACAGCGGCGCGCAAGTCTACGGTCCATTTCGCCGTGATCGCTTCGCTTGCAGTATCGACAGTCGGCCCACTTGGGCTACTGAGGAAATGCACCAACAAAAAAACCGCCACCGACGTCAACAAAGGCATGCTCCCAGAAGTTGATGGTGAAGACGGCTGAAAACGAAAAATTACCTGTCCATGGGCTTACTGTATCGTCGTGAACCCAGAGCGCACCGTCTACATTCTCGATATGAATCCCGTCGTCGTACCTTCCAGCTGAAGGGCATGCAAACTGGTCCGAGTCGCAAGAAAGGAGGAAATTGCAGTGTCCGCCGCTTAGGTCACAATTCGTCGGATCTGCTGAAGGGCCCGGACCAAAAACAGCCAGCAAGTTCCCACTTAGTCTGTCGTACTGGCCATTTGCCTGCGAGAGGTACTGAGGCAAGGAAAGGTTGTTCCAATTTATCCCCAACTCTGGGTCCCAGCCGGTGTTAATGATGGAGAGGTAGCGCGCCTGCCCAGCCAAGAGCCCAGCTGCGCCTGAAGTCGAGCTTATGTTATATCCGGGGCCAAAGCTCCAAGGGGTTCCGTTGACACCTGCAATTCCATTGACACCTGTCCCAGCGCCGCAATTGCCCGATGCGTCACAGAATCCGCCTCCGTTGTTGTCTACGGGACCGCCGTCCCCGCAGGCACCTACGGATGCGTCGCACTGGCCGGGCATGTCGCGGTTCATCCCTGTCGGGTCAACAAAGCTAAGCGGATTGTTGAGGACGTAGGCATAGCGGTTCCAGGTCTGTGGGTCGGCGGGGTTCACTGCCGCCAAGCCCGAGGGGTCAGGCGACAACCAGCGGCCCTGCGACGGGCTGTGCTCGCGGAAAGTGAAATCGTAGAGGCTGCTGGCGGTGTCCGAATCTTGGCCGGTGAATGACGGGTCCGATGTGCCGGAGACAGCATACTGCTCGCCAAACGGGGCGTAGGCCGAACTCGAATAGGGCGATGTCGGTCTTGTCGCCGTCGAAGTCAGGCGCGAACTGTTCAGCCAATCCGAGTGTCGATAATATGCCAGCCCTGTCGAATTGTAGATGGCCGTCGCGCCGCCAGGAAGGCTGACCAACGCCTTGGTCAAAGTCTGTCCGTTCATGAGCGCCGTTTTTCCCACCGGGCTGTAAACTATTTCCGTGTAAGTCGAACCATTCTGCTGCTCCACCATCTGGCCTAGAGCATTATAAATCAAGTTCGTAGTATTGACACTGGCCGGGTTGCCCCAGTTCGCATCCCAAGTGTAGCTGTTCAGATTATCGGTCAATAAGTTGCCGTTTGCATCGTATTTGACGGTGACGCCAGGAATCGACGTGAACTGGTTCGTGGTTAGCGAATAATTCGGTGCGAACGTTGAGCTGCCGCTCTTCGTAATGTTGCCGAAGGAATCGTAGCTGAAGTTCTGCGTCCAGATGGATCCGCAGGTAGCCGAGGAAACCCGCTGCACATCATCGTACTGGTAGTTGCACGTCCCAGTGTCGCTGGTGCCCGTGATGCCATCGACAATAGCCAGTTTTTGCAGGGTACCGTTTGTACTCCAGGTGAGCGTGCCCGCATCGGTCTTCCCGTTCACGCTGAAAGTGTAAGTCCCTATGCGCCCGGTGTTGGGATCGTAGGTAAAGCTATCGCTGTCTGCCGAGCCAAAGGTAACGCTGGTCAGCGCGCCCAGGGGATTGGTTGTGCTGCTTGTGGAGTAGGTAACGCTAGAAACAGGACTGGTCCCGGAGGAAGCTGTGACCTGCGTGTATCGCCCTTCGCCGTCGAGGCCAGCTCCGTTGGCCCCGTAGTAGATCGTCGGCACACCAGGAATGCCGCTTAACGACTGCAGCGCACCCGTTGCCCAGTAGGAGGCGGTCGTGTGATAGTAAACTCCTGACCCCGAGTGTGGCGTGGCTTCGTAAACGTCAGTCGTCTCACCACGCTTGGAGTAACTAAAGAGTTCATCGGTAACGAAAGCGGTCAAGTTTGACGTGTTGAACGTCTGGGCTTCCACCATGTGTGTTTTGCCGTTGCTCACGGTCACACCCGTCGGGTATGAACTCTCCGAGTCATAGAAGAACTGCCGGAGGATGGTGTTGGCAACTTTGCTGTTGCCCGCTTTCAAAAGACGATGGAGAGCATCGTGTGAGTAGCAGGTAAAGTTGCCGGCATTGTCTTTCCTTTGGACTAAATCGCCGGCAGACGCATAGGAGTTGCCATCGGCGCACGGCGCGATGGCATCATAGGTATAAGTGATTGTGCCGTTCGCTCCGCTATTGCCCGTTTCCGGATTCGATTCTGAAGTCACGCGGCCCAGCCAATCGTAGACGAAAGAACGAGTCTGCCGGCTACCCGCCGCGGCCTGCGCATTCTGCGTGACTGTGAGCAGATGGCTGAGGGCATCATAGGTGTATTTTGTCCACAGGCCAGCCTGGGCGTTGGATTGACTGCAGGTTCCATATCCAGGAAGCGTGGACGATATTTCGCAAACAGAAGTCAGCCTTCCCAAGCCGTCGTATTCAAGCTGCTTCTGAAACGTCTGCGTGCCGCTGACTTGTTGCAGCACGTCGTTGTTTGTGTAGGTGTAGGAGACTGTTCCGCCGTCCGCGTCAGTGGTTGTGAGCACACGCCCCAGCGCGTCGTACGTCGTGTTGACCCCGGGGGCCGAAGAATTGGTCGTGCCCGCTGTGGCGCTAAATGGCATTGTGGATCGATCAGGCTGGCCCACATTGTTGTAGTCCGTTTCCACCGTGTCGTAATTGGTAGCACCGGGTCCTTGTAAACGCTGGCTCAGAATAGGCCGGCCGAATCCATCCACGGTGCTTCGAGAATCGGAAACGGAGTTGCCACCGTTGAAGTTCTGCAGCGCGGTTTCAACGGACATTTCTCCATGATAGCTAATCGTTGTTTCATTGTTTTCCTGGTCGTAGACATTTGCAGGCCGCCAGAAATCCGTGTCGGTGTAATTCGATGTGACACTATTGCCGTTTTCGTCGGTCACTTGAGTTGCGACGCCGCCTGTGCAATTCCATGTCATGGAGCGGGAGAGACTCAACGGCTCATTGATAGTGGTGGAAAATGAATTGCCGCAGGAGCCAGAGCCGTAGACGTACGTCGTCTGCGCGTTGTTAACGTCCGTGGCCACATACGGATTGCCCGTATCGTAATTGGTGAAAGTGCTGGAAAGAAAGGCAGTGCTGCTAGTGTAGGTGTAAAGCGAAGTCAAATTCCCGCGCGAGCCGGTAATCGGAACCTGTTGTGGCGTGCCGGTTGTGGCCGTTACCGCCGTTCCGTCGTACAAGTACGTCGTACCAGCGAGCGTCGTCTTCGTGCCGCTGCTCCAGTCATAAACCGTCACCGATGCCGGCCTGTTGTCGATGTAGTTGCCTAAACTCGCATATGAAATGGCTGTTTCGCGGACGAGATCCGTCGTGCCCGGCGCTGCGCCCAACGTGACTCCGTAGTTGTACTCCTTGTCATCGGTGACAAGGCCGTAGCTGTTGTACAAGACTTCTGCCAATCGGGTGCTGCTGTTCGGAAGTTGGCTGTAGACATCAGTCTGGGTGATCGGTGAACTGACAGGCGCGGTCGCGCAGCTTAAATAGTTTGCGTTGTAGCAGCGGATGCTCGTCGCCAACAGATTGCTGGGCGAAACACTCCCCTTATAAACTTGACGCTGGGTTTCGTAGAAGTCGTACGTAGGAGCGCTGGTGTTCCCGTCCTCAGCAGCATTGATAACCGTGTAGTTAGCATTTGGATCAATGACAGTCGTGGTCCACGTTGATCCTGGCCCAGGCGATCCCGACACCAAGGAGCGCGAGTACTGCCATTCTCCACCAGGGTTAAGCGTCCGCGTCAGCCCTGCGGTACTCCCGTCGCTGAAGATTCCGTTTGATCCGCCACTGTAGGCGTACGTGATGGTTCCGCCAGTCGGCAGGGTCACCGATGCAATTCTGCCTGTCACGCAGTTGCCTTGGTATGTACCCTGCAATGGTGTGCATGAGCCGGGCGTCTTCTCATATGTGAAGGCGTAGCTGGTCCCGTCGGGCAATGTGATGCCGCCCACAAGCGGATCGCTCAACCGACCGTACTCAATCACGCCACTGACTCCGAAACCAGTCTGCACCGTGTATTGCGTGTAGTTCATCGTGTAGGAAGCTGTGCCCCCGGAGGGAGCGGTGTATTGAAACTCAGTCGGGCTCGCCGGGGTTCCACTGCCACTGACCGTCAAAACGGGCGTGGTGCTGGAAAGAGTGTCAAAGAATTGACCGCTACTGTTAATCGTGATCTGATTTCCGTTGGTATCGGTTACGGTACCCTGGCCGCCCGAAGTTCCGACTGGTACATTCATCAGCTTGCCCGAGCGAGTGGTCAAGGATGCCGTGATGGACCCCTCCGGGGTTAGATTTACCGTCAGAGTGAGGCCCGAACCGTCACCCTTGGGGCAGGCCCGTGGACGCGTCACGAATCTCGGTTCGTGTTCCGCTGGGAAGCAGGAGGCTCATCCGGCTTTCGCTTTTGCCGGACGCGAGCAGGGTGGCTGTGCCCGTCTCGGGAGCCGCCCCGCCCGACCACGTGACACTGCCAGTCAGCGCCACATCAGTGATGGCCTTTCCACTGGCCAAGGCGGAGATTGACTGGGACGCGAAGGAAACTGCCCGAGGATCGCTTGCTGGGGGCTGATTCTGAGAGAACAGGAAAGTTGAACCGACGAAAATGAGCAGGAAAGATTGGAGAAAACGGCAAGAAATGCGAGTTTGCATTGAATCTCCTTTTGAACACAGCCCTACGAAGCACACACATGCGCGACTGCGTTTTCGGCGGACAACGGCGCGATGCAGTGTTTCCGCGCATAGCACGGGCGAACACCATTACGGGGAAGAATCCTGACAAGAACGTTTGAGAGAAAGGTTGAAAATCGCAATCTCTCTCTTACTGCGAATTACTTTTCTTGATGTGGGCAGAAACCACACCAGGCTGCATCGCTTCTAAGAGCCGCAATAAAACCCGCAAACTTAGTCTTAGGTGCTACAAAGTGTCAAGAGCTAACTTGTTATGTTACGAAACCCGAACAAACTACACATTCTCATCCACTGAAGACGAGTCTTGTCAACGTTTCTGGCGGCTTAATGGCTGTTATCGGGAACGGTCTAAAAGGCAAAACCCAGAGCTTATTTGTTACGAAATCAGAAGGAAATCATCACACTGGTATGTGACGGGACTCACTTAGCATCCGCACTTTATCGACATGGCGGAGAATTCACTGTCGGCCATGGCACCAAAGGATGTTTGATGTAACAGACCAATTCATTCAGAATTACACGAACACTCGGACGGATGGCGCAATTTAGTCTTCGAGAATCACGTATTAGTTTGACGAGTTTTCCTCCCAATCCGGCGACCTGTAATCAGCGACTTGCAGACGCGGCCCGGAGAGACCTTTTTGCTTTACTCCTTGATTCCGTTCCCGCTCTTGCGAATGTGCTCGACATCAACCCTGGCTTTGAAGGGCCGATTACTTTGGAACTCTTTAACCACGGCGAATGGGAGCTTGAGTTTATTCCAGGTCGAGACTTGATTTGCCAAGTGGCATTTTGGGAAATCAAGACTCCAGTCCCAGAAGCGGCGATTAACAAACTGAGCAGTTATAAAGGGCAGAAAGTGCCGTTCCCGGCTAAGAAAAAGCTGTAAATTACGAGTTACGACTCCGACCTTCTCTGGTCAGGTAGTTGCACGCGCAACAATATCCGCAACAGGTTCCCTCGCTCACCGCATCGCTAACTGTTAACAATTGGTGCAGGATGGGTTTGGTCTTCGGGAAAGAACATTCGGAAGATTTCGTCCGGGCTCTGGACGAAGAACGCCGCTGGTAGCCTGAACACGTTCGTTTCGTTCTTGAATCCCGTGAAGCCATTCGCGTCGATAACGCTCTCCAACCCGATGCCTTTTCGGGTTATCTCGACATAACGCTGCCCGTCGCGAAGATGGTAGCGCTTTGCGATGAATCCGTCGGCACCGTAGACCGCAAATCGCTCGCGGGCGGGCATCCGCAAGCGGTACATCACACCCAGGCGCGAAGCTGCTTCAATATCCTTGACTACCCGGCCTCTCTGTTTCTTGAGAGCATCTGGATTGTGCAAGTTTCCGCATGGGCATAGTTCCTGGAAGCAGTCGGCCAATTCTTCGGCGGTCAGTTTGCTCAATCCGTGATGAAGACCCAGCTCTAGCAAGTCGGAGTGCGTTGCGTCCACTTTGAACGAGGGCACGGGGCCATGACCGTTTTGCAAGAGCCAGAACTCATCCCGCGCGCGGACTAGTTGACTGTGGGCCTCTAAGTCGCCCTCTTTTTCGCGTTCCATCGCGAGCCAGCGCGGACTGCGATTCCGCCTGAAAAAAAACCAGTCAAAGACCCGCTCTACTTTTTCCGCTGGTGAAGGCGGCAGATAACCGATGTCAATGACCTGGAAGCAAGGCATTGCGGGCGCAATGTCAGAAAAGCGTTCGAGCAGTTCAGCCCTCTTTTCGGATGACACGTCGAGAACTTGCCGTACTTCCTTTGTTCGCTTCTCTCGCCGGGGTTGATGTTGCGCTTCGGCAAGGGCGCGATACATGGCGGCAATTTCTATAAAGACTGGATGTACTTTCTTCTTCCACGAGTCTGGATGTCGCCGCCTCACACCTGAAAGCCTACCATCCAGTTCCTTGATAGCGGGAAACGAAAAATATTTTCACGTACCTGACACGTTGCGGGGTCGATGGCAAGCTAACCACACTATGGCTACCAAACATCATCTATCGAAAGCACAACAAGCGCAGGGTCTGCGCAAAGCGCTCAAGTCCCGGCGCACTCCGCCCTGGCTGAAACCGTCCATCAAGCGCTACCTAGAACGAGTCGAGCGCGAACTCCAGAAAGAAGGACGAAGAAGATGAGTGGCCAAGGGCTGATTAGCGTCCGCATTCCGCGCTCTCTATTGGACGTGTTCCGTATGGCTGCTTCTTGCTCAAAGCACACCCTGCACGGCGCAGCCCGTCTTCTCATCTTGGGTCTAAAGGGCCTGACTCCCGATCAACTGTCGGCAATACCAGAACCACCGCAGGAACTGGACAGCCCCAGAGTTTCCCTCTATGTCGGCTCGCGGTGCGTCGCTGCTCTCGCTGAAGTTACCCAGAAGACCCACCTTTCCGTGTCCAGCATTGTGCGGCGGCTGGCTTACGGACTTTTCGTGGACAAATCAATTTGGTTTGTCCAGAACTCCACAAACAAGGAATGGCATTTAGTTAGTGTCCAGAACTGCTCTGAAATTAGGTCCTCTAATCGCAAGGGAGAAAAAGTTCATGCGGCTAGCTGACAGCAGTCGTCCCGCCCTGAGTAGATTTCGGCTATTAGAGCTTATTGCTGCGCATGAGCGGGGTTTCACTTGCAGTGCTCTCGCTAAGTTAACCCATCTTCCGGGCTGGTATACGCGTTCTTTTCGGGCGAGTTTAGGAACGCGACTACGCCGTCTTTGGAGGTGGGGCCTACTCCAGCGACGACTAGAGCGCTCACATCGAACCCGCCACGCAAGACGCAAAGGAGTTTTCGTATGGACTATTACAGCCAAGGGAATGTCCCGTCTGCAATGGGCAAGAACCCGACGCCTGGTGTGACAGTGGACAAAGTATGCAAATTGCTGAGGTCTGCACAGCCACTAGTTTGGTCGATCGCAATCGTCTTGGGAGTGCTCGGCGTTTCATTGACCGTCCGGTACCTGTGGAGAAAGAAGCGTGTCCGGGACGAAGAGCACCCCATGTCCGACTTCAACATTTGGAGGCAGGTATAGGAGTTTCACACGGGCGGCGAGTGCGGCCTGTTTTAGTAAATCCGGGCTACCGGTTGACGACTCCGGTCCGGTGCCGGAAACAGACCAACACCCCTAAGCGCTGGCCGAAAACCAGCCGCCGCCCACCAGTTTGCTGGCGATTGTTTTTTCCCTTCCGGCCAAAAGTCGTCCGGAGGTCCAGGAACCCGGAGGGTTCCTGGGGGGGCACCGAAGGTGACCCCAGGGTTTTGGTTTTAGGGGTTTTCCATACTTGATACCCCCAGGTGTGCTCTTTTTCGATGAGGAGATACAAAGTGAGTGAACAAATCCACGCGGAAGGCTGCTCATGCTGGAAATGCCAAGCAGACCATCTCGGGCGATGGATTGATGCCCTCGGCTCCGAAACTGAGCCTGGGCGCTGGCAGGTCTTCGCCACGATCACCTATTTGACGAAATTCTACCCGTGGTGCCGTGGGTTCCCTGTTCTTCCCGGCAGGCCGAAGGCGGACTTCGCGCATCATTTCTTCGACAGGTTCGTCTCGCATCTTGAAAGCGAGCTGCGTTCACGGGTTGATTATGTCGTGGCCGATCAACTCGGCTCAATCAATGGACGATTCCACCAACACGCCATCCTCGCGGCTCTCGGTTTAGACAAATACTCGCGTAGGGATATTTGGCGATGGCTGAAAGAGCGAGCCGGTTGGAGCCGAATTCTTCCTTTCGAGCAAGGCGCTGCCTTCTACATCTCCCGCTACATCGGACGCGATGCGAACCGTTGTGACTGGTATCCACGAGTTGGCGAAGAACAGCCCTTAATGCAGAAGCAGGCAGAAATCGGGAGAGTGAACATTGTGCATTCTGCCGATCTGCCGCGAGAGTTTTTCAAACAGGGTTACAAGGAACGGAAGCGTTAGTCCACAAAGGAGGAGTCAACCATGAACGCTACAAAGCGAACACGCTCGCAAGACTTGGCGCATGAAGCGAAACCTTTAACCATGTTCTTTGACGGGGCAGGCTGTCGGCCTAACGGAGACGGTTCAGGTTTTGCATGGTTTTGTCCCGATACGGGGCAGAGGCACGTTGAACGCGTGAAAGGGTTGACGAACAATCAGGCTGAATACAGAGCGTTTCTCGCGGCATTGCAAAGCGTTCCGCAGGGCAGCACTGTGGAGATGTTCTCGGATTCGCAGCTCATCTGTTCGCAATTTGCCGGGGACTATCGGGTGAAAGACTCTGCCCTTCAAGAACTGCTCTCCGAAATTCAGGCTTTAATTCTGAAAAACCAACTGAAGGTGAAGCTGCAATGGGTTCCACGTAGCCGCAACCTGGCGGGGAAACTGCTTTAGTTGCTTGTGGACGGGACAATTTTATGACTATCCAATCGGAATGGCTGACGGCTGAGGAAGCAGCGCGATACCTGAAAATCAAAACGCGCACGCTATTGGTCTGGGTCCGTCAGGGCAAGGTGAAAGCATTTGCACTCTCGGGCACCACACGACGCGTGTGGCGCTTTCGTCAGAAGGACTTGGATGCTGCGCTATTGGAAAGCCCCGTGCTAAACTCCATTCCGCCGTCTGTGCTCGTGAAAGGAATTCAATGAAACGAGCACGGCATAAGCAAGGGTCTGTTGTTTTAGACCGACGCCGCAAGGTGTGGAATTACTTGTACTGCGACGGCGGAGTCAGGCGAACGAAATTGATTGGCCCAACGCGCGACTTCCCGTCGAAGGCAGCCGCATGGCGAGCAGTCGAGTCGATTCGCATTTCGCTCGTCGCGAAACCAGCCGACAGCGTGCCCACGGTCAAGGCACTCGCTGAACGATACGAGGCTGAAAAGCTACCGTCGCGTTCGGAAACCGCCCGTGTGTACAAATCTTGGCTGCATAATCACATCCTGCCTCAATGGGGTGATAAGGCCATCACCGACGTTCAGCCCAGGGTTGTTGAACTCTGGCTTCGTCAGCTAGACCTGTCACCCAAGAGCAAGTCTCATGTTCGTAACCTTCTGCGTGTCTTGATGGACTTTGCCATGTGGTCCGGGGTGCTCGAAGTGTCCCGAAACCCGATTGACCTTGTGGTCGTTAAGGGTGCCACGAAACGAATCCGTAAGCCGCGCAGCTTGACGGTCGAGCAGTTCCAGAGACTCAGCAGCCAACTGAAAGAGCCGTTTAGAACGATGGCTCTGGTATCGGTCTGCTTGGGTCTTCGAGTCAGCGAACTGCTAGCCCTGAAATGGCGAGACGTGGACTGGCTGAATGCCAAACTCAGTATCGAGCGCGGCATCGTGAGGCAGACTGTGGACGACGTGAAGAACGATTCTTCCCGAAAGTCGCTGACTATCGCCAAAGAACTACTGGCGGTCTTGAAAGCGTGGAAGCAGACAACGCAGTTTCCTGGGATTGAGGATTGGATTTTTGCCAGTCCTTTGAAGCTAGGGCGTCTGCCTTACTCGTATACGGGCTTTTGGCGTGAGCTGGAACGGGCAGCGAAGCAAGCGGGGATCGGGCATCTGGGCACTCATGCCTTCAGGCACACATACCGTAGTTGGCTTGATGCTGTGGGAACCCCGATTGCCGTTCAGCAAAAACTGATGCGGCATTCAGACATTCGCACAACCATGAACATCTACGGAGATGTGGTCACCGACGAGATGGCGCAGTCGCATTCAAAGGTTGTGGGATTGGCCCTGAGTCGTTTGGCTTAACTGATTGCGGTGGTGATTGCGGATTCTGCTAAGCCATTGAAAAAATGGCTCCTCAGGTAGGACTCGAACCTACAACCCTCCGGTTAACAGCCGGATGCTCTGCCATTGAGCTACTGAGGAGTGGAGGCACGCTGCCAACGTGCTGGTTATCCAGAAAATCATATCAGAGGCGACGGCGATTGGGAACATACACCGGCGGCGCATCCTTCGCGAAGGATTTTCTCTGCTTGCCTTCCGCAACCAACTGCTTTTCCGCCGCCGCCCAAAACTCGCCAGTCCGGCCCGCGTCCAACCCTTTTTTTCAGGTTCTCCGTACTCCGATAGTTTCGTCCTGCAGCGTGTTAGTGGATTCCCTTTTCGTTCAGAAACGGCCCGTATTTCTTGTCCGTCTGCATGATGTGATTGGACAGCCACTTCTGCAGAAACGGCAGCAGCGACGTGGTCACGCCTGGTTTGCCCGCCTGAAAATCCTTCTGAAACTTGAGCACCTGCTCGACCAGCGCTTTGTGCTCCGCCTTGTGCGACCCGAACTCCGGGTAGCCGTTCTTCTCCATCGCAGCTTCTTCGTCGGCGAAATGGCTTGCCGTGTAGTCGATCAGCCGCTGCAAAACCTTGCCGACAACGTCCTTGCCGTGGCCCGCGTGCAGAGCTTCATGCAGTTCGTTCACCGTGCGGAACAAGGTCCGGTGCTGGCGGTCAAAACCGGCGACTTTTACAGCGTATGTTTCCGTCCGTTCAAATGCGCCCATTGGGCTTCCTCCTAAAGTCGAACGACCATCGATTCCACTGAATCGGAGCGGTCTTCAGTCTCAAGACTACAGATGCCGGTTCCGAGCACCCAGATCACTGAAGGCCGTCGATCCTGCCGAGAGGGCGCGTCCGTCGGGCCGCCGCTCTGCTAACCTAATCCTCGACGTTTCATCCACAACAGGGTGAGGCGTATTAATGCTGGGAGGCCCGCGTTTGCTGACTTTTCTCCTGATTCTTCTCGTCGGTGTGCTTGCCCTCGTCTATGCGGAGGATTCCCCAGCCGAGGATTCCGCCGCTCCTTCCGGCCCTGCTTCCGGATCTCCGAAGGCCAAAGGTGCTCCGGTCGAGGACACTGTCCAGGGGCACAAAATCGTTGATCGCTACCGCTACCTGGAAAACCCGAACGATCCCGACACCAAGCTCTTTGTCGAGCAGGAACTCAGCTACACGCGCGCCATCCTTGACCCGCTTCCAGGACGCGACAAGATCAATGCCCGTCTCGCGCAATTGCTGGAGATTGGCACTGTCGGAGCTCCGCAGATGGGTGGCAGGTATTACTTCCATTCCCGCCGCGAAGGCAGCCAGAACCAGCCCATCCTTTATGTGCGCGAGGGCCTGAACGGCGGACTAAACGATGGAGTAAACAACGGACTAAACAATGAAGACAGCGTGCTGGTTGACGTGAACAAGCTGTCCACCGACGGCACCGTTGCGCTCGACTGGTGGTTTGCGGCCGAAGACGGTAAGTACGTGGCCTATGGAACGTCCGCCAGCGGATCGGAAGAAAGCACGCTCCATATCATCGAAACCGCAACCGGCAAGGTGTTGCCGGATACCATCGATCGCACCCGCTTCGCCAGCGTCGCCTGGATGAAGGACAGCTCCGCTTTCTACTACACTCGCCATCCTAAAAAAGGCGAGGTCCCGGACGGAGAAGAGGTCTACCACGTCAAGGTTTTCTACCACCAGATCGGAAGCGATCCCGCCAAGGATCCACTGATCTTCGGCGAAGGCCGCAATCCGCAGGACGTCCCGAGCGTCGCTCTCTCCGAAGACGACCGCTGGCTGCTGATTGATGTTGGCGAAGGCTGGACGAAGACGGAGATGTATTTGCAGGATCTCCAGTCGAAAAATCCTCCGCTCGAAATCACGACCGGCAAGGATTTTCTTTACGGCGCCGACTTTTTTGCGGACAAGCTCTACATCACCACCAACGAAGACGCGCCCCACTATCGCGTCTTTGTCGCCGACGCGACCAATCCCAAGCGCGAAAACTGGAAAGAACTGATTCCGCAGAGCGACGCTGTCCTGCAAGGCGCGAGCGTGACCGGCGGCAAGCTCCTGGCGCAGTACGAACACAACGCGACTTCCGCACTAAAGCTGTTCGGGCTCGACGGCAAGAAGCTCGCCGACCTTCCGCTGCCGTCCATCGGAGCCGTTTTCGGCGCCTCGGGCCGGTATGGCCGCGACGAAATCTTTTTCGGATTCCAGTCCTTCACCGTGCCACCTTCGATCTACCGCGTTGATTTGACCGACATGAAAAGCGCGCTCTGGGCCAAAGTCGACGCCCCCTCCATCGATCCTTCCGCCTATGACGTCCAGCAGGTTTGGTACACCTCGAACGACGGCACGAAAGTCCCGATGTTTGTCGTCAGCAAGAAGGGAATCGAGAAGAACGGCAAGAACCCAATATTGTTGACCGGCTACGGCGGTTTCAACATCTCGCTGACGCCGACTTTCAGCCGCAGCATGTATCTCTGGATGGAGCACGGCGGTATTTACGCGCCAACCTGCGCGGCGGCGCCGAGTTCGGCGAAGACTGGCATCGCGCCGGCATGCTGGAGAAAAAACAGAGCGTCTTTGATGATTTCATCGCCGCTGGTGAATACCTGATCTCCCAGAAATACACCGATCGCGATCGCCTCGCGATCTTCGGCGGATCGAACGGCGGCTTGCTCATGGGCGCGATGATCACGCAGCGCCCCGACCTGTTCCGCGCGGTAGTGTGCCAGGTTCCGCTGCTCGACATGCTGCGCTACCAGAACTTCCAGATCGCGAAACTTTGGATTCCGGAGTACGGATCAGCCGACGACGCCAGGCAGTTCGACTGGCTCTATGCTTATTCGCCTTATCACCACGTGAAGCCGGGTCAGGAGTATCCCGCCATCCTTTTTATGACGGGCGACACCGATACGCGCGTCGATCCCATGCACGCCAAAAAAATGGCCGCGCTCATGCAAGCCGAGGCCAAGAACGGCTCCAGCCAGGAGCGGCCGATCCTGCTGCGGATCGATACCAAAGCTGGACACGGCCAAGGCAAGCCGGTCGCCAAGCAGATCGAAGAGAGCACCGACATGTATTCGTTTCTGTTCTGGCAGTTGGGAATCAAACCCTAAAGGAAGCCGTCCGGTCGATCGAAGATGCGCGCATGCCGGCCAAGTCAGGTCCGAAGTACTGCTTCGGGGCTGGTTCGGCTTCTCTGGGCGAGGAGAGCGTTCAATTTCGCCAGCACTTCAAAGGCGTCGGCTACGTAGAGCACGTCCGCTTTACCTCGTGCCCACCCGCAGTTCGGGTCGAGATTCACCGCACGGCGCTCGTTGATGAACCGCCAGCCCACGACATGGGGCTCCTCGCCGTGGCAACACGCGGACAAACCCTTGGGATGGCGCGGCGTCGATCCGGTCTGGCCGACCTGGTTCAGATGGGTCATGAAACCGAGCACCGCCTGACTCTCACCGGTTTGATCGACCAGCGATTTGCTGCCGCCCAGTGATGCGCCCGAGGCGCGAAGGAATTCAAGAATCAGCGTTTCCGCTTGATCAATATGGGTCTTTCCGTCGGCCTGCTTCTTGGTCCAGCCCGCGCCTGCGACAAACAGCAAGTTGGCGTCGGGCCGGATGGTTTGCGCGTCGCTCTTCGGAGCGCGGACGCCGGTGACGACCGTTCTAGTGGCCGCTGCCGGGAGTGTCACCGGAACCTGTTCGACCTTGGCCGCGCCACTTGCACCGGCCCAGGCCGCTTCGCAGCCGGACTCGAGCAACACGATCCAAGGCCGCGCGTCGCGGTGAATCACTGCTTCGATGCGCTGCCGATAGTGCCAGCGCGTAGCACGCAGTTCGCCGTTTACGATTTCCAGCGCGGTCACATGCGTGTCCACACATCCGCTCAGACGATGCGCCACTCCCGCCAGAACGCGCATGAACCGTGAAGTCGCGGGCGCGAGGATCAGTTCGGCTCCCGCGGCGCGGCCGAGCGCTTCCGCCGCCGCCGCATCGCTCGCGTAGCGCGCGCTGGCGAAGTCCGGCCCTGCGACCGCAAGAATTCGTTCGGCTCCGGCCCCTGCCACCGTCTCCGCCGCAGCCGCCACGTCCGCACCGATCAAACCGATGGTCAAACGCCCACCGAGCTGCTTCGTCAACTTCAAAGCAGCGCCCAGAACCTCATACGACACTTTGGGGAGCGTGTTGCCAGCTTCCGAAACGTGTGCCAGAAATAAAATGCTTTGTGACATCAGAGTCTTGATCTCCGGATTTTGTTGTCTACTTCCCAATCCATTCCGCAATCTCTCGCGCAATCTGCTCGGTCGGCAGGTCTTTGACCACGCGCGTCTGGCGCTGTTGTTTCGGCGGGCTCGCGCTCAGGAAGTGCAATCCACCAGCAGGCAGCGGCACCGACTTCGCCCGCTGCAGCGCGGGCATCACCGTCCGCATATTCGCCATCCCCACTTGTGGGTTGTTGCGAGGTTCCGGCAGATTGCCGGTCGCCCAGCCGAACAAAGCCGGCGGACCCGGGCACACCGAAACCTGATGACGCCCACCCTCGATCCGCTCCAAAACTTCGAACGAACCGTCCGCCTGAACGTCGTCTAGCACCCTGATCTGGTCGACACCTTGAAACTGGTCAAGAATCCCCAGCCGCTCACCGACCAACTGCATGGTGGCGCCAGCGCCGCGCGAAGCCGATTCCCAGCCGCCGAATACGAGCAAGCGTGAGCGATCGAGACCGGGGATGCTCTGGATGGTTTCCGCCAGAAGCGCAGCCGTGGCATGCGCATCGGCGAAGCCGCTGGCGCTCGAATCAACCGGCACCAGTTCAAAGCTGACTTTCTGGGCAATCGTCATCATCACCTGCTGCAGTTTTGCTTTTGGTCCCACGCTGACCAGCCAAACTTTGCTATTGCTGCCCGCGGCCTTGGATGCCAGGTTGGCGGCTTCATAGAGAGCATGAGCCGCCCAGGGATCCAGCACGGCGGGAAGCATCATTTCGTTCTTCAGCGCGGGACCCGTTGCGGTCTGGACCGGCTCCAGCGTTTGCAGCGGGTCGGGCACGATGCTGCCGCACACCACAATGTGATATCCGTTTGTCATTTGTTTCCTGTCAATTTTGCAATCAATCAATTCAGGGTCGAGTGCAGCCCTCCCGCGCCGGCGTCAAATTCGACGTTTCCCTGCGTGCCGTCGCCCTCGGCTGCGCAATTCCACAGGCACGCGCCGCAGTAAACACACTTCTCACGATCAAAGGCAGGCACTGCGTCTTCGCCGCGGGTGAGCGCCTGCCCCGAGCACATTTCCACGCACAACTTGGTTTCACAGGCACGGCAGAGTTCTGGACGACGAAACTTCACGTGATTCGCGTAGCCCGCCGATGCCTGCACCCCTCCGCCCATGAGCAGAGCATCCTGGTGTGAGATAAGCAGCTTCCCATCCATCGGAATCTGCGGCCAACCACAGCGATCCATGATCCGGTCGTGCAGCGAAGTGCCCTTGGCGGCGCACTCCTCCTGCATCTGCTTCAGCTCGACCGGCGAAATTCGCGATCCGTAAGCATCCTCAAGCGAGGGCAGCCCGCTGGACTTTGGATTTGGACGCGAGGCTGGCGTTACACGCCCGCCGGTCAATCCGGCGACGGCCATGCCGATCATTCCCGTGAAGACGCCTTGCTGGAATCCGTTGCGAGCGTCGGCCGCGATCTTCGACTCCTCATCCACCCAGCTCTCCCGCCGCCGCCGCACGTAAGTTGCTTCCAGGTTTTCGCGAGTGAACGCGCGCTTTTGCTCTGTCAATTCGATGACCGCTTCCGCCAGTTGCACACCCGTGGTCCAGGCTTCATCCACTCCAGATCCCGCGAGCACATTCGTGCTTCCCGACCCCTCGCCGATGCGGGCATAGCCGTTGCCTGCGAGATAGGGCTCGCCGTGGCGGCCCGATTCCTGCAGCGACTTCGCTCCCCACGACTTTAGCGTTCCACCCTCGAGATAACGCCATAAATAAGGATGAAGCATGAAGTGCTGCAGGTAACGATATGCGGTCCGCACCGGGCTGCGAAACCACGACGGAACAAAGATGCCAACCGAAGCCAGCCTTTCGGGGTGAACGTAGAGAAACCCGAAAATCTCCGGTTCAGGGAACCCGATGGTATGCAAGACAGTGCCGGGCTCCAGTCCGCTATCTTCGCGGAGTTCGATCACCATCTTCATGCCGAGCGCCCATTCGCGGGACTCGTGGCCTTGTGGCATTCCAATGTTCACGTCCGCGTCGATTTTTCGCCCGACTGCTCCCACCGGCCCGTCGCCCACCACCGTCAGCGCAGCGCGCAGGTCCATGCCCGGAGTGAACCCTGCCTCGGGATGCCCCTGCAAATCAGTCCCCTGATCGGCAAGCCGCACGCCAGCAACCGCGTCTCCTTCAATCAACGGTTCGGCGACCGGCATGCCCGGCCATATCTGCACCATGCCGGACGTTGCCACTTGATCGCTGACCCACTGGTTGAACTGACCAAGTGACAGCACGAGGCCCTCGTGTTTCTGCATGAACGGTGGAGTAAAAGGCAGTTCGAACGCCTCATGCTTCAGTCCGAACACGAGGCCAAGTGAGCGCAGCACCCGGTCGGCAGCCTTGAATGCGAAAGGTCGCAAATTCGTCCGGCGGCTTGCCCGCAGTGGATCGAGCAGGTATACGACCTTCTCCGTCTTCACGGCCGCCGCCATTGGAATCTCGGTGAGATCCACGCCGGGAAAACTGCCGCGTATCCCACGGCCCCGCGTGACCGCGCCCGAGACCCCGAACCCCATCCCGTCAGCGCGCTCGTAGCAGATCACCTGCAAAGGCAAGCCGGGAGAGGTTGTACTCTCCAGCCGCACCGACCCATCCGCATTCAGCAAGCTGCGGCTCAACGTCGTCAGGAATCCGCCCATCGCGGGGCCGAAGCCCACGCAGGCGATGTCGACGGTCATCTCTTGCCGCTCGGTCTTTTGTTGTTCGAGCGCAGGAGCCGGTTCTTGGGAATCGGCGCTCATGCGGGGTAGTCCAGCGCCTCCGGAATCATGAGCTTCGAAAGCGCCTCTGCGGCCCGATCCTTCGATAGCCGGCAGCCCGTGAGGCAAGTGGAAAGCTTGGTTTGCAACGAGAGAAACTGCTCGGCTCCATTGCACTTCGCACACGGCCCAGCCTTTTTGGGATGCGAGCCATCGCTAGCGATGACATCCAAGCCGTACGAACCAATGCCCGGAATGATGCCCTCAAGAGAATCCAACTCGTCCTGCTGGTAGCAGCCCCGGTATCCCGCCTCGTCCCACGCGGGGTGACGGTTGTATCCGAAAACCAACTCAGCGCAGATGCGCGCCACTTCTCCACTCGCCCGCGCCGACTGCACGTGGCACAGGTCGGTCATAAAATTCACCAGGCCAGCCAGCCCTTCAGCAACGGCAGGGTCGCTCGCTCCTCGCCGCTCCAGTTCGAGCGCGTCGAGAATCTGGCAGCGCGCCGCCAGCAGCCAGCAGAGTGCGTCGGCCAGTGGGAACGTCACACCCTGGCGCGCGCTCTGATACAGACGGCCGCCGTCGGCATCGGTGCTGCCCTGCAAACGCTCCAACGTCCACAGCCACATTCCCATGGCCGTTGCCAGTGCGCATGCGCCGGTGCCGGGACGCTCGCTCGCGATCCCGCGCATCTCCTTGATCCACACCTTAAACTGCGCCAGGAAGAGCGGGTTGGTCATGGTGATGGAGAGCTGCCGCCGCTGCACAGCTTCGGGTCCCTCATAGGTCGCTTCCAGTTGCGCATCCATCCACTTGTTGCCGAGGAAGCCCGGGCAGTCTTCCGTGATGCCGTACCCGCCCATCAGGCTGACCGCTTCGCGCATCATCTGCGCGCCCCAACCGGTGTTCCA
>JBEKWL010000027.1:0-27040 GCA_049513095.1 Terriglobales bacterium
GGGCGACAAGCGGCGTCCGATTTCGCGAAAGCCGGCGAAATAGGCGGTGTCTCCGGCGTGGTACACGGAGTGTTTGCCGCTGCGCAGCACGTAGCCGCCGTAGCCGCGGTGCGAATCCTTGAGGATGCGCGCTCCCCAATGTCGCGAGGGGACGTGAGTAATGTCGAGCGCGCCGTGCCGATAGGTGTTCCACCACTCCAGTTCGACAATTTCTTCGAAGCCCAGATCGGAGACCAGGTCGAATAAATGATGGGGCACGACAAGCGTGGGCGCGGTTCCGGTCTGGCGCCGGGTTTGCCGCGCGATGGTGCGCAGCGACTGGCGATGCAGGTGATCGAAGTGCGCGTGCGTCACCAGTACAACATCCATGGGAGGCAGGTCGCGCAGGTTCAATCCAGGTTGACGCAGGCGTTTCAGAACGAACAGCCAGCGCGCGAAGTTGGGATCGATAACGACGTTCTGTCCGCCAATTTGCAGAAAAAAGCTGGAATGTCCAATGAAGGTGACGCCCAGTTCGCCGTTTGACACCAGTTGCGGTTTGTGGGTCTTTCCCGTGCGCGGCGTGACCACGGAATGCCGCACCAGACGCGTAAACTGGCTCGCTCGCTTGCGCAGAGCGGGATTTTTCAACGAGGACTTTAACATTCTTTCGACCAGTATGATTCGACCCGTCCGCTGCCACGCGGACTATGGACACATTATCGGCTTTGTTGGCTCAACTCTCCAGTGGGTTTAGATGCTCTGGAGCCCGACATCGACGCACGAGAGCCATTTTCTTTGGTCGGTGTTTCTTTATTTCCAGTAAAGAATCGTGTTTTCCTTGACCATCACTTTGGTGGTCATATCTAATTCAATCTCTGGAAATTTGGCAGCAAGTTTGAACGCTGCGGAGAATTCGATTTCTGATACGCAGCCCCTAATGGGGCGTTTAGCTTCTGTACAGTTGCGGTATCGCTAAAGCGATACCCTGATACAAGGCCTGGACCAGGTACGAGGCCTGGACGAAATACGTTTGGAGGGATTAACGCCGATGCGCATCGCTTTTATTGGCATGGGAATTATGGGGCGGTCGATGGCCGCGAACCTCGTTAAAGCCGGACACGAGGTTGCGGTGTGGAATCGAAGTGGCGGCAAGGACGTGGCAGGCGCACGCAGCGCGCCTTCTCCGGCGGATGCGGCGCAGGGCGCGGAAGTGGTGTGGATGTGCGTCTCTGACACCAAGGCGGTCGAGGGCGTGCTGTTTGGGCCGGGCGGCGTCGAGCCGGTTTTGGCTGCGGGCATGATTATTGCCGACTCGAGCACGATTTCGCCATCCGCCACGCTGCGATTTGCCGAGCGCGTGAAGGCGCGTGGCGTCGACTACGTCGACGCTCCGATGACCGGCTCGAAGATCGCCGCCGAAGCGGGGAACCTGATTTTCATGGTGGGCGGCGACGAAGCCGTGCTGGCTCGCCTACAGCCCCTTTTTCAGGCGATGGGCAAACAGGTGTTCCACATGGGCGAAACCAGCAAAGGACAGGCCACCAAGCTGGTCATGAATCTGCAGATTGCGCTCATCTTCGAAGGCTTCGCCGAAGCCCTCACGCTCGCCGCCAAGCTGGGCGTGGACGTGGAAAAGCTGTTGCCGCTGGTGCAGGCTTCCATGGTGCGTTCGGGAGTGGTGGACTACAAAGCCCCGTTCATTCTGAAGCGCGACTTCTCGCCCAATTTTCCTCTGCGGCTGATGCTCAAAGATATTCGCCTGGCGCTCGATGCGGCCAGGGAATCGCATGTGCGCCTGCCTGGACTCGAAGCGGTGGAAGAGGTTTACGATGTCGCAGCCGAGGAAGGCCAGCAGGATCTCGACTACGCCGCGACCCTCACTTTGCTGGAGAAATGGGCGGGCGTGGAAGTGAAGGGCGCGTCAAAGTAAGTGAAGGCCTTATCGCGAACCCGGAGTTGCCGTGACCCACAGCCTGCCGAGTTTCGCTCGGCTTGAACGGTGCCCCACACGAGCGCTATTCCTTCTTCTTCGCCAGCGAGCGGATGTAATTCACCATGTTCCAGATGTCATCATCCTTGGCACGGTCGCCTTCGAGAGGCATCTCGCCCCTGCCATTTCTGATCACGTAGAAGAGTTCGCCGTCGGTGCGGTCCTTCATCGCGTCCGGATTGGTGAAGTCAGTGACGTTCTTCATGTCCGAGGCCATGTCGCCCTTGCCATCGCCGTCTTTTCCGTGACACATCGCGCAGTCGATGACATACAGCTTCTTGCCCTTGGAGAGCGACTCCTGGGTCGGCTTGACGGGGTTTACTCTGCCGGCAGCCTCGGCGGAACCTTTGTTTTCGGGGGTGGGTGCTTTTGCGGGGGGCTGATCGCTCTGCTTTTGCGCCCATAGCGCGAACGCAAGAAAGAGCAATCCGAAAAGAACCAGCGGAATTTTCTTCGATACTTCTTTCGACACCTTGTTTTTCAACACACACCTCCTGTTAGGGAGCACGGTTGAAATGCCAAACAATACTCTACGACACCGGAACGTGCACGGGAAGTTGCGCGGTCACAGACCCCTGTGCCGTGAATCACGCATGGCACCGCCGCCGCGACTCCGGTTGCCTGGAGATTAGGTCTACGCGGAATCGCATTACGCTTGTAACCCCTTTATCCAGCGAGGATTACAGAAGTATTACAAAACGGTTCGCGGTCTCTTGCTATTGTCCTACACGGGACCTCAGCGCGATGGGGTGTCGGGAGAAAAGTCGATGAGCCAGACAGCACGCAAGTCAATGAGCGAGACCATGGGCGAAAAGATGAGCCAGGCAATGAGCGAAGCAGGAGAAGGCACCAATCGCAAGGACCGGGCGAACCGTGATGGCTTCAACTGGGGCACGGCGATCGCCATGGGCCTGTTTCACGTGGGCGCAATCGCGGCGTTATTTTTCTTTACCTGGCCGGCATTTTTCGTCGCCATTTTCTTGTGGTGGGTCTCAGGCAGCCTCGGGATCGGGATGAGCTATCACCGGCTGCTGACGCATCGCGGATACAAGACGCCGAAGTGGGTGGAGTACTTCCTGACCTGGTGCGCCACCCTGGCGCTCGAAGGCGGCCCGATTTTCTGGGTGGCCACGCACCGCATTCATCATCAGTTTTCCGACGAGGAAGGCGATCCGCACTCGCCCATCGACGGCAAGTGGTGGTCGCACATGGGATGGATCCTGATGGGCAAGTCGATGCATCACGACACCACCACCCTGGCCCGTTATGTCCCCGACCTGACCAACGATAAAGTTCACGTCTGGCTCACCAAATACCACTACACCTCCAACATTATTCTGGGCGTGATCCTGTTTGCGATTGGCGGATGGCCGTGGCTGCTGTGGGGAGTGTTCGCGCGCGTCGTGGTCGGACTGCACTCCACCTGGATGGTGAACTCGGTCACCCACCTGTGGGGCTCGCGGCGCTTCGCGACCAAAGACCTCTCCACCAACAACGGACTGGTCGCCGTCCTGACCTTTGGCGAAGGCTGGCACAACAATCATCATGCGCATCCGGTTTCCGCGCGCCATGGCTTGACGTGGTATGAAATCGACATGAACTGGTACGGCATCTGGACGCTGCAAAAACTTGGACTGGCCCGGCACGTGTACAAGGTCGCGCTCGATAACCTCCCGCCCAAGCCCGCCCTGTTGCGGGATGTAAAGGCGGCTGGGGCGATGGTGACGGCCGCCGGCAACGACTGAGAAGCAGGTGTCAGGTCTTAGGTCTCCGGAAAGGCAAGACTCGACCGCAAGCAGCTTCAACTCGATTCTGTAGAGACGCGGCTTGCCGCGTCTCCTGTCGACCCAGCAGAAGTCAGGGCCACGATACCGGCGCAACCTCGCCTGGTTTTCCTGACACCTGACACCTGACACCTGCCCCGCTACAATCTTCCTGTGCGGATCATCAGCCGGCAGAAGGCGATTTATTTTTTCCTCACGTTCGGAGTTTGCCTGGCGGCGCTGGCCGGTGCGGTCGGCAGCGGCTGGGTCATCCTCAACTGGCGCGAGGGCGTCAAGGTTTTTCTGGGCGTCATCTTCTTTGGCGCCATCGTTACCGGCCTCGTCCTCAATACGATTTTTCTGGTCCGCGAAATTCGCCGCAACGAGCAGCACGACAGCTTCATCAACGCGGTCACCCATGAATTGAAGACGCCCATCGCCTCCATCCGGCTCTACCTCGAAACCTTGCAGAAACGCACGGTGGGAGAAGCGCAGCGGCGGGAGTTCTACGAGTTCATGCTGCAGGATACCGATCGCCTGCTGCAAACCGTGGAACAGGTGCTGAAAGCGGGTGAGGCGGCACACAAGAAAAGTCCGGCGCAGCGTTTGCCTCTGGAATTCAACACACTGGTGCGCGAGTGCATCGAACTGGCGCGAGTGCGCCATCATTTGCAGGCCGCGGATCTCGCCTACCGCGAGTCCCTGTCTTTATCAGCACAGAACGGCGGCGGAGCGTGCGTGCTGGGCGATCCGGAAGAGCTGCGGACCGCGGTTTCGAACCTGCTGGACAATGCGGTGAAGTACTCGCCGGATGGCGTGCACATTTCGGTCGAGTTGGAGGTTCCCAGTAATGATGAGAAGCGGGTGGTGCTGCGGGTGCGCGATCAGGGCGTGGGAATTCCCGAGCAAGATTTGAAACGCATCTTCAAGCGCTTTTACCGGGTGACGCACCGCTCGCTCTCGCAAGTGAAGGGTACCGGGCTGGGATTGTTCATCGTGCGGTCGATTGCGCGCAAGCACGGCGGCCGGGTATTCGCGCAGAGCGAAGGTGCGGGGAAAGGAACCACGGTGACCCTGGAACTGCCGCGGAGGGTGACATGAGCCGGGTGCTGTTGGTGGAGGACGAGGCGCACCTGGCGCAGGGTTTGCGCTTCAACCTGCAAGCCGAAGGACACACGGTGGAAGTTGTGGCGGACGGCGAGGCCGCTCTGGACCGGCTGGTCGAAAAAAGAGAACGCTTCGACGCGGTGGTTCTCGACGTGATGCTCCCGGGCAAGAGCGGCTTTGATGTCGCGGCCTTGCTGCGCCAGAAGAAGAACTATGTGCCGATTCTGATGCTGACCGCCCGCGGGCGTCCGGAAGATGTGCTGGAGGGGTTCGCGTCGGGCGCGGACGATTACCTGCCGAAGCCGTTTGAGCTGGCCATTCTCATCGCCCGTCTGGAGAGCCTGCTGCGGCGCAGTGGGTGGATGAAAGATGCCGGCCCGGCGCGCGCTGGCAATATCGCAGACAAGACGCGGCCGGCGCCGCGGGGCGAGCGGGCTACTGGCGGCGATGCCTTCAGTTTCGGCGGCAAGGCGATTGACTTCGAAGAACTGGAACTGCGCTCGCTGGGAAACACCATCCATCTGACCGTGATGGAAGCGGAGTTTCTGCGATATCTGGTGCAGAGCGCGGGTCGCGTGGTTTCGCGCAAATCAATTTTGGAAGATGTGTGGGGATTGCACGAAGACACCGATACGCGCGCCATCGATAATTTTGTGGTGCGGCTGCGGAGGTACATCGAAGAGGATCCGTCGAGCCCGAAACATTTGCAGACCGTGCGCGGAGTCGGGTATCGGTTTGTGGCCGAGCCGGAATAAAGGATAATAAAGAGCCAATAGCTCTCCATGTTAGATTCAAACCGTGCGCTCCATCCTGCAGAAACGCTCACTGCGATTTGTGTTTGCGGCGAACGTGATCTCCATGCTGGGCAGCGGGATGAACTCCGCCGCGGTGGCTTGGACGATCTTGCAGCGCACTCACTCCGAAATGGCTTTGGGCATGTTTGCCGCGCTGCAAACCATTCCGGCCATGCTGATGCTGCCCTTCATGGGCGTCATTATCGACCGCGAAGACCGGCGGCGCCTGGTGATGATGCTGGATTTGGCGCGGGCAGCCGTAATCCTCGTGGTAACCGTGCTTGCCTTCCTGGGCCGCGTGCAAGTGTGGCAACTCTACCTGATGAATACGCTGGTGGCCGCCGGCTTCTGGATGTTCTGGCCGACCATCACGGCGCTGATTCAGGAGCTGACGCCCCAAGGCGCGTTCGTCCAGTCGAATACGCTTCTACTCGCCGGCGTCCAGGGTGGCTGGCTGATTGCCGGCGCGCTGGTTGGATTTGTCTATGAACACATTGGGTTGGGCGGGGTGCTGCTTGTCGACGTGGGCACGTACGTCGTTTCCTTTTCGTGTTACTTCGCGGTGCGCCACGGCCGGCATGTGGTGCCGCGGGTCGTGGAACTTCGGCACGATCTGGAGGCCGCAGAAACCGCGGTCGGGCGCTTCCTGCGCGAGATGCGCGCAGGGTTGATCTTTCTGCGCGAGCATCGCAGCGTAGTTTTTCTGGGCGCGAGTTGGGCTTTGTTTCTGGGCGCGATGATGACGGGAGTGGTGGTCACGGCGCCGCTCAGCGATCGCGTCTTTCACGCCGGCGCGACCGGCTACGGATGGTTGAACGGGGGATGGGGTGTGGGCGCATTCCTGAGCGCTCTTTATGCCCCGGCGCTGATTGCGCGGGTGGGAGCGCGCAGGACGATTGCGCTTGCCATGCTGCTGCTGACTTTTACCATGGCCCTTTCACCCTTTTCGCCCTGGCTGGCGATTGCCGTGCTGCTCTATGGACTGATGGGATCGGCGCGGGGCGTCAGCGGCGTGGCCATGAATACCAGCCTGATGAAACAAGTGCCGCCGCATTTCATGGGACGCGTCCAGAACACTATCTATTTCTTTGGCACGTTTCTGCAGGTGGCACTGGGGCTGTCGGTGGGCGCGGTCGCATCGCGGATCAGCCTTTCCGCCGGGTTTGGCGTAATCGCCGCCGTGTATGCGGTCGCATTTGGCAGCGCCTGCTGGCCGATGAAAGCACGGCAGGCAGTGGCTTCGACCGCGGAGTAGGGAGACTGCAGGGTTTGTGTAGAGCGGACACTCTTGTCCGCTGCCGTTGAGGTTGATCTTGAAGTTGATCCGTAGGATCAAGATCGACCCCCAAGATCAAAAGCCGTGGACAAGAGCGTCCGCCCCACACAAATTAAGGATACTGTTATTCTTTCTCTTCTCCCAGGAGAGCTTCCAGTCATGTTTGAGGACTTGAAAGGCCGGACGGCGGTCGTCTTCGGAGTGGCAAACAAGCGCTCGATCGCGTGGGCCATTGCGCAAGGCTTGCACGCGGCGGGCGCAAACCTCGCCATCACCTATCAGAACGAACGGCTGGAGCAGGAGGCCAAAGACCTGATTCTGTCGCTGCCGGGCGCGGAAGCTTTCATGTGCGACGTCTCGAAGGACGAAGAAATCACCCAGCTTTTCGAAAAGCTGAAAGCTCGCTACGGCAAGCTCCACACCCTGGTGCATAGCGTGGCTTTCGCTCCCGCCGAAGAGATGAAGGCCGACTTCGTGAACACGACGCGCGAGGGCTTTCGCGTGGCGCACGACGTGAGCGTGTATTCGCTGATCGCCGTTTGCCGGGCGGCGGCGCCGCTGATGGAGGACGGGGGCAGCGTCATCACCATGACTTACTACGGCGCGGAAAAGGTTGTGCCGCACTATAACGTCATGGGCGTGGCCAAGGCCGCGCTCGAATGCACGGTCCGCTATCTGGCGCAGGATCTGGGCCGGCGGAAGATCCGCGTCAATGCCATCTCGGCGGGTCCGATTAAAACGCTGGCCGCGCGCGGCATCTCGGGCCTGGGAGACATGCTGAAAGGACATGCCGAGCGCGCGCCTCTGCAACGCAATGTGGAAGTCAGCGAGGTGGGCAGCACCGGCGTGTTCCTGGCGTCCGACGCGAGCTCAGGCATCACCGGCGAGACCATCTACGTGGATTGCGGATACAACATCATGGGATTCTGAAGGTGGGATGCCAAGTCGCTGTCTGCTTACATCTACCGGCCCCTGAAGGGGCCACTGACAGCAACCAACTTTCGGCATCGCTAAAGTGATGCCCTGATACGAAACCGCCGACTGTATCAATGAGGCTGTTTCTTCAATTTCCGCCGGATATCCGGCCAGAACTCCTTGACCACCAGCGTAATCGTGTCATAGCCCACCTGCGATCCCCATACGCTGGCCGTATTTTTCAAGGTGCGGTCACTGGAAATATACGGCACGTTGACGCCGGGTTGGGGATGGTAGCCGGGGTGAGGATGGTAGCTATAGGTTGAAATCGCCGACGCGAGGGCGGCACCAACGATTTCGGAGTAGTTAAATTGTGAGTGTCCGGAGTCGCTGCGAGTTACGAAGATTCGGCTGACAGCATACTCGGTGCGATTAAAGAAGCTGCCGTGGCCTGACTGAAAATAGCGCGGATCCTGGCGAAGCACGGAAGGAAGAATCGCGCCCACGAAGAAATTCTCGATCGTGCCATCGGCGGCGTAGGCGCCGTAGCGCTTGCCGTACCCTTCCGCGCCTTGTCCGTAACCGGGCTCGCTGTTTTCGGCCTGACTGACGCCGGAGAGCGCAGCGTACCAGACAATCTGAATGGGGTCGAACGAGCCCCGGGCGACAACTTTGAATTTTTGCCCGGCCGTCAGGGGTGGGATTTTGCCGGCATTCTCCACGGTCAGGAAGTTGGGTAGAGCAAAAAAGAGCCGGTCTTTGGAGGTACCGGATGCCTGGCTGTCTTTGTCCTGGCTCTGGCTCTGAGTTTGATCGGCAGGCTGGGCCGGCTGCCCTGCGGATGGTTTGGCTGGAGGCGGCGTTTGCTCCGGTGCCTGACCGGCGCCGGCCGCGGGCTGTTGGGCGGTGTTCGCGTCCGAGGTCGCAGGCTTGGGTGCGTTCTGCGCGGCGCAAAAGACCGCAGTGATCAATAGGACGACAAGGGCGAAATGGGTGGTTTTCAAGTTGATTCTGGCTCCAAATTTCAGTTGATTGAAACGCGCCCCAGATTGATTTGGCAGTTCCACTCTACGACAGTCCCAGGGATTCAACGGGTGGTCACTTGGATTTTGCGCCCAGCTTCCCCCACTCGTTCTTCCCCCACTCGTTCCAAGGTGATTTCCACGTTCTGATCGCGTCGCAAACGAAGGAACTTGTCTCCCCACTCTATCAGTAAGATGCAGTTGGGCGCGAGCAAGTCGTCCAGGCCGAGCGTGTCCAGGTCGCGCTGGGTATCGATGCGGTAAAGGTCGATGTGGTACAGGGTGGTGCGGGGTCCGCGGTATTCGTGGACGAGCGTGAAGGTAGGGCTGGTCACGTCCTCGGCACGAGCGGCTTCGAACCCTTCCGCGATTCCCTTCACCAAAGTCGTCTTTCCCGCCCCCAAGTCGCCGCGCAGCAGCACGATGAGTGGCGGAGACAGCTCGGCGGCAAGCTTCCGCCCGAAAGCGATCGTCTCCTCGGCGGAGTGAGTGATGGTTTGAGTAGTGATGATCTGGCTCGTCATCCCGCAGGACTCAGTATAGCGAGAAGCAGAACCTGCGGGTGACAACGATTGAACCAGCTTGCGCCGCCTATCCCGTTGTCATCCTCCCGTCCCGCAAGAATGTCTCTCCCCGACGTTCCATTCAAGGCAGCCTGATTCTGGGCAGCGGCCAACCAAAGCCGCAGCCGCGGCTTCCAAGGCAGGAAAGAGCACGTTCATCCGTTTCCACGGAGGTTCAGCTTCATGATCGCTCGCTTCGTCTGCATTTTCGCTTTCTGCGGAAGTCTCTTCGCGCAATCGCCGCAACCGTCACTCACCATCTATAACGAGGATTTCGCCGTCGTGCGGCAGGACCTCCCCTTGGATCTCAAGTCCGGCGAGAACCAGGTCAACGTGAATGACATCACTATGCACCTGGAACCGGACTCCGTCATTCTTCGCGACCCAACGGGCAAGCACGCGCTGCAGGTGCTGGAGCAGAACTATCGCGCCGACCCCATCTCAGAACCTCTGCTGCTCTCGCTTTACGAAGGCAAGACAATCGATTTCGAAGTCGCAACGCCGCAGGGAACGCAAATCGTCAAAGGTAAAATAATCCGCAGCGGATATATGCCGCACGACTATTTTGCCATGAACCGCTACGGCCAAGAGTACGACCAAGCCAATATGGCGGCCGCCGCGGCACAGCCCATCATCGAGGTCAACGGCAAATTGCGCTTCAGTCTTCCCGGCACGCCCGTCTTCCCCAGTCTCACGGATGACACCATCCTGAAGCCGCGCTTGGAATGGACGCTCGCCACCGACAAAACCGGGAAATTTCCGGCGGAGTTTTCCTATATCACTGGCGGCATGAGCTGGCAGGCCGACTACAACATCGTTGCGCCCGAGAAGGGCGACCTGGTAGGCATCGTGGCCTGGATCACCATGGACAATCAGACCGGCAAAACGTTCGAGAACGCTCGCATCAAGCTCATGGCCGGGGACGTGAATAAGATTCAGCCGGGAATGAATGGCCGGAACATCTCGGAGATGGTTGTTGTAAACGGTGCGGCCGGGGTGGCGGGACCTCCGGTCACCGAAAAATCTTTCGACGAGTACCACCTCTACACGCTCGAACGCACCACTACCCTGCGCGACCGCGAGACCAAACAGGTCGAATTCATTCGCGCGGCGGGGGTGGGTACGAAACAAATCTATATTTACGACGGTCTAAAGATCGACGCCAACCGCTACAACGGATGGAACTGGGACAACATCCGCAACGATCACTACTACGGCACCGAATCCAATCCCAAGATTTGGGTAATGCGCGAGTTCGTCAACTCGCAGGCGAATCATCTCGGCATGCCGCTGCCCAAGGGCCGCGTCCGCTTCTACCGCCGCAACGACGACGGCCAGATCGAATTCACCGGAGAGAATGTTATCGACCATACGCCCCGTGACGAGACCGTCCGCATCTACACCGGCAATGCATTCGACCTCACAGGAGAGCGCAGTCGCACCAACTACCTTGTGGACGAGGGCAAGAGTACAGCCACGGAGTCGTTCGAAATCAAAGTCCGCAACCACAAAAAAGAACCGGCGGATGTTCGTGTGGTCGAACACCTCTATCGCGCGCTGACCTGGGACATCGCTTCGAGTTCCGCCGACTATAAGAAAACCGAGGCCCACACCATCGAGTTTCCGGTGACCATCGCTCCGGACGGTGAGAAGACGATCACCTATACGGCGCACTACACCTGGTGAGAGGGCTCAGAATCCGGACGGCGTCTGAAGTTGCTCGGAAACCGGGTCCAGGAAACTGCGGTCCAGAGCGGAATCGAGCGCCATACGCAGCTTGCGGTGGTCATCGTCGGCCAAAGCAATGAAGCGGAAAGGCTGCAGACACGCGCTCTGAAACTTGCGCGTTGGGTACAGCATTTCGGCCATGCCGTGGACGGCTCCCGATCGCGTGTGGAAAGCGATCTCCACGAAATCTCCGGTGGATAGCTCGTGCGGCAACTGCAGCAATCCGCCGTTGATGGAAATGGATTGTAGTTTTGCGCGCGCCCGCTGGCCGCCTTCGGCCATCACCGCGGCCGCGACCGATCCATTGAGTTGTACTCGGGGTGAGCGCTGTTTGGCATCAGCTTGGGGGAAGTGACTCATAGCCGATTGAACTATGCCATGCTCCGGCCGCTTGGGGCAGATTACGAAAGCGCCTGTACACGGGCGTATGCTACACATGGGGTTAGTGTGCTTCTGCCAGTCGCCCAAGTTTGCGGTAATAACGGCAGTAACTTTTCTGGCTTGCGCCCAAGAGAGTACCTTTGGGCAGTAGGCCATTGATAAGACGAAGTTTGCGCGATGTGAGGCGTTCAGAGATATGGGTATTGCTAAAGGCTCAAGATTTCACTATGCAGTGGTAGCGATTTGCTTGCTGGCGGGGTTACTGACAGGCTGCTCGCGGGATCCGAACGTCCGCAAGCAGAAGTACCTGGAGAGCGGCCAGCGCTACTTCGACAAAGGCCAGTACCGGGAAGCCGAGATTCAATTCCAAAACGCCATCCAGGTTGATTCGCGTTTCGCCGACGCCCACTACAAGCTGGCGCTGGCGGCGCTGAAGCTGGAGCAGTGGCCAACCGCCTACCAGGAGCTGTCGACCGCTATCCAGCTCAAGCCGGACAACTATGATGCGCACCTTGACCTGGCCAACCTGCTGATCATGGTGCGTCAGTTTAACGACGCGAAGCAGCATCTGGACCTGCTCGCCCAAAAACAACCCAACAACCCCGACTTCTACATCGCACGTTCCAACTACTACGCCGGTATGAATAACACTGCTGCCGCGCTGGCGGACATGCAGAAGGCGCTGCAACTGGATCCCAACCGTTCTGACTCTTATCTGAATTTGGCCATGCTCCAGATGCACGGGCAGCAGTGGGACGCGGCGGAGGCGAATTTCAAGAAAGCGGTCCAATTCAGTCCCAAATCCATGATTGCGCTGGTCTCGCTGGGGAATTTTTACCAGACTCGCGGGCGATTTCCCGAGGCAGAACAGCTGTTCCGGCAGGCCATTGCGGCCGCAAGCGACGATCCCGGTCCCAGGCTCTCTCTTGCCCGCCTGTACATGGCGGAGAACAAGCCCGGCCAGGCCGAGGAATTCCTGCGCCAATCCAAAAAGGATTTCCCGAATAATTCCGAGGGCTACCGCATGCTCGGAGGCTTCTATTACAACAATAACCAGTTCGACAAAGCCACCACCGAGTATGCCTCGCTTTATCAAGAGCACCCCAAGGACATGGTGGTTAAGAAGAATTACATTCAGCTGCTGATCCTGACCGACCGGATTGACGACGCCCGCAAATTGAATGACGAAGTCTTAAAGGCGAAGCCCGATGACCAGGACGCCCACGTTTACAAGGGCGAGATCGAGATTCGCAGCGGCAAGGCCAGCGACGCGGTTAACACGCTGCAAGCCGTTTTGAAGAACGATCCCGATAACGCTCTGGCGCACTACCAGCAGGGCCTGGCCTTCGACCAACTGGGCAACACCAGCCGGGCAGAAGCAGAGTGGCGCGATGCAGTTCGACTGCATCCTGACATTGTGGAAGCGCACCGGGCGTTGGCGGCCGTAGCCATCCACCGGCGTGATCCTGGTGCGCTCGCACAGGAAGCGGACCAGATCATCGCCCTACTGCCAGAAGCCCCGGACGGATACCTGCTGCGCGCGGTGGCGGAAATCGATCGCAAGCAGTACGCGACGGCGGATGAATATATTCATCGGTCCCTGGAAAAGGAGCCCAACAATCCTGCCGCTTATGTGCAGTTGGGCAACCTGCGGATGGCACAGAGCCAGTATGCCGAAGCGCAAAAAGCCTACCAGCAGGCGCTGGATCAGGATCCGAATTCCACCGACGCACTGGGCGGTGTGCTCAACGTAGACCTGATGCAGAAGCAGCCGGACAAAGCCATCGCTACGGCCAGGACACAGTTGGCCAGGTATCCCAAGAACGCGGGGTTCCACATCATGCTGGGCCAACTTCTCATGGAACAGAAAAAGGATCTAGCGGCGGCAGAAGCGGAGTTCAAACAAGCCTCCGACTTGGATAAAAAGAACAGCGAGGCGCTGGTTAAGCTCGGCGTGGTGCAGAACGCACGCGGCGCCACGGATCAGGCGCTGCAGACCTATCTCGATGGGTCGAAGATCAATCCCAAGGAAATCGCTTTCTACCTGCTGGCTGGTAGCATCTACGAGAGCAAGCAGGATTGGGACCACGCCAAGCAGCAGTACCAGAAGGTGCTTGAGATTCAGCCGGAAAATCCGCTGGCCTCCAACAATTTGGCATACGTGATGCTGGAGCAGGGTGGCAATGTGGACGTGGCCTTCGCGATGGCGCAGACGGCGCGGCGTCAGCTTCCCGATAATCCGAACTCCGCCGACACGCTGGGCTGGGCGTTCTACCATAAGCACGTGTACACGTCCGCCATTAACCTGTTCAAAGAAGCGGTGAAAAAGAAACCGGACAACGCGCTCTACAACTACCACCTGGGACTCGCTTACGCCAAGACTGGTCAGGCCGCGCTGGCCCGGCAGCAACTGGACCGCGTGGTGAAGCTTAAGCCGAATTCCCCAGAGGTTGACGAACTGCGGAAGGCAGTGGCCGAGATCAAAGGGTAGGAGTCGTCTTCCGCGAGACGGGGCAAGCCCCGTCTTCACACCGGCAGTTCTTCCTGCATCCATCCGCCCGCTGCTTCAGGCTTGGGCTCGGCGGCAAGATCCAGAACCAACTTCTCCAGCACCATCCGCTTGCCGGGAGGATTCGAGCGCAGCGCCAGATCGGCTTTTGCGACCAGGCGAATGGCGCGCGTCAGTTCCCGCTTCGATTTGTAGCGCCGCGCCTGCCGGATGATATCGTCGGCGGCAAACGGCGGCACGCGAAAGCCCTGCCACAATGCCGCCCACAGCATGCGCTGGTCGCGCACGTTGCGCTCCAGGATCACCAGCATCTGGCGAAACGTCTTAGCCAACATGTAGAGATGCCCGATGGCAGGTTCTTCGCCGTCGCCGGTCGAAAGCAGCGCATCGAGGACCGCCAGCGCGCGCACACGGTCTTTGGAAGAAATCGCATCGGTTAACTCATACAGCGAGCGTTGTTTCGCGGCGAGCACCATGGTCTCGACATCGCCGAGCGTGATTTTTCTCTTTTCGCCGACATAAAGAATCAGCTTCTCCAGTTCGTTCGAGACCATCATCATGTCGCCGCCCAGCGCATCCACCAACTCGCGCGCGCCGTCGGCGTCGATCTTGACGGCGCGCGTGGCGCAATACTCGCCAATCCAGCGGACGGCTTCGCCCTCCTCCACGCGAGACAGTTCGACAATGCCGCAGAACGGGCCGAGGTCTTCGCGGATCTTCTGGTATCGGTCTTTATCGGTCATCTCCATGCGCCGGGCATCGGCGGGTATGCTGATGTGATCGGCAACAAATATCAGAAGCGCATCGGGATTGGGATTCTTGCAGTAGGCTTCGATGGCTCCGATTTTTTCAGCATTGGAGCTCGAGCCGCGGCCAAACAGCGTCTTCACGCCGCGCACGAAGAACACCTGAAACGGCGCCATCAGCGAGGGCGTGCGGGCGCGATCCAGAACTTCGTTCAGCGAAGTCTCGGCGAGGTCAAACTCAAATAAGCCGAAGTCACGCGAGTCGGGCGCGACCAGGTGCTCCACAATGGCATCGCGGCAGCGCTTGCGAAAAAACGCTTCATCGCCCACCAGCACATAAGCCGGCTTCAGCTGGCGCGACTCGAGTTCGGAGAAAAAGCGGTCCGCCTGGCTGAAGGCGCGCATATCAACAGTCCTCCAACATCAGTAGGCCTCCAGGATATTAGCCACCAGCGTACGCGCAAAATCCCGCGACAAGCGATCGACCGCCGGAGAATCTTCCTGAAAAAAACTGGGCAGATCGCTGGATATTTCGTACTGATCGTGAAAGAGATAGGAAGGATTCTCGAAGATCACCTTGCCCTGACGGTCGGTCAGCGTGACCTGAACGCTCACTGTGACCAACGCGCTGACTGCGCGCCCGGACGTGGAATCGTAGACCAGCGGATTCGCCGACGCCGATAAAACCGTCGCCTTCAGCACCGCATCCGCGTCGCCATTCGCTGCATGGATCACACGGTATTGCGTGCGGGCGTTGAATTCGCGCACCACCGCGTCGGTCAACAGTTGCTCGATGCGAAACGTCTGGCTGTGGCTCACGAAGCCGGGAATCGCGATGCTGTGGATATTCTGCGGCAGTTCGACCGCATTTCCGGCCCTGTGGTAGCCGCAGCCGGTCGATATCAATGTCGCGCCCAGACTCACTCCGAGCGCAATTGCGGCCGCCCACCGGGTCGCGCTCCATCGACTCATTGAATCTGACCTCTCGGCCGGGATGCGGTCATGGTCTCGGCGCATTCCACCGCGGTCAAGGCGGCGACGCGCAGGTTGTCGGTTGTCGCCCACAGCCACGCACCGTTCTTGTGATTGGCGTCGTTGGTGATCGCCACCAGGATGTCCCCCTGACCGGCAGCGCTCACGTTGGTGGGCGTATCTTCCGGGCTGCCGTTCACCACCACGTGCTCTCCCGCCAGGGCCTGCGACAAATCTGCGATTGCGACCGGCTTCTCCATCTCCAGGTAAACCGAAAAGCCGTGCCCATGGAAGACCGGCGCCTGCAGCACCTGCAGCGCAGGCTCGGTTGCGCCGCTGGCAATGCGCCGATAGTGCTTCCGGATTCTTTGCGACACAGCATCCAGCGCCAATTCAGATCTCTGCCCGTAGCGCGGCACCATGTTGAAGGCCACCTGGATGTCGAACACATTCTTCGGGAGCTCCTGGAAGGAGAGCAGATTCACCGTCTGCTCGTGCAGTTCGTCCATACCCTTCTGGCCGATCTCCGACGCCGGTTCAAACACGGTTGCGACCAGGCGTTGTATCTTGCCCGCCTTCCCGCTGGTCTTCTCGCTGCGTAAGGCGAGCAACGCCAGGACCGTCGCCGCGGGATGGGCCACCACCACCGGGCCCGGCTGCAACTCCGGCGCCATGGGCTGGCCGGTCTGCCGCTCGATCCAGGGCGAGCGAACCGACGCTCCCGCTTCATCTTCCAGCGCGTACGAGAGATCCACGATGGTATCGCCCAGGTCGCGCGCTGCCTTCCAGTTATTGCGCGTCGAGCGCGGGTCGGAAGCGAAGAAGGCGAAGTCCACGCGCTCGAACTGTTCCGAGCGGATACTCTGGATAAAGCTCATCTCGTCGCCGACCGCTTCCAGTTGGCCGAGAGACTCGTCGTCATCGAGCAACCGGACATCGACGGCAGGAAAATTCCGTTCGCGCAGGATTTCAGCAATCTCTTTGCCCTTGAGCGATGCCGCGCCCACAATCGCCACGCGATAAAGATTCGTGCCGCGGAGATCGGCCTGCGAGCTGGCGGATTTGGAAAGGGGAGTCTTCGAAGGGGGACTCATGGAGTCTGAGATGCCTCCCGGTACGCCGGAGGTGCAGGCGGGGTCTTGCGGCGGAAAATCCACTGCAAGCGCCACAGGACGCCGGAAGCCATGTAGAGAATCGCGATGGCGAAAAGCGCCGGGCGGGAAAAGAACCAGATCGACGCGCCTACCACGCCAAACAGCACAATCAGGCGGAAGGGATGCCGCGAACGGAAATCAATATCCTTGAAGCTATAAAAACGCCACGTGCTGACCATCAGATAACCGACCACCACGACCATCATCAACCAGCTCATCGCCGTCCACCAGGAAGTCACGGGATCTCCGGCGGAATAGTGGATGACCGCCGCAATGACTCCCGCCCCCGCCGGAATCGGCATGCCCACGAAATATTTCTTCCCCGGACGTCCCGGATTCGAAGGCTCCGGATTTTTCGCAATATTGAACCGCGCCAGGCGGCTCGCGCCAGCCATGAGAAAAGCGAAGCAGGCTACCGAGCCCAGCTCCGTAATTTTCTGGTGCAGGTTGGGCCCAATGCTTACCGGCAACAGATGAAATCCCCACATCCAGGCGAGCAGCGCCGGGGCAACGCCGAAGGTAATCACGTCGGCCAGCGAATCGAGTTCCCGGCCAAAATCGCTGGCGGTGTGCGTCATGCGCGCGATGCGGCCGTCCAGACCGTCGAACAATACGGCAAAGCCGATGGCCATCGCGGCGAAGTCCATATGCCAGGGTTCAGCCGGGCTGCCATGCACGGTTTGCAAAATCGCGTAGAACCCCAACGCGATATTCGCCGTGGTGAAGAGCGAAGGCAGTATATACATGCCCTTGCGCAGTTTCCCCCGCGGACGGTCCGATTCGCGACGATGCGGCTCTAGATCTTCCATGTTCCCAGCTCTTTCATTTCAACGCGCCTCCCCCTCCCCGGCCGCAGCGGTGTGAACCGGTTGCACAATAGGCCGCGCCATAGGCAACAAGGCAAGTACCGTCGCTCCTCCCTTGACCCGGTCGCCGGGCTTTACCTGGATCGCGGCATCGCGATCGAACAGAACATCCACCCGAGAGCCAAACTTAATGAGCCCAACCCGCTCGCCGCAGGCCAAGTGGTCTCCCACTTTAAATTTGAAGACGATACGGCGCGCGATCAGGCCGGCGATCTGCTTGAATATTACAGTACGGCCTTCGCCTTCCACGGTGACGATGTTCTGCTCGTTCTGCTCCGCCGAATGCGCTCCCATGGCGTTGAGGAACTTGCCGCGCTGATAGCGCACGTCGCGGATCACCCCCGCAATCGGCGAGCGGTTCACGTGCACATCGAAGACGCTGAGAAAGATGCTGATCCGGTTCCGCCTGGTTCCTTCAGAACCTCCGTCGGAAGTCACGACTGAAACATCAGTCACCTTGCCGTCTCCCGGAGACACCACGGCGCCGGCGGTCTCGGGAATCCGGCGCTCCGGATCACGGAAAAACCACAGAAAGAAAGCTGCCAGCAGCAACACCGGGACGGCGTAAGGCCAAGTCGCCAGCCACGCGATCACGCCCGCAGCCAGAAGGCAGCCCACGCCGTAGAAGTATCCGTCACGCACCATGGAATTCAAAATGATTATAGAGCGAGGCCGCGACATTCTACATAACTGCAATAAAAAAAGGCGCTTAGACGCGCCCGGTATGATCGCATGAATCCGCTGAGGCCCTGCATTTTACTGCGATTCGGCCGATTACTCAGTCCCGTTAATCTACGCAGACTGCCGATGAACCTGCTGCTCCAGAGTCTGCATCTGGTCCTTGAGGCGCAACTTTAGCTTCTTCAGCCGCACTTCTTCCACTTTTTCGTCGTCGGTGAGGTATCGCTTTTGTGTGAGGGATTCCAGCCGTTGGGAGTATTGCGAGTGCTCCTGAACCAGTCGCTGGAACTCATCGTGACCGGTCAGGAGTTGGTCTCTTGGAGTCAGCATCCTTGCCAGACCTCCTGCTGTTTTATTACTGCACGATTAAAAAGTAGCACAGGGACCGACCGGGTTCAATGAGATTCCATAGAGAAGCTTCCACCACCGTCAGAGGGCCCGTGGGTACCGAAGTTGAACCAAAAATGGTGCAGAAATTCGCGGCTTTTCGGCTTGGGGTTAAGGCCTAAGAGTCAGCGGTCGAACCGAAGCGCGTATAGAATCGCATCCTCCACCGGATCCCTGTAATACGCCCGGCGGCGGCCCACTTCGCCAAATCCTTGCTTTTCGTACAGTCGGCGGGCTGGCAGATTCGATTCGCGGACTTCGAGCAGAATCGCCGACGCAGCCGCGCTCTTCGCGCGCTGAATCAACTCGCGCACCAACTCATTGGCGATACCGCGGCGGAGGAACTCGGCGGCCACCACCACGTTCTCGATCTCCCATTCGCCGGCGACCGCCTGCGCACAAACAAATCCGCAAAGTCGGCCTGCTTCCTCGGCCACCAGAACGACGCCGCCCTCCACCAACTTGCGGTATTGCTCCGGCGTCCAGTGGGCCGCGCCCGGCGACTGCCGCTCAAGAGCGAGAATCACCGGCACATCATGCAACCGAGCGGAGCGGATGGCAACGGGCATCGAAAGGTGTTTCGTATCAGGGTATCGCTTCAGCGATACCGCAAATTCTCCGCCACGTGCCCCTTTAGGGGCTGCGCAACGAGCGCCGACTCAGCCTCTCACACCGCCGGCTTCGAGAAAATCTCGGCGTCGGAATGGCGGAGGTAGTTGGCTTCCAGTTCTTCGGGACGAACCGTCTGGCCTCGCTGGAGACGCTCCCAACCCAGCCGGGCAATCGCCCCGGCGTTCGGATAGTCAATCAGTTCAACCAGAATTCCGGCAGCGCTTCCCGCACCGCGAACCGTCTCAGCCAACGCGGCATCGGGCGTGACCACCGCCTTCCCCTTGGCGTCCGCAAGAAACTCTTCCCTGTTCAGCAGGCGTTCGCTGTGCATCAGAACCTGCGGGTCGAGTTCGTAGTCGCCGGCATACACGTCACCCCGGCCCGCATCCAGCGCCGCGAGAACCCGGCCACGCGCTGCGCCACTGCACGCCACCGCCTCCAGCAATGAAATTGCGACGATTGGCTTCTGTAGCGCCTCGGCCAGAGCCTTAACGGCAGCCAAGCCCACGCGCAGCCCCGTAAACGACCCCGGACCGGACGCGACCGCAAAGGCCCCGAGATCGCTCTTGCTGTATCCGTGCTTTTTCAGCAGCGCGGCAATCTGCGGTACCAGTTGCGCCGAAAACGCGCCGCCGGCGAGCGGAACAACTGCAAGCACACTGATTTCGCTATCGCTCTGACCCGGCGTCAGGCGAGCCAGTGCCAGACTGCCGTTCTTCCCGGAAGTGTCCACGGCGAGCAGAAGCATAGGGTGAAGCATTTGTAATTGGTGATTTGTAATTTGCAATTTCAAAACCTTCGCGTTCAACCTGCGCTTCTTCAAATCTCCAATTACCAATTACAAATTGCAAATTACAGATGGTTACTCTCCACCAATTCGAGCAACACGCCGCCCGTGCTCTGCGGATGCACGAACACATATCGGTGTCCGCCCGCGCCCGTCTTGATCTCTTCCGATACCAGGCGCACGCCGTCGCTCTTCAATTTTGCAACCGCCGCCGCCAGGTCCGGAACGCGCATGCAAACATGATGCAGCCCCTCGCCGCGCTTGGCGATAAACTTGGCGATGGTCGAATCCTCCGAAGTCGCTTCCAGCAGCTCCAGCCGGCTCTCGCCCACGGGCACCATGACCAGCCGGACTTTTTCCTGCTCAACCGTTTCTTCGGCAGAAACGCTAAGCCCAAGCTTCTCGTAAATGGACTTCGCCGCCGCCAGCGACTTCACTGCGATGCCAAGATGATCGATGCTGAATTCCATAGATTCCCTGCCTGTTATGGCAAAACGGGCACGTCCCCCTGTTGCTGTACTTGTTTTCTGTAGACCCTAAAGAAGTAGACTGCTGCCCCGAAACATGCAGTCGCTAAGAACAGTACGAACCAGAGTATCTTGGCACCGATCGGGGAGCGATCCTCACGCAAACAGAATACCGCCATGCCAAACAAGAGAATTAGCGAAGCCGGTGCGCCGACAACCCCCAGTGCACCGCCCAATATCCGCAGAAGGAAATCACAACGCGGCACTTTGTCGATTCGATCAAACCACGGAGTCATCATGAAGATAAAGAAGATCCCCACGCATACAACCACCCAGGCTGAATAGAGGAATAGCTTGTTTGCCTTATTCGACCGGAGCCATTGGGCCATCGTCAATCACCGTTACGTCCTGCGCCCCCGACAATCTCCTCCACCAGCGAATACGGGTCGCGCTTGTGCTCGGCGATCTCCGCCGCATAACGCTCGAGGCTGCCTCCATCCATCTGCGCTCGCGCTTTTTCCAGCATGGCATCGCGCAGCATCTCGACCAGCCGTTCCTGCCAGTTCTCGACGTTCTTCTTAAGGAACAGGTTCCCTTTCTTCAGGTACGCCTCATAGTCCGCGATCGCCTTCGCCAACTCTTTGGTTCCCACGCCCTCGCTTGCCACCGTCTTGACGATCGGCGGCGTCCATCCGTCGTTGCGCGTGGCCAGCGATTGCATGGCGCGAATCTCGCGCTCCACGCGCTCTGCCCCCTCGTGGTCGCTTTTGTTGATCACGAAGATGTCGGCGATTTCCATGATCCCCGCTTTGATCGTCTGCACATCGTCGCCCATGCCGGGCACAAGAATCACGATGGTGACATCCGCCAGCCGCACAATATCGACTTCGTCCTGCCCAACGCCCACCGTTTCGATCATGACCAGGTCGCGCCCCGAGGCATCGAGCACCGTGGCGGCATCTGCCGTGGCGCGCGCCAATCCTCCCAGCGATCCGCGCGTGGCCATGCTGCGGATGTAAATCCCCGGATCGTTATAGTGATCCTGCATGCGGATGCGGTCGCCCAAAATCGCTCCGCCCGTGTAAGGACTGGTCGGATCGACGGCGATAATGCCGACCGTCTGATTTTCTTTGCGATAGTGTTTGGCAAGTTGATCGACTAGCGTGCTCTTGCCGGATCCGGGAGCGCCGGTCAGACCTATGACTCGCGCCTTGCCCGTATGCGGAAAGAGCGCCTTGAGCAGCTCCGACCAGCCGGCAGCGCGATTCTCGACCGTAGAAATGGCGCGAGCCAGCGCGCGGCAGTCGCCCGAGCGCACATGGTCGACAAGGGTTGCACTTGTAGGAGTCAAGCAGATTAGTGTAACAACCCGCGCGAATTCGCGTTCATCCAATCTCAGCGCCCGATCGCAGTCGGGTGCTTGGGCTGGTAGAGCCCGACCTTCCCGCCTCCGGGGAGAAGGATTGTGGTCAGACTGCCCCAGCGCACCTCTTTCACCGCGCTACACTCCACTTTTTTCCCCTTCAGCGATTTCATCGTCGCCTCCAGGTTGTCGCACATGAAGTACAGCTCGTGCAGGTCGTTCTTCTCGGAAGGATGAAACGCCGCCTCCGCCGGCGGCAACGCAAAAATAAGCCAGCCGTGGCCGGCGTCCACCGCGGGGAATTTCAGGACATCGCGAAAGAAAGCGCGGTCGCTTTCCGGATCCTTGCTGTAAACGACGACATGAGCTCCGCTGATCATCGCAGCCCCCTTCTCATCTGACGGAACGGCGAACATCTTAATCCTTGAGCAACTTCCGCGCAATCCCGCCGCCGGCCTCTATGATTCCAATAGCAGGGGGAGGGGTCTACCCATGCTAGTGAGTTAGTACCTTCGGAGTAACTGGGCCGCAAAGCGGCGAAACTCTCGTAGCCACTCGCAACCTGTGCGAAAAGATGAGAGAGTGATGTCGAAGCATCGTTTTGCCCGGCGGAAGGAAACCCGCGTGCCCTCGACCCCGGTTATCTTACTCGCTCTTTTTCTTGCTTGCGGTTTGTCGAGCGCAGGTGAAGCGGATGCGCAGGAAACTCCTTGCCCGCAAGTTGCACAATCCCCAGCAGGACAATCCCCAGCAGAGCAATCGGCCCAGTCACCGAACGCCGCCACTACGAATTGCGACAACGGAAAAATTCCAGCCCGGAAAGAAACCGTCGCTGTCACGGGAACGTTTATACCGGCGCCGGTCGAGAACATCGACCGGACCATCTCAGTGATCGACACGCGAGAACAACCGTCGCTCTACACGCACTGGGTCGATTACCTGCAACTGGACCCCTCGATCGATTTGCAGGAACGCGCCCCGGATGGCGTGCAGGCCGACCTCACCATTCGCGGATCCACCTTTGAGCAGACGCTGGTCCTGTTGAATGGTTTGCGCATGGATGACGTCCAGACCAGCCACCATGATCTCGACCTGCCCTTGCCCACCGGCGCGATCGCGCGCATTGAAGTCCTGCCCGGGGCGGGTTCCATGCTCTACGGATCGGATGCTATGGCTGGAACCGTCAATTTCATCACCGGGCCGCCGCAGTATTCGGAAGCTCAGGCGGGCGCCGCGATTGGCAATTTCGGAATCAACCAGGAAACTTTGTCGGCCGGCTTCGTGGCCAGCCGGCTGGACGAAGAACTGGATGTGGCGAGAGATTTTTCCACCGGCTTCATGCCGGACCGCGACTATCGCAGTCTGACAATTTTCTCGAACACCGGAGCGCAGACCGCCCTGGGCCGCAGCCTGATCATGCTGGGACTGGGCGACAAGCCTTTTGGCGCAAATGATTTCTATGGCGACTATCCGGAATGGGAGAGGACGAAGTCATGGTTCGCCGGGTTGAAGCAGGACCTGGGTAAGAAAACGGAGTTCGACTTCGGCTACCGCCGCCATACGGACGAGTTCATCCTTGAGCGAGACGATCCTTCCGTCTATGAAAACAACCACATCGATCATAGCTTGCAAGGAGCGGTCCGCCGCACCGAACATCTCGGACAGAACTCGAACCTGTTCTACGGCGGCGAGGGATTTTACGAATCGGTCCACAGCAACAACCTGGGCGACCACAGGCGCACCCACAGCGCCGGATATATGGACTACGATGTCAGGGCGTTCGGCCGCTTCTCGTTTTCGCTGGGTGCGCGGGAAGAGGTCTTCGATACCAACGGATCGAAATTCAGTCCGTATCTCACCGGCGGGGTGTGGCTGAAGCCGGGTTGGAAGTTGAAAGCGAGCGCCAGTCGCGCCTTCCGGCTGCCCAGCTACACCGACCTCTATTATTCCGATCCCGTCAACCAGAGCAACCCGAACCTGCTCCCGGAAACCTCCTGGGGCTACGAGGGCGGCCTGCTGTGGGACCAGGGAGGGCGCTATAAGGCGGAAGTCACGGTCTTCGAGCGGCGCAATAAGAACGACATCGACTGGGTGGCGTTTTCGTCAAGCCCGGTTTCGCCAGGCAATCCCTACCAAGCGGAAAACATTGCGCGCCTGAACTTCACTGGAGTGGAAGCATCATTCGGAGTGTCGTTCGGAGCATCGTCCGGAGCCCGGGTGCAACGCCAGCAGATCAATGTTGCCTACACCGGCGTCTACAGCGCCGAGGGTCCGCTCCCCGGGCGCACATCCGAATACGCTTTCAACTATCCGTCGAACAATGCGGTCGTGAGCTGGCAAGGAACGCTGCCCGGGAAAGTCGTCGCCCGCAGCCGGATCGGTGTGGTCAAGCGATATGGGAGCGATCCCTATGCGCTCTGGGATGCGAGCGTCGGGCGCGAGTTCAAGAACGTAAGCGCGCACTTGGCATTTTCAAATCTGACAAACACGGGATACCAGGAGATCCCAGGCGTAGCCATGCCGGGGCGGAGCGTGATTTTTGGCATGGATGTTTTTGTGCGGGGGAAGAAGCGCTGATGCCGGACTCCATGCGCTGTCATGCTGAGCGCGATGCTCTGCGCCGCCGAGAAAAGTAGCGCCGGCATCCCTGCCGGCTGTCCCGAGGGCGTCTCGCCCTCGGATTCGGCGGGAGGGACGTCGCCGCTACCGTCGTGTCTGCAGATCCTGCCATCGGGTACAAATCAGGCAGTCAGAGACCTAGTCCTTCAGCAGCTGCCGCGCAATCACCAGCCGCTGAATCTCGCTAGTCCCTTCGCCAATGGTGCACAGCTTCACGTCGCGATAAAACTTCTCCGCCGGATAGTCCTTGATGAACCCATATCCGCCGTGGATCTGCACCCCTTCATTCGCGCACCGGACGGCCACTTCACTCGCATAAAGCTTGGCCATGGACGATTCGAGCGTGGTCTTCATCCCGGCATCCTTCATGGCGGCGGCCCGCAACGTCAGAAGCTTTGCCGCCTCGATTTCCGTCGCCATGTCGGCCAGCTTCCACTGGATCGCCTGAAATTCCGAGATCGCCTGTCCGAATTGCTGGCGCTCTTTCGAATACTTCAGCGCCGCCCCGTATGCGCCTTCGGCCATGCCGAGCGAAAGCGCGGCGATCGAGATGCGCCCGCCATCGAGCACGCGCATGGCGTCGATAAATCCGTGCCCTTCCCCACCCAGCAGGTTCTCCGCCGGCACAAAGCAGTCTTCGAAGATCAGCTCCGCCGTATCGCTGGCGCGCAGGCCGAGTTTGTTTTCCTTTTTTCCCGCGCGGAATCCCTTGGCATCTTTCTCCACGATGAACCCCGAAAGCCCGTGCGTGTGCGCCGCGCGATCAGTCACCGCCAGCACTACTACCACGTCGGCATAGTGGCCATTGGTAATGAACGTCTTGGTGCCATTGAGCACCCATCCGCCCTTCGTCCGTCTCGCCGTCATGCGCGCGCTGCCCGCATCCGACCCCGCCGAGGGCTCGGTCAGTCCCCATGCGCCGATGTACTCGCCAGTGGCGAGCTTCGGCACATACTTTTTCTTCTGCGCCTCGCTCCCCGCCACATAAATGTGGTTCGAACAAAGGGACGTATGCGCCGCTACAATGATCCCCACCGAACCGTCCACGCGCGCGAGTTCCGCAATGGCCGTGACGTACTCCACGTAGCCCATACCCGCGCCGCCGTATTCGGGCGGGAAGATCATGCCCATTAGGCCGAGCTTGCCTAGTTCCTTGATCGTCGCCAGCGGGAATTCGCAGGCTTCATCCCACTTCATGACGTGCGGTGCAATCTCGCGTTCAGCAAACTCGCGCACGCTTTTCTTAAGGTGCAGCTGCTCTTCGTTCAACTGGAAGTCCAAGGATCCTCCATCTCCAACACGGCTAGCTCTTACAGATTGTCATCCCGAGCGACCGGGGCCCCCAGCCAGTCGCTTTTGCTGCCTGGGGTGGGGGAGCAAGGGATATACAGTTCGGTCTGACTTGAGGCCGGATGCCGCGCGCGGGGATTGCGCAAAAATCGGCGCCCAACTTTTCATTTAAGCACGGCAGGCAGTAATCACGAAATTCTCATACCGACCGGTTGGCTTGGCGGTGAAGACACAATTGCAGTCGCACGTTCAACTGGAATAGGCTTGGAGCGTATCGCATTGCGCGCAAGCCACAAAAAAGCCGGAGCCCGAAGGCCCCGGCTGTCCAGTTGGTTGTGTGCCCGGATAAAACCCAAAAAATTGAGCGCCTGCGCAGGCGAAACAAAAGCCGCGCACGTAGCGCCTCGTCAGCAGCTAGCAGCTAGTAGCCAGTAGCTGGTTACGCGCTCCGTCGCAGCCGCGTCGTCAAGTCCCGCACCTGCGCCAGAATGCTGGACATCTGCATTCCGTTCAGCTGTGACAGATACGGCAAAACTTCGGCCACAAACTGGTCTTCCATCAACTCGCGCACTTCCTCCTGCCGGTTCCGTTCGCCACCGGAGAGCAGATCCGGCACAGTGACCTCGAGCGCCCTCGCCAGTCGCTCCAGCGAAGACAGCGTAGGCGTCGCCTTCTCGTTTTCGATTTTCGACACGTAAGTCCGCGGCACCGACATGCGCAGCGCCAGCTGCCGCTGACTCAAGCCATTGCGTAGCCGCAGCGATCGGATCGAGTGCGCCAGTTTCAGATGCCCGCGTCCGCTAGAATCGACGTTCACCGGCAACACTTCTGGCGCCGCCGTCATAGCGGCGATCTCCGCCTCGTCCTCATCCAATGACAGATGGCAACGGCGGCAGAGGCTATTTGATGTGCGGAATTGCACTAAGAGACAATGATCACATCGAACAACTTCCCGTGAGTCCACGGGAGTAAGTGTGGTAGCCATTCAGGTTTTGCGAGTGCCAGAGCGGGGGGCTACTCTCAAAGCCAACTAGAGCGTAATCTGCTGGATTGGGCCTGTGAAAGT
>JBEKWL010000028.1:0-28314 GCA_049513095.1 Terriglobales bacterium
TGCCGCATCGAGCCGACGATCACGGCGCCGACCACCAGCAGAGTCAAAACACTAATGATTCCCAGCGAGATGACGCAGTAGATACACCAAGCGCCCAGGACCATGGATTCGACGTCCGCAAGATGGATGGCAAAGGCAAAAGCGCCGATCGCGAATGGCAGCATCCACGCGTACGCTCTTCGAGCGGCGAGTACGCCGAGCAGTAGATATCCGGCGATGCCAATCGCGGCCACGGGGACTCCGTGGAGCATGGCATACGGACTGTGATTCACGATGCCGCAGTCCCAGCGCTCATTGATGCTGCAAGGTGAAGCGTCGGTGCGGTAATGCTCGCGCAACGCGAGCGCAGAAACGGCGATACCGGCGACGGCGAGCACAATCAGCACCCATCTCATGCAGGACTCCCACCCCAATGTAAATCAAGTTGCATTCCAAGCAGAAAGTTAGAGCATTTTCATTGTTATCACAACCCGGAAGTATGAGTAGACCTATTTCGCTAGTCCCACAATCAGGCTGCTAGGCCCGGGTAGGTTGATCCGGCATACCTCGCTGAAATCCGCAGCCTTCATCCAGTGGGTGTATTCGACCTCGCTGTAACTGGCACCCGCGTCGGTATTGACAAGCATGTTCAGCGAGAACAGTGCCGCGTGTTGCGGCCCGGTTTTTTCAGGATTGAGGATGAAGTCCTGCACGACGAGGCGGCCCTTCGGTGCGAGTGCCTGGTGGGCACGGCGGAAGATGTCCCGGTTCTGCTGCTCGGAAAACATGTGGCAGATCGCGTTCAGCATGATGATGTCGTAGCCGGAACCGAAGTCGTCTCGGAGCATGTCTCCAGGGCGAAGGCTGACTTGCGCTGAGACGCCGGCCTGGCTGACATATTCAGCGGTGAGCGGCACGACCTCCGGAATGTCAAGAATCTCGCACTGCGCTTCGGGACAAGCTTTTGCGAACGCGATGGAATATGCGCCGGAGCCTCCGCCGAGATCGAGGATGCGGCGAATACCGGCTGTGCCCAGGGCCTTCACCACCAGCGGAGCACGATCTTTGGCGTTACGTTGCATGCCGGCAATAAAGTTGCGCGTCCATTCGGGGTTGTCGTCGCGACTGGTGGGGACACGGGTGCCACTCCGCACCGCGTCGGTCAGTGTGCTCCAGCGATGCCAGATGTTGGCTATGTGCAGCAGACCATTGCGGTGGTTATCTTTGGAGCCCTGCACAAAGAAGCGTGCCGACTCGGGCGTGTTCTTGTAATCGTCGCCGCTCTTCGAGAGCAGTCCGAGGCCTACAAGCGCGTTAAGCAGCATGCCTGCGGCGCGGGCATTTGCGTGGATCTTCGTCCCGATCTGCTCGGCATTGCCTCCCTCGCCGACGGCGGTAAAGATGTCGAGTTCAAGCGCCGTAAGAAGGCAACGACTCGACATGAAGCCGCGGATCATCTGATCGAGGCGATCGGGCAGCACCCCGGCTTTCTCGCGGGCAGCCATCGCCTCTCGGTACTTTTCCCCATGCTCGACCGCCATAGCCTTCATCGCAGGGGCATCGTTCCAGATAAGACGATCGACGGGCTGGCCGTCGCGCAGATGCGTATTGACGATTTCGGTTACATCCGACGGTTGCACGCGCCGGTACCACACCCCTGCCGGATAGACGACCATCACTGGACCTTCATCACATAGTCCCATGCAGCCGCAGGTAGTGAGTTGCACACCGTTGTTGAGGCCGCGCGCCTGTATCTCGCGATCCAGCGCTCCCAGCACAGCGAACGACCCGCTGGCCGGGCAGGAGGGGACGCCTTCTGGCTTTTGCTGCGTGCATACGAAGAGGTGAAAGCGAAACGGTTCCATGGCGGTCTCCGATTGTAGGTTAATGTTAACGCTTTATTGTCGGCGCCGCAGAGCTTCGAAGTGCCGCGTAAGCAAGAAAAGCTGCCACTTTTGTGCCATTTCTGCCCGATTCTCCACAACCTTCCACCGGCTTGCTACTTGCATTCCCGCACACAAGTTCCGATAATCATTGACGAGAATTGACAGCCGTGTATCGCTACAGCCGCGCAGACCTGCTGCGCATTCTCCGGCTCGTTCCTCGCCAGCTTCAAACCTGGGAGAAGGCGGGACTGGTGACGACGGGCGAAGATTATTCCTTTTTCGATCTTGTGCAAATCAAGAAAGTGCGCGACCTCTGCGCTCAGCGCGTTCGTCCCGCCGTCATCCGGCAATCGCTCGAAGCCATGCAGAAACAGGTTGCCGGCATGGGGAATCCACTGCTCGAAGCTGGCGCCTATCGCAGCGGACACCGCATCGCTTTCCGGCACCAGGGTCGGCTTGTCGAGCCCATCGCCGGACAGTTCATGTTCGATTTCTCGTCCGAAGAGAGTAAAGTCGTGACCAGCCCGCCACGGAATGGACCGGAGTTGGTGGTTACCGACGTTGCCGACTTGTTTGCGCGCGGGATCGTGCTGGAAGAAAATCCCTCCACGCAGAGCGAGGCGATCGCCACTTACTTGAAGGTTCTTGAAATGGACCCCATTCACGCTGCCGCGCACATCAATCTGGGTACGCTTTACTACAACCGTCAGGAATACGCGCTCGCCGAAAGACACTACCGTTCGGCGATTGAAATCGATCCGCGATACGCGCTCGCTTATTTCGACCTGGGCAACGTGCTCGACGAGACCGGACGCGTCGAGGAAGCCATCGATACTTACAAGACCGCGATCCAACTCGCGCCCACCTATGCGGACGCGCACTACAACATCGCGCTCGCCTACGAGAAGATGCGCGAGCCGCGGAAGGCGCTGCAACACTGGCGCGCCTACGTCAAGCTCGACACCACCGGTCCCTGGACGGTCCACGCCAAACATCAGATCCAGCGCATTCTGCAGAGCGACAGCCTGAAGCTGGTGCACTCCCGCAAGGCGAACTGAAAGCTGCTCTTAGCTTTTGGCTTCTAGCTAAAAGCCAAAGGCCAGGAGCTAATAGCGGCTTTTCCATTGTTATACTCAAATCTCGCCCTTTCAGGTGCAGGAGACCATATATGAAGCTCTACCGGCGGATTTTGACGCTGACTCTCGCGACCGCGGTGGCCGCGTCCAGCGCGGTCTGCTTTAGCCAGTCGGTTAAAAAAGAGAAAGAAATTTACAACGAAAGCGCCGATGCGCGCGCCGAACTCAAAGAGGCTCTGGAGAAGGCCACGGCGGAACACAAGCGCGTCATTGTCGTGTTTGGAGCCAACTGGTGCTACGACTGCCATGTGCTCGATAAGGCTTTTCATAGTGCGGACCTGGCGCCGATACTCGCCGCCAACTATGAAGTTGTCCATGTGGACATCGGAAGGGGAGAAAAGAACCAGGACCTGATGACGAAGTACGAGGTCCCGATGAAGCGTGGCATTCCAGGGCTGGCCGTGCTCGATGCCGTTGGGAAGCTGGTTTACAGCCAGAAGAACGGCGAATTCGAGAATGCGCGAGCGCTCAACCCGGAAGATTTTCTGGCATTCCTGAACAGGTGGAAACCCGCAGCGCACAGCCGGTGAGATTCCAGATCCTCAAGTACACAGGATAAAAAAGGGCGACGTTTGACAAATGCTTGTCATAACGACTAATCTCGCCCCATGCCTCGTGGCCTGCAAGCGGAAATCAAACAAAGAGTGCCATTCACCAGCCGGGAACAGGAAGCCTATCTTTCTTTGTTGCGAACAGCCGACGCGCTCCAGACGCAGGTTGAGGCCCAGCTTAAGAACTTCGGACTCACCGGCACGCAGTACAACGCACTGCGCATCTTGCGCGGGGCCGGGCCGGAGGGCTTGCCGTGCCGCGAGATCGGTGAGCGCATGATCACGCGCGATCCCGACATTACGCGCCTGCTCAATCGTCTGCAGGATCGCGGCTTCGCCGAGCGCACGCGCGCCAGGCACGATCGCCGTGTCATCTACGGAAGGATCACCGCTGCCGGACTGAAGCTGCTGCGCGAAATGGATGGGCCGATCGAAAAGCACGGCCGCGAGATGCTTCGCCACGTCGGACAAGAAAAGTTGAAGCAGCTGATTGAGTTGCTGGAACTGGTGCGTGCCGGAAAAGCTTTTCACCGCCGGGACGCCGGGAGCGCCGAGTAAAACGTTCGTTGGTTTGAAAGACAAGGCCGACCCGCTTTGACGTTAATCAAAAAGTGCCGGCGCTATTTCTTCCGCTTTGCAGTTTTCTTCTTTTATGACGAAGCATCTTTCTTGGCGGCAGCCTTGTTTGAAAATACCCGCGCAAAAATCTTGTCGATGTTCTTGAGCTGCCGCTGCAGATCGAAAGCGCGTTCGATCTTTGCTCGTGGCACTCGTCCGCGAATTTCGGGATCGTTCAGGATCAACTCGTGGAAGTCGAGATTCTCTTTCCACGCACGCATGGCGTGGCTCTGCACCAGGCGATACGCGTCTTCGCGGGAAACCCCGCTCTCGACGAGATCAAGCAGCAACTGGCCGCTGAAAACCAGGCCGTGGGTGCTCTCGAGGTTCGCCAACATGCGCTCGGGATAGACGAACATGGTCTCGATCAGGTTCGCCGTTTTGTTCAGCAGGTAATCGGCGAGCGTGGTCGAGTCGGGGATGATGATGCGTTCGGCCGATGAGTGCGAAATATCGCGCTCGTGCCAGAGTGCGACGTTCTCGAATCCGGCCTGCGCGTTCGACCGCACCACGCGCGCAAGTCCAGAGATCTGTTCGCAGGTGACCGGATTGCGCTTGTGCGGCATCGCCGAAGAGCCTTTCTGTTTTTCGCTGAAGAATTCTTCGGCCTCGCGGACTTCGGTGCGCTGCAGATGACGGATTTCAGTTGCGATTTTATCGAGCGTCGAAGCGATCGTGGCCAGCGTTGCCAGGTAGTGAGCGTGCCGGTCGCGCTGAATCACCTGCGACGACACCGCGGCGGCCTTCAATCCCAGGCGGGCACACATTTGTTCTTCAAGTTCCGGCGTGAGGTGGGCAAACGTTCCTACTGCGCCCGAGAACTTGCCCACACGCAGATCTTCGGCGGCGGCCTTGAAGCGCGCGCTGTTGCGCTGAGTCTCCGAATACCAGTTGGCGATCTTGAAGCCAAAGGTGATGGGTTCGGCGTGGATGCCGTGAGTACGGCCGATCATGGGCGTGTCTTTGAACTCCCAGGCACGTCGTTCAAGCACCTCGGCGAGGCGCTCCAGGTCGCCGGCGATCTGCGACGAGGCCTGCTGGATGAGCAACGCCTGCGCCGTATCGACCACGTCGTTCGAGGTCAGGCCATAATGGAACCAGCGGGCGTGAGGACCCACAATCTCGGCGACGGCCGTGGTGAAGGCGATGACGTCGTGTTTGACCTCGGCTTCAATCTGGAAGATGCGGTCAACGTTGAAGTCGGCGCGCGCGTGGATCGCTTTGGCGGCATCTTGCGGCACAATGCCGGCGGCGGCCAGCGTTTCGGTGGCGGCGACTTCGACCGCGAGCCAGGTGCGGAACCGGTTTTCGTCGCTCCAGATGCGAGCCATCTCGGGCCGGGTATAGCGTGGGATCACGGCGCTCTCTCCTGAGAGGAAACTGGGGATTGTAAATCAGGCGGGCCAATGCGTGCATTGCGCGGCTTCTGGTGGAGAGCCGGGCGCCCCGCCCGGCCGCCTACTCCACCGTGTGCTTCGCGGTGTAGCCTTCGCGCGCGTAAACGATGTACTTCACTTCCTTGCCCTTCTGATCGCGAACCTTTAGCGGACCACCGTCTGCCGCCTGGAGTTCGACTTTCAGCTTGCGGTAGGTGCCGTCGAGCTTGGCGTTGGTGGGGTGGTAACTGATGCTGTACTGGTTGCGGATGTCGGCTGCGATGTCGTGAAAAAGCTCCGTCAGTTCGCCTTGGAAGCGCGGGAAGTACGCGCGCCCGCCGGTCAAGTGAGCGAAGGTGTTGAGCTGATTATCGGCCTGCACCCAATCGATTTGCGTAATCGGGCCCGCGCGCCCGCGCGCTTCCATTTGTTCCCGCCACTGCCATCCGATGCTGACGGCATAGATGGTCACGTCTTTGGTGGACTTTAACTTCTTTATAGTCTGATCCAGGGTCACTCTGCTGAAGGTGTCGCGTCCCGAAGAAACCAGAATCACGTACTTCTTCCCCTCTATGCGATCGCACCGGTCGATGGTGTCGAAAAGGGCGTCGAAAAGATTGCGTTCCGAGAATCCTGGAATGCGCAACATATTCAGCGCGCCCATGATGGCGCGCTTGTCCTGCGTGAAGTCCACCAGGATCTTCGGGTTCATGTCATAGGAAACCACGGCAACCCAATCGTCCTTCTTTAATCCGCTGGCGAAGGTGTAGGAAGCATTCAGCGCATCATACATATAACTGATGTTGGTCGAGGCATACTCGATCAGCAGCACCGCCGTGATCGGGGCCTCGGACTGATTGAAGCTCGCAATCTGCTGTGGCACGCCATCTTCCAGGATCTTGAAATTTTCTTTCTTCAGCGGGATAATCTGGCCGTCCTTGGTGGTCACCAGCACATCCAGGTTCACAAGCGGCACGCTTACCGTGATCGAGTAGTCGGGCATGTTCTCGATCTTTTTCGGTTTTTCGGGGGCCGGCGGCGGCGGTTCTTCCTTCTTCTTGGGGATCACATACGGTCCGACGTCGTTTTGCGGTCCACCCGCTTCCGGCGGAGCCTCCTGCTTGTTCGGATTCGCCGGGGGCTGCTGCGGCGTGTCTTGAGCCTGGGCCGGGAGCCTCGCGGCAACCATCCAGAAAAGCACAAACGCCAGTAGGATCACATGCTTACGGGAAGCCGTTGGCAGCCCGTTCTGCCTGCTAAATTCGCTGGAAAACATGGGGAGATCCTCGAAAACTACTGTGCTAGTATAGATGCAAGAACTCCACTGTTGGGATATTTTGCGGGCCTTAAAAGACACCGCCTCCCCTGGCAAAACCTTCTGATAGCACGCGGAGTCTAAGCAAGTAGCAAGGTCATTTCGTGACCTCCGGGGTCGTTCATGGGTAAAGTTGCGCGCACACTCGCCGTCCTTTTGTGTTTCTCGTCCTCCGTCTGGGTTATTGCACAAGAGGCGACTGTTTACGACCGGCCGGTGCCCGCCGTCATTCCTCCTGCCATCATGCCGCTCGATCAGATCCACGAAGGCATGAAAGGCACCGCGCTTACCGTGTTCCAGGGCGTGAAACCCGAATCCATGGACGTGGAAGTTCTGGGCGTGATGCGCAACGTGAATGGACCCAAAGGCGACATTATCCTGGTCCGTCTGCACGGCGCCAAACCCGAATATACCGGCGTGGTTGCCGGGATGAGCGGAAGCCCAGTCTATTTCGACGGCAAGCTGGCGGGCGCGCTCGCCTTCCGCATCGGCGAGTTCTCGAAGGAACCGATCGCGGGTGTGACGCCGATTGAGGAGATGCTGGAGATCAATGCGCTCGATCATACTCCGGCAAAAAGTCCGGCGCCGATGCGTGCCAGTCTTCCCGACGCCACTTCTCCCAATCAAAGCGTAACCACGCAAACCGCCAGCCCCGGCGAAAGCGCGGCGCTCCCGGCGCAGAACTACAGCAACTATCTGAAACCAATCGAAACTCCTCTCGTGTTTAACGGTTTTTCGGACGAGACCTTGCAGCGCTACGGGCCGCAATTCGCCTCGGTGGGTATCGTTCCCGTGATGGGCATTGGCTCGGCGAGCGATCGCAAGCAGCCGGAACCGATCGAGGCCGGATCCTCCGTCAGCGCCGTGCTGGTTCGTGGCGATATGAATATTGCCGCCACCTGCACCGTGACTTACGTCGATCCGCAGCGCTTGCTCGCCTGCGGACATCCGCTCTTGCAGTTTGGCGAAGTGGACCTGCCGATGACGAAGGCTACGGTGCTGGCCACCTTACCTTCGCCACTGAATGCGTTCAAGATCGTCAACACGACCGAGACCGTCGGCGCGTTCGTGCAGGACCGCCAGAACGGCATTATGGGCGTGCCGGGACGGGACTCGAAGATGATTTCAGTGACCGTGGCGCTGCACACTCAAGGGGAACATGGACCGGCGACAAAAGAATTCCATTACGAAGTTCTCAACAACGCGCGGCTGAGCCCGCTGGCCATGATGGCCACCGTCTTCAACGCGCTGCACGGCACCAACGAATACGCTGAGGATATTACTTACCGCATGCATGGCGTGCTCAGCGTGAAAGGCTATCCCGAGGTCACGCTGCGGAACATGTTTGCCCCGCAGGACAGCGGGCAGCCCGCCGCTGCTTTGGCCGCTGCCTCCATCGGTGAGCGCTTTGGGCGCATTTACAGCAATCCTTTCGACGCTCCCGACGTTCAGGGCGTGAGGCTCGATTTCGATCTTGTCCGCGAGCGCCGCTCCGCTCGCCTGGAAGCTGCGCGCACGGACATGACGGAAGCTCGTCCCGGCGACCAGATTATGGTGGAGACCGTGATTCGTCCGTATCGTGGCGAGCGGCTCGTGCGCCAGATTCCCATACGGATTCCGACCTCCACTTCGAAGGGAACCCTGCGCATCCTGGTCAGCGACGGAGACACGCTCGACCGCATGCACCGCGGTACGCCGATGATGAACCGTGGCCTGGGCCTCGCGCCCACCATCGCCTTGCTGAACAAAGAGCGCGCCAACGATCGCGTATATGTATCGCTGATCGGGTCCGATCCCGAAGCCATGGTCGCCGACAAAGTGATGCCGACGCTGCCGCTTTCCGTCATGAACGTCATGGAAAACATGCGCGGCACACAGGACATGGTCGTGCTCGGCGAATCGTCGGTCAGCGAAGCTTCCACCGACCCGCTCGACTATGTCGTCTCCGGCGCGCAAATGCTGACGATTAACATCAAGTAGCGGAACCGGCGACGGCGTATCGCGGGCATTTTTCCTCTGTATTGTCATCCTGAGCGCAGCGAGAGCTTCACGAAGTGAAGCTTTCGCGGAGTCGAAGGACCCCGTAGAAGCGTGCGCGACGATAAACGTTCCAAGGCGTTCTCACGATGCCGTCCAACATGCAAAGTCTGGATCCGCGAAGACACATCGGTGTTACCGGGAGAACTCCCTGCAGCGGCATTGCCTGAAGTAACGGAGCCGGGGTCTTTCGACTCCACATGGTCATCTGCTTCGCCGATGACCATATTCCGCTCAAGATGACAGAGTTTAAGAATAGTGAGAGAGGGTTGGGATGATGGACCAAAAGAAATACTGGACCTACATCGTCGCCAGCCGCACGGGCACTCTCTACATCGGAATGACGAACAATCTGTACGTTCGTGTTATGCAACACAAGAGTGGCGAAATCGAAGGCTTCTCCAGTAAGTATCAGTGCAATCGTCTGGTTTACTGGGAAAGTTTCGATGACGTGCTCAAAGCGATTGATCGAGAAAAGCAGCTTAAGGGATGGCGGCGAGCCAAAAAGATTGTTCTAATCGAGTCCAATAATCCACGCTGGGGGGACTTGGCGGAGAAGTGGGGCGCGGAAATGGCGTTTGCGGGGCAATCGATCACTGGACGGTGAGACATTCTCAAGTATTGTCATCCTGATCGTGAGCGGAGTCGAAGAGGAGGAACCTGCTTCTCTGACGCGAACTGCTGGGAACGCTGATTGGAACCCTATCCGATACGGAAGCGGCGAGGTCGCGAAATGTACACGTTCAGTCGCGCTGGAGTTCTAGGACTGTTGCTATCCGCTTATCTTCTCGCGCAACCCGCGCAACCCGCACCGGCCCGGCCAACCGCAGCTGCATCTAACCCAGAGGTGATTCTGCTGGGGACAGCGCACGATCTGCATTTCAAACCGGAAAACCACTACTCTCTCGCCGATCTGCGCAATGAAGTTGCGGCGCTGCATCCGGATTTGATTTGCGGCGAGATCACGCCAGAGGCTTATCAGGGGCCGATGGAAGGCTATTTTCCTCCCGAGGCCGCATATCTGGCCGAAGTCGCCCCCACGCTGCACGCACGCTTTGCCGCGACCGACTGGCGAATAACCCACGCATGGCAAAGCCGAGCCGAGGAGATGGAACCCAAAGAGGTCAAGGACAAGCTAGAGGCGCTGACAGAAGAGTCCGCCAAGCAGATGCAGTCGCAGGCCGAGCCGACGCTCTTTGATTTTCTGCATACCAAGGAAGTGGCTATCGCCGATTATCAGTTTGAGCAAGTGATCGGCGAGAATACGGTCTCCGATATAGCTATGGGAGGCTGGCATGAGCGCAATCGCCGCATCGTGGAGAATTGTCTCGATGCCGATGCTGGATCCCGCCGCATCGTTATCGTCTACGGAGCTGCCCACATTCCACAGTTACAACGTCAACTGGCAGCGAGAGGAATTACCGCCCAGATCGCCAGCCGACTCTTTGTTCCAGGAGGCATGGGAAGCGTGCCGTCGTCCGCAATTGCGCGCTGGCAACGCAATCTGGACAACTTGAAACGAATACTGGATGGAAGCCTCGCTGTATCGCGCGATTCTCTCGACAAGGTAGAAGACAGCCATCGCGTTCAGGACCTGGAATTGGCGCTCAAAACATACAGCAGCGGCGCGGAGAAGAAATAGCTGCGTAAAATGAGGTATGACTTTGGCTCGTAAGACGCTCGCTCTACTGTCAGTACTTATTCCTTTCACCTTGGCGCTTTCCGCACTAGCCCTCGCTGAGGGCACCCGCGCCTGGGAACAATCCAAGTTCGACGAACTGGCCAAGGGTACGGCCAAAGGCGTCGCGCTGCGCAGTGAAGGCGGCCTCGAACTTGCCCCGGCGTTCAAAGCGCTCGCCACCACGCCCTCGACCTACATCTGGTCGATCGCATCCGATTCCGCAGGCAACATCTACGCCGCCGCTGGATCTCCGGCCCGCGTCTATCTCATCACGCCCGATGGTCAAACGACGACCATCTTCGAGCCGCAGGAATTGCAGGTGCAGGCCCTGGTCGTCGATAAGAACGCTGTCGATAAGAACAACGACAAGACCGGCGTCGTCTACGCCGCCACCGCTCCCGACGGCAAGGTGTATCGCCTGGAACGCGCGAAAGGCGCAGCCGCCGCCAAGGCTGACGCGAAAGCCTCCTGGACCGCGACTCCCTACTTCGATCCTGGTTCCAAGTACATCTGGGACATCGTTCTCGACAATGCCGGCACGCTGTATGTCGCCACCGGCGATCACGGCGAAATCTACAAAGTCAGCCCCAACGGCCAGCACTCGCTTTTCTTCAAGAGCGATGAGGTGCACATTCGTGTGCTCGCGCTCGATCCCAAAGGAAACCTGATTGCCGGTTCCGATGGCAGCGGGCTGGTCTATCGCATCGCACCGAATGGCGATGCGTTCGTTCTCTACAGCGCGCCCAAAAGAGAAATTACCGCGCTCGCTATCGACGGCGCGGGCAATATCTACGCCGCCGCCGCGGGAGAGAAGCACCCCGGCGCCACGATGCCGCAAATGGGCATCATGCTCGCAAGTCCAGCGCAGAACCCGCCCGCACCCGGCGGCAATATCACCATCACCGCAGCTCCCGCCGCACCTATGATGACGCCGGCCTTTCCCGCTCCCGGACTCGGCGCTACCGGCGGCTCCGAGATTTATCGCATCGCGCCCGATGGCGCCCCGTCACGCTTGTGGACTTCCCACGAAGATCTCGTCTACGCTCTCGGCTTCGATCGGCACGGACGCCTCATTGCCGGCACCGGCAATCGCGGCCACATTTTCGCCATCAACGGCAATGAGGCTGACGATTACACCGATCTGGTCAAAGCGAGCGCCACCCAAATCACCGCCTTCGCCGCCGCGCCCGGCGGAGGACTCTACGTCTCCAGCAGCAACCTGGGAAAAATTTTCGTTCTCGGTCCGGGCCCCGAGTCTGAAGGCACGTACGAAAGCGATGTCTTCGACGCGCGCATCTTTTCCCTCTGGGGACGCATCAGCATCCGCGCCGCCGGCAATTCCAATTCCAATTCCAATGTCGAGCTTTATGCGCGCAGCGGCAACGTCGACAATCCCGACCGCAACTGGAGTCACTGGACGCGCATTAATTTCGACCTCGCCCTCGCCGCCGGCTCCGAACTCAAGATTCCGCCAGCCCGCTTCGTGCAGTGGAAGGCCGTGCTCCATGCCGGCAATCCCGCGCCTCGCGTCGACGACGTCCTGCTGAACTACCTGCCCAAGAACGTTGCTCCTGAGATTGACGAAATCACGGTGCAGCCCGGATACCGCTATCAGGCGATTCCGCATGTGACCGGCGGCGAGCCGCCTGTTCCCGGGCAGGCGCGCTTCGATCCTCCGCCTCCGGCCTTGCGCGACCGCGACTCGGTCGGCGTCCGCTGGGCGGCCCATGACGACAACGACGACCAGCTCGTCTACACCGTCTACTACCGTGGCGACGGCGAATCGCGCTGGCTGCTGCTGAAGAGCAACCTCTCCGATCGCTACTATTCTTTCGACGCCAGTCTTCTGCCAGACGGCGGCTACACCGTGAAGGTCATCGCCTCCGATGCGCCCTCGCATTCGCCCGGAGAGGCGCTCTACGCCGAGCGTGTCAGCGCCCGCTTCGAGGTCGATGCTACGGCTCCGGTGATCGAGAACCTGACTGCCACTGTCGTTGACAGGCAAGATGACAAGCAGACCGGAAAGCAGCTCGGCAAGCAGACCGGCAAGCAGATAAATGTCCGCTTCCGCGCCAGCGATTCCTTTTCGCCGATCAAGCGCGCCGAGTATTCGCTCGATGGCGGCGACTGGCAGTTCGTCGAGCCGGTTGGCCAGTTGTCCGATTCCAAAACGGAAGACTACGACTTTCGCGTGACCGTGCCGCAGCCCGAAGCTGCGCCGGCTCCGATGGCCGACAGCACCGCCAATGACCACGTCGTCGTGGTCCGCGCCTACGACCGTTTCGACAATCTCGCCACGGCAAAGGCCGTGATTCGCGGGAAATAGCGTTCAAAACCTCGGGCTTCGTATCAGGGCATTACTTCCGCATGCGAAGCCTCCGCTGCTACTGCTGCGCGAAAATGATGGCCGCATTCGGATTCGTCTTGTCCACATCCATCATCAGAAAGTCTTGTATCGCGCAAACAGGATTTTGCGCGGAAGTGCAACCTGAGGTGTCAAGACCGTAGATCACGTAATTCTGGGCTGGCGGACCAGTCAGCGCGATCGTACCGTTGCCGATATCGAAAATCGTGTACGCCCCGGCCAGGGGCACTCCCAGTGGGTTGTAGTTGACGCTATCGTACTGGGTTCCGTTGACGCACTCTGACGTGCAAGTGCCAGTGTTGGTCCATGTCAGCAGCAGGTTGGCTGCAATCGGGTCGACCCCGGAGTTCCCGCTGCCAGTGGTCGCCGCGGCATAGGTACCCGGCAACTCCGAACCAGCCAAAAACCCGTTCCCTTTCCCCTGCGGATCCATCCTTCCGGTCATCACGGACGAGCTGTTCTGATCGAGCAGGAATCCGCGATTCTGTCCGCTGGCATAGAGAACGAACGGAAGCGGATTGCCCAGCATGTTGAAGGTGTAGCGTCCATTGGTGCCTGTGGCTGCGTACGTATAATTGTTGCTGCCGGTGGGCGGGAACTCGACGCTGGATAGAATCGTACCGGCGTTATTCTGATCAAACTGACCCGAGAAGTTCCCCTTGCCATCAGTCGAGCCCAGCGTCAGCGAGACGTTGGTATTCACCCCACTCGCCCCCGTTCCCGTCAGAGCGGAGACCGATGAGCCATTGAAGGCAGCGTTGTTGTAGGTCTGCGAAGAATCCTGGAGCACCATCGTTCCCAATACTGCCGGGTTAGCGGCGGGGTCGGTGGAGATGGCATAGAACGTCAGCGGATTCGTCTTACTGGCGGTTCCGGAAGCAATAAAAAAATCGAAACCCATGGTTACGGGCGAAGTCAGCGCCATATGCCACGAGCCATTAGCATTTTGTTGATAGGTGCCCGTAACCGTGCAGGGCGGAGTGCCGCAAACGCTGTTGCTGCTGTTTCCGTTGTCGTTCACATCCATCTGGCCGCCGCTTATTGAGCTACTGCCGCCATTCATCGGCAAGACTCCGACATAGCCGACGCGATTGCCCTTCGAATCCACACCGGTGAAGCCGAACGCATAAGTCTGGACGCCGGTGAAAAGCTTGGACGCGGCCGATTGCTGCGCAATACCGGAGCCCGTGCCATGGCCGTCGGATTCGATCATCTTGAGTTCGCCGGCGCCGTCGAGAACGACCTGGTATTGATTCGGATAAACTCCCGAGGGCAAAGTCAGCGTTAGCGTGCCCGCGTTGTTCGAGTTGTTCGTGTCGGACTTAGTGGGAGAATACGAACCTCCGGTAATCGAGTTTTGTGCCCAGCCGCTCGAAGTGAGTTCGTCTTCCACCCCCGAGGTGATCGTTCCATTCGACGCGGTAAATGTTCCAGCCACGGCTGTGGCGTTGCTGCTGCTGTCATATCCGTAGAACCGGAATGCGTACGTGCCGCTTACACGGGATGTGACCAGCGAGGCAGCGGCGGTTGTGCAGTACTTGGGGTTGGGCGTGCAGCCCGCCGGATCGACGGTCGAAGCCGCCGATATCTGAATACAGCCCACGCCGCTGCAGCTGTCCGCCGCCGTGTAGTAGGCCAAGCCGGACACATTCGCATCCTGAACAAAGTTCGCGCACGAACCCGTCACCACGCCCTTCACCGTGATGTTGCAGGTCCACGTAAAAGTTTGGGGCGCATCGTCAGGGACGGCTACAGCGGTAAATTGCTGGGTCAGGCCGCCGCCACCAGTGCCACCGGTTGTGCCCACGCTCAGCGTCGCTGGCGTTACGTCGGTGGTGACGTCAACCACGGTTATTCCCAGAGTGTTCGATACCTTGTTGTCGGCCACCGATGTCGCGGTGACCGTTATCTGCAAAGCTGCCGTTGCCGGGGCCACGTAGGTCGCGGTTGCCGGGGTTGTCGGCGGTGTGACTGGCGTGAGCGTGCCCACGCCGCTCAGGCTCCAGGTAACGGCGGTATTCGAAGAGTTCGACACCTTAGCCGTAAGCGTAACAGACTGGCTCACGTAGATCGCATTAGGGTTAATGCCGGTGGTGGCAACGACAACGGTTGGTGTGGAGGGAACCACGCCGCTGCCACCCTGCGCGCAACCGCTAGCCAGCGCCAGACTCAGCAATGCCACCGCAAACAGACAATTTTTGATCATGATCAGATCCCTTTGAACCACGTCTTTCTGACTTTTCCAACCCGCCAGCACGGAATCCGTTGCCCGGACAAACCGTTTCTATCTTCTAGGAACTGAGCAGCCACAAGGCCAATTTGTTATTCAAATCAGCAGCTTACAAATGTACCTGAATCCAAGGCACTTGTCTGCGCGGCACAGGTTTCGAACGGCGGGCAGCATAGGGGCATGCGCAAGGAATTGCAACTTTCAGGATCGGACTTCTTGCCGCGGGACCGGAATTCTCACTTCTTCAGTGGACCACCGCGGCCGTCTCCAAAGCTGCGCGCTTTGCGGTCTCCAGCAGCGGACGCAGCTCACCGGCGACGATCCCCAGCGTGCCCCCGGAGAAGCCGTCAATGTATGCGGAGTTGATGCCCACCACTTCGCCGCGCAGGTTCAGCACCGGTCCGCCGCTGCCCCCGCGCGCCGTCGGCGCGTCATAGATCAGCTTGTCGCCGCTTACATCGCCGATGTGCCCGAACGTCGCCGAAGGCCGGATCAGCGATAGCGCCGCCAGTTCGCCCGCCGTGTCCGCATCATCCGGATGCGACGAAAGCCGCTCGTACACGATCGCCGGCGACTTTGCCACCATGCCCGTCACTCCCATCGGATACGCCAGCACGCTCACCGCCTCGCCCACATGCGGCAGCGCCTGGGAGAGAGTCAACGGGCGCAGCTTCTTCGTGAAGGCTGTGTCTTCAAGGCGCAGCACGGCGAGATCTCCATGCGTCGCCACTACTGCCGTCTCCAGTTTTACCGGAAGCGGCGAGCCCGGAAAATATGCCATCAGCTTTTCCAGCACTGGCGATCCGCCCTGCCGCAATGCCACAGCGACTTCCCGGTCGCCGTACCAGGGCTCGGCCACATGGCGATTGGTGGCCACCAGACCGGGCGCCACTACAAACCCCGTCCCAGCCACGCGAGCACGAAAACTTTGCGCGCGCCCGGACACATGATAGATCCCGTAGATATAAGCCACCGACTCCCGCGCATCGTCCACTGCCGCCGCCGAAAACGATTGCTGTTTTTCCATATCCGCGACTTGGCGCGAGAGCTGGTGCACCTGCTGCTCCAGCCCGGCAGTCTCCGGGCGAGCGTAGTAGTGTGCCATCGCTAAGGCGCCCACCAGCGCCAGCACGCCCAGCAGCCCCTGCACAAACCGCTGCCAGGTTTCCACCACTTCGTTTTCCCCAATATCGGAATTGAACATGCGCCGTCAGGCCCGGCAAGGAGGGAGATTTCCGGGTAGCAGCCACTATCCTGACGCATTTCGGCACCGGCGAGTAGGGTACAGAAGTCGGGTGGCAGCGGACCGAAGGTAACTGAGAAATAATGACACGCTGCCCAGTCCCTAAAGGGGGAAATCTCCCGAACAGATACGGCTAGCCCGCGTCTCCGGAGACGGGCAAACAAAAGCCGCCAGCTTGCGCTGACGGCTAATGGCTGACGGCTGACGGCTGAATGCCGACAGCTCTCTAGAATCCCGCCACGCCGGCGCTCGGATGTCCGCCGCGCAGCATCATCCGCACGCCGCGCTGGTTATTCACGCGCGTGGTCGTGGTCCAGTCCACTTCATCCGTGCTGATCACGCCGCTGCCGCCACTGGCCAGTTCGTAGCTGATGCGGCCTTCCTGATAGGTGTAATTGCCCACCTCCAGAACCATGCCCGTCTTCAGCACAAACACCGGCACTCCCGGCGCTGTCCCTTCGAAGTGTGCATCCTTGGCAACATAGCTGGCGTAGACGACCTGCGGAGTTTCCTCAGCCGTCGGCTGTTCGCTGGCTGCAAGTCTGACCTGGCGCACCGCTAGCTGAGGCACCACATTACTATCCGTCGGCACGTAGGCCGAACTGCTATAAAACGAGTCGTTTTCCATCCGCGGACGACCGAAGAAATGCCAGTCCGGTCCGTTGGTGGACGAGACCTGCGGGATCTGCACGTCATCCATCAGGCGCAGCTCCAGCATGCTCTCGCCCTTGAGCGTCGGACGCGGCCCGCGCGCGGGCAGCATGATGATCTTCCACGGCCAAAGCGGCGGAATCATCCATTCCACGATGTCGCGCTTGGCGTGTCCTTTGCCGTCGATGGCGCCTGTTTTATCGACCTTGTAGCCGCGCGTCGCGATCACTTTCGCGTCGAGTGGCATATCGCCATTCGGCAGTCCGATGCGATCGAACACCAGCCTCATATTCCCCTTGCCCCAGAAATGGCCGGGGTCCTTGGCCGATTCGAGATGCCCCACAAGATAAGCTCCGCGCGGAAACGTCTGATGGCCGAATTCCGTCACCGAGTGCAGATGACAGAGCACGGGATCGCCGACCGCAACCGTCGCGGAAGAAAAGTTCGGTTCATTCATGGTGCACTTCAGAAGGGTACCGGCGGGCAGGACCGTCTCCCGCGCACTGGCACTTAGGGTCAAAGCTAGAAGGGATACCGCAAGAACTGCATACGAGCTGGACTTCATGACGTCACCTCGGTCTCACGCCCCAGGATTTTTGGTACGTATTCCCAAGCTACCGCGTTGAGCCAGCCCCGATTTATGAACTTATACACAAGTTGACACTTGCGGTCAATCGACCAATTGGGATCAAAGTGTGTCTTTTTTGCAACAGGGATGGGGGCGGCGCCTTTCGAAAATGGGCAACCCGGCATGCACACGAGTTTGTTGTTGTCGCAACATAGCGATAGCGCTCAAAACCCCTCACAGGGTCAATGAGTGTAAACGCCTGGTTACGTCAACTGATGTGCGGACTCCCGAGTAGAATGTCTCCCGAGCACCTACGAGGCCGACCATGGCAAGAATGTTCGCAAAGAGAAAATCGAATCCCCGCAAAAAAGCGAAGAAATCCCCGCCGAGGAAGGCGAAGAAGGCCCTCCGTCAGGTGAAAAAAGTACCTGCGTCGCGGCGGGCAGCGGAGGTCGGCGGCGAGAAGCTGACCTTTAATCATGCAATGGTCTATGCTGCGGACGTGCGACGCGCGCTGGGCTTTTATCGCGACCTGCTGGGATTCAAACTCGTGGACGAATTCCGCCACGAAGGTATACCCGTGTATGCGCGGCTGCGCGCGCCTGGAGGCGACGGCACGATCGCGCTGCACTTGGCGGGGCCGGGGACGCCGCTTGCCAGTGACGGCGTGCGGTTGTACTTCGAGATTCGCGAAGTTGACGACTTCTGCCGCAAACTGCAGGCCAAGGGCTTCTACATTACGCAGATGCCGCGCATGATGCCATGGGGTTGGCGTCACGCCTATCTGAACGATCCCGATGGCCACGAGATCAGCATCTACTGGGCCGGGGAGAACCGCATGAAGAAGACCGTCATGCGCGCGGCAAAGGAAGTTGAGCAGGCGCCTTCCGCGAAAGGGCGATGACGGTCGCCGCCGTATTCGGCTTCTATCGTCCCTCACGATGAACCGGACCCTGGGGTTAATGAGTGCAATCTCCCGATTACGCTCATTGACGGTTGAAGGGATTTTGAGCGTAAACGCCTGTCGATAGTTATCCGAGTTGCCCCGCGCATTTGGGCCTCACGGCGAGAGCGACGAGTTCCTGTTCTGCCTGCAAACGCGGAACGGAGACGCTCGGGCTATCGGAGCCTATCCGTGAGTCCTTGGTCCCATGATGAGCGCTGCCCGGGAATGTTTCCCGATGTGGGCTCGCAATAGTTGCGATTTCCTTCTGCCACGCATATCGACCCACGGCAACAAGGGGGCCGTTGTGGGGGGCACTGCTGTCCCGCTGGCGTGCACTGGCCCGTGCCACCACTACCGCTTAAGGAAACGATCTGCGGGCTGCCGGCGGCGTTATCAATGATGCTCACCGCCGCCGTGCGGCTTCCCGATGCCGTGGGCTTGAACGTAACACTGATGCTGCAGCTCGCGCCTGCTCCCAGCGAGCTTTCGCAAGTGTAGGTCTGCGCAAAATCCCCGGCATTTGTTCCGGTAATCGCAATGTTGGTGATGTTCAACGTGGTCGTGCCCACATTGGTTAGAGTCGTAGCTTGCGCCGGACTGGTCGTGCCAATGGCTACAGACCCGAAGCCCAAGCTGGTGGGTGAGAGCTCCGCAGTCGTCTGGACCAGGACGGAAACCGTGTTGTCGTTATAGTTGGGAACCGCTAGCTCAAGCCCGCCATCCTGGTTGAAGTCGCCCACGACTGCCCCGTGGGGGTGCACGCCAGTGCCGATTTGAACTTGGGGCTGAAAGGTTCCGTCTCCGTTCCCTAGGAAAATCGAGACTGTATTGGAGCCTATGTTTGCCACCGCTAAATCGAGATTCCCCTCCCCGTTGAAGTCCGCGATGCCAAGAGTCCCCCAAGGGAAAGAGCCGGTCCCATAGTCAAGGTGCGTCTGGAATGTCCCATCTCCGTTTCCGAGGAGGATGGAAACGGACCCGATGTTGTTGACGACCGCGAGGTCGAGCTTGCCATCCTTATTGAAGTCGGCTGTCGCGATTGCCGCAGGATTTAAGCCCGCGGTATAGTTCACGCCACTCCGAAATGTGCCGTCGCCGTTTCCCAGCAGCACTGAGACCTGAGTACCAGCTCCACCGGAGCCGGTAGCGAGTGCAAGGTCGAGAATTCCGTCGCCGTTGAAATCGCCAACTGCGACGCCGTTGGGCCCTTCCGCGCCTTGCGGCGTCGGGTAGTCCACACGCGGCTGAAACGTGCCGTCGCCGTTTCCCAGTAAAATTGAGACCGTTCCCGTACCGCAAGGCGGACCGCCATTGGTGCAATTCTGATCAGAGACGGCCAGGTCCAGCTTGCCATCACGATTGAAATCTCCGATCGCCACCCACGTGGGATTGATCCCCGTGTCGTAATTCACCGCAGCCTGGAAACTTGCGTCGCCATTACCTAAGAGCACGCTGACATTGTTGCTGCCATAGTTCGCCACGACCAAATCCAGCTTGCCGTCGTCCCTGAAATCGCCCACCACCATCCCTGACCAGGGATTGCTTCCAGCGTCGTAATTCACCGAGGCTTGGAAAGTCCCGTCGCCGTTCCCCAAGAACACACTGACGTTGTTGCCGGCGCCGTTTGCTACCGCGAGGTCGAGCTTTCCGTCGCCGTTAAAATCGGCTGTAACCGCTGACACCGGCGAAGAGCCGGCGGCAAAGGCTGATCCGCTCCATGCCAGACTTGCCGGGAGCGTAACCGGAAAGAACACGAGGTTCGACGTTCCTCCGCCTGGACCTGGAGTGACCACGGTCACCGAGGCCGTGTTAGGGGCGGAGATATCAGACGCCAGGATGTACGCCGTGAGCGTTGAATTGCTGATGAAGTTGGTGGCGCGGGCGCTGCCATTCCACTCGACCACCGACCCGGACACAAATCCGGTGCCGTTTACAGCCAGCGAGAACGCTGCCCCACCAGGGGCTGCAGCGTCGGGACTCAAAGGCTGGTTAATAAAAGGAACGGGGTTCACCGCGGAGGCTGCAGTGATCTTGATCGACTTCGAAGCGCCTGCGATCGAAGCCGTGACCGTGTCGGTGGCCGTGATGGTCTGGCCGCCGTCAGTGTTCAGCGTGGCCGAAAAGATTGCGGTCCCGCTCGGCAGCGTCGAGTTGGCCGGCAGCACCGCTTGGACATCAGTGCTCGTGAAGTGCACGGTCCCGGAGTAGCTGGTGGCCACGTTGTTCCAAGCGTCGAGTGCAGTCACGGTAAAGCTGAAAGAAGTCCCGGCGGCGGCGGCGGCCGGTGCGCTGACGGACAAGCTAGTGGCTGCTCCCGGGCTGATGTTGATCGAGCTCGAAGTGCCGCTGATCGAGTGGGTGACCGTGTCGGTGGCGGTGATGGTCTGCGGGCCTGCAGTCTTCAAGGTTGCAGAAAAGGTTCCCATCCCACTCGTCAGCGTCGAACTGGCTGGCGAGAGGATGGCTTGGGGGTCGCTACTCGTGACCTGCACTGTCCCCGCGTAGTTGCTCACCATGTTGTTCGAGGCGTCAAGCGCAGTCACGGTGACGTTGAAGGCCGTCCCAGCGGTGGTGTTAGTCTGAGCGGGGACGACGGAGAAGTGAGTGGCGACGATAGGAGGCGGTGTCGATGATCCGCTACCACCGCCACCACAGCCGTAAAGGAGACACAATCCGCAGAGGGTAAGCACGGCCCGCAAGAACCTTTTCATGAATCCTCCTAGGGCCGCAGTGGTTTGTGCGGCTCAGACAGTTCGCGAATGCCATCTGCTCGCTGCTTGTGTTCCAAAGGCGATGACATCAGGACAACAGCGTGCATTTTCTTAGTCCATCCAAGGACCAGGTCTGTTGGCTGCTTGCGTATCAGCTTTCTAGTGACTAATTCGCCGACCTACCTCTCAGCGGTAACAGGCCGGAGATGCGATACCGGTTGGCCCGCCGCGACTGGGGCGTCGGCTGCGTTTCGCGGGACACGTAGCGAGGTTCCGGGAGTTGTGGTGCCGCAGTTGCGTCTACTAGGTCGTAGTCACAACCCTCGAGGCCGGGATGCTTCTCGTCGCAGGGGATCAGCAGATAGTCGTGGCCGCAAGTATCGGTATCGTCGCAACCAGCCGGAGCTCCGAGGCCAATGATTTCTCCCTGATCATTGATGTAAGCCGCCTCCGTGATGGAAAAACCGTTATTGGAGGAGATGAGAGTATCCAAGTCAACAATTGGTCCCGCACCCTCCCACAAGAATCCATGCCCGACAGAGTCGTTCCCCCCGTTGCCGACGACCTGTCCGGATGCGTTGATCCAAAATGGATAAGCGTAGTTATCCCCGGGGATCGCCCCAAGATCGTGCATCTTTCCGTCCCACAGAAACGCATGGCCCACCACGTCACCCGAAAGTAAGGATCCTCCGACAACCACTCCGGCATCGTTGATCGCAGAGGCCTCCGCCGAGCTCCCTCCCAAGGTACCCAGATCGATGAGCCCCCTCGCACGATCCCAGAGAAAGGCATCGGTCACTTGATCGCCGGCCAGGTTCGATGCGCCGACGATCTGACCTCGATTGTTCAGCCCGCTCGGACCACCGCAGGTCCCTCCAAGCGTCCCAATGTCGATCATTCCCGTGTCCTTGTCCCAAAAGAAGGGATCCTGCACAGGGGTGTTGGACAGGGTGACCGCATAGCATCCATTGTTCGAATTTGTTGTAGAGCTTGTGTAGGAGAACCCAGTGACTTGGCCGAGTTCGTTGATGGCTGTGGGAAAAGCGTCAGGACCGCCCAGAGTGCCCAAGTCCCGCATGACACCGTTCTGCCACAGAAACGCACGCGTCTGGTAGGGACCATAGAACTGGTATTGGAAAAAATTGGGCGATACCGCGCCAAAGGAGTACGGATCGGGAATGGTATTGATGGCCCAACCAGTCACTTGACCGGAGCTGTTGACAGCGGCGGCCCCACTCTCGTATCCCCCTTCCGGCAAAGTTCCAAGATTGACAATTTTGCCGTTCTGCCAAAGTACGGCACGTTCTTGTATCCAGGGGGAGAACAGCGGATCGGTCTCGCCGTTTTGAGAGGTTCCCGCAATCAATCCGTTGGCGCTGATCCATGCGGTAGCGCTGCTCGCGCCCCCGGGAAGTACGCCAAGGTCCTTCCTTACACCGTTCTGCCATTGAAAGGCGTGCGTGACATAGCAATCCCCCACGAAACAAAAGTTTGGGTTGTCTATCAATGGATCGGGCCTGGGCGTATCCGCCCAGCCTGTGAAAGTGCCTTGGTTGTTTCCAATTGCATCGGACCAAGATCCGTTGTCACCACCCTGGTTCATATTGCTCTTGGGGCCGCCGAACGTGCCCAGATCGATCAGCTTGTAGTGGTGGTGCGTGGGGTGGCCGGAGTCTTGGCCTGCCTGGGCAAAGAGCGTGGCCGGGATGGCTAACCCCGCAGACAGAGCGATTGCGGCAAAACACCGCGTTAGATTGGTTTTCATGACTTCTCCTTTGGTTTCTTTTGGCGTTTCGTCCTAGCGGGAGATCGCCAGGTGCAGCGAACCCGCGACAACCAAGGCCACTTTACAAAAGTGCAGGTTCTCCGCCAGGGGCTACCCCCAGATCGCGGCGATCTTATGTCCGAAGCGAGCGGCGAGTCTATGCACTGGCGCTGACTTGGCACTGAACTGTGGCTGAACTACGGAATCGCTCGCCAAAAGACCGCCAATCTCGAACGTTTGTTCCCGATGTTGGGTTGCGCCGAGGCTGGTCCCGGCCGGCGTTGTGGGCTGGAAAGCATCAAGAGAGGCTTCACCAGAGTGGTAAACTCGGGCACGGCCGGTCGCCATGGCAATCTCGGCCCCAAATCGGGCTCGGTTCGGGGACTTTGAACTGGACCTCAAGGCAGGGGAGGTCCGCAAAGGGACGGGGAGGATTCTGCTTCAGGAACAACCCTTCCAGATCCTTCTGATGCTGGTAGAACATCGGGGCGAGGTGGTTACCCGCGATGAAATCAAGAAGAGGCTTTGGCCGAACGACACGGTCGTGGAGTTCGACCACAGCATCCACACGGCCATCAAGAAGCTGCGACAGGCACTAGGAGACGCGGCGGAGAGTCCGAAGTACGTCGAGACAGTGGCCCGGCGCGGATACCGGTTGTTGGTCCCGGTGGAGTGGATAGAAGCTAGCCCGGCCGATCCGCAACTCGCGGTCTCCACCGCCCGATCTCCGGGCGTCGAGTCGGCAACCTCCTATCTGATCGGCAAGAAAGTGTCCCACTACCGCGTGCTCGAAGTGCTGGGCGGTGGGGGAATGGGAGTGGTGTACAAAGCGGAGGACCTCAAGCTGGGCCGGCCAGTGGCTTTGAAATTCCTGCCTGAAGAGTTGGCCAGCGATGCTCGGTCTCTCGGTCGCTTCGAGCGCGAAGCCCGGGCTGCCTCTGCGCTGGACCATCCCAATATCTGCACCATCTACGAGTTTGGCGAGCATGCGGGCCAGTCATTTATTGCGATGCAGTTCCTCGAGGGGCAGACGCTGCGGGAGCGCCTGGCCGCGTCCGCGAACCTATCGCGTCCGGCCGAAGATGGTACTACCAAGCCACTTCCCCGAGCAGCACCGTTCACGACCGAGGAATTGTTGGAGGTGGCAATTCAGATTGCGAATGGTTTGGAAGCGGCGCACGACAAAGGCATCGTTCATCGCGACATCAAGCCGGCGAATATCTTTATCACGGATCGGGGTGAGGCCAAGATTCTGGACTTTGGTTTGGCGAAGCTTGCGCCCGATTCGGCGACGACCGGACATTCCACAGTCGAAAATCCTCAGGAGCAGGCCGGCGTTCGCCAGACCCAGCCTCAAGAACACTCGGGCATCAAACGATCGGATCTTTCTCTTACCTTGACCGGTGCCTCGATGGGAACGGCGGGGTACATGTCTCCGGAGCAAGTGAAGGGCGAGAACTTAGATGCCAGGACGGATCTGTTTTCCTTCGGTCTCGTGCTTTATGAAATGGTTGCCGGGCAACGAGCACTTACTGGAGAAACCGCGTCCATTCTTAAAGCGGCAATCCTGAGCCATACGCCCACGCCAGTTCGGCAGCTAAATCCTGACGTTCCGCCAAGACTGGAAGGGATCATCAGCAAAGCCTTAGAGAAAGATCGCAGTGTTCGGTACCAGTCGGCGACGGAGATGTTGGCCGATCTGAGGGACCTGAGGGAGTCGGGTCGGTCTTCTCCATTCCGAGCCGCGATACAAAAGCGGCGGCTTCTAGCGCTGGGTTCTGCGTTCGCAATTGGCACCCCGTCAGTGTCCGTTTATTGGCTTTCGTTGGGAATGATTGCGATCGCTGCGATGATTGGCGGCGGGCTGTACTGGCGGTCCCAACGAACGCCAAAGCTCACCGAAAAAGACAGCATCATAATCGCGGAATTCGCCAACACCACCGGCGATTCGGTCTTCGATAGCACTCTGCGGCAGGGCCTCTCGGCGCAACTGGAGCAGTCACTGTTTCTGAACCTGCTCTCCGACCAGCGCACCGCGGAGGCGATGGCGCTGATGGGCCAGCCTAAAGACGCGCGCCTGACCAAGGAGTTGGCGCTGGAGGTCTGCCAGCGTACGGGGAGCGCGGCGGTTCTGGATGGGTCGATCTCTCAAGTGGGCACGCAGTATCTTCTGGTTCTCAAGGCGATCAATTGCACGAATGGCGAATCTCTGGCCAGTGCAGAAGCGCAGGCCAGGGATAACAACCACGTTCTCGACGCCTTGGGAACAATAGCCTCCGAAATTCGCACGAAACTGGGCGAGTCACTGGCTTCCGTGCGGAAATATGACGCGCGACCGGAAGACGTGACCACGCCGTCGCTCGAGGCGTTGCAGGCGTACAGCCTGGGCATTCTAGCTCGGCATGGCGATCTCTCTCCCTCCATCCCATTGCTTCAGCGTGCCGTTGACCTGGATCACAACTTTGCCATGGCGTATGCGCAATTGGGGGCGGTTTACTTCAACCTAGGTGAGTTGGTCCGGGCGTCGGAATATCTCCGCAAGGCGTACCAACTTCGCGGGCAAGTGAGCGAGCGCGAGAAGTTCTACATTGCTTCGAGATACGATGAAATCGTCACCGAAGATCAGGAGGCAGCGCGCAAGGACTTCGAATTGTGGCAGCAGATTTACCCACACGATGTCCAGGCGCCTGCAGGTTTGGCCGTTGTTGAAGCCTATTGCGGCCATTGGGATCAGTTCCTAGCCCTGACCCAGAAAGCGAACGAACTGGGCCACCCGACGGAACCCGAGTCGAATCTGGTCTTCGCGTATATATACGTCAACCGGTTGGACCAGGCGAAGGCGCTGGCACGGGAAGGGACCCAAGTGCGGGACTCGCCCCTTTATCACCTTGGTCTGTACACGTTTGCTTTTCTGCAGCGCGATGTCGAGGGCATGCATCGGGAAGCCGCTGACATCATGGGCAAGCCCGGGTGGGCCGACCATATATTCCAGATGGAGTCCGACACTGCTGCGTATAGCGGGCAATACGTTAAGGCACGGGAGTTGACGCTCCGTGCGGACGATTCTGCCCAACGTACCGACAAGAAAGAGAATGCGGCGGAATACGAGGCGGAAGCTGCCGTGCGCGAGGCTCTGGTGGGCAACACAGCCCGGGCAAAACAGCAGGCGAAGGCGGCGCTCGCACTCTCGAATGGCAAGGAGGTCGAGGCCATTTCGGCCATTGCGCTGGCTCTGGCAGGAGACTCAATGCAAGCCACGCGCCTAGCCAACGACTTGGATAAACGCTACCCGGAGAATACTATCCTGCATTCGAGCTTTCTGCCGATGATTCACGCGGCCATCGACACCAGGAGTGGAAACGCTGGTAAGGCCATCAAGGATCTCGCGTTGGCTGTGCCCTACGAGTTGGGGCAGACGGATTTGAACCTGGGGTTCAGTCTTTACCCGGTTTACCTGCGGGGCGAGGCGTTCTTGGCGGCGAAGCAAGGCAACGCCGCTGCGGCTGAGTTCCAGAAGATCCTCGACCACCCCGGCGTCGTTCAGAACGAGCCTATCGGAGCGTTGGCGCATCTGGGCGTGGCGCGTGCCAACGCGCTGCAAGCGAGAACGTCACAGGGAGCGGATGCCGATGCCGCCCGCACACGCGCCCTCGCCGCCTACAAAGATTTCCTCACCCTCTGGAAGGACGCCGACCCTGACATCCCCATCCTGAAGCAAGCCAAGGCGGAGTACACGAAATTGCAGTAGCCCGACAAATGCTGCCTCGGCGCTTGCTGTTTGCCGATAGTTTACGTAACCAGGCGTTAGCACAAGTTTGCGCCGTCTGTTCGCCTTTTTCGATGTCAATGAGTGAAATTGATTCCATAACAATGTCGGCTCCGACGCGCGAGTAAGCTTTGGTGGTGCGAACCAACCAACAGGCTCGGGAGAAAGGAGCCGAACATGATGATTATAGGATGCGATTACCATGCGATTACCACCCGGCCTTCCAGCAAATTGCGTTTGTGGATACCGACACTGGGGAACTGCAAGAGCGGCGACTGCAGCACCGCGAGGAAGCGGAGAAGTTCTACCGTAATCTCGCGGCCCAGGGAATGAAGGTGCGCGTGGGGATGGAAGCCAGTGGGCATGCGCGCTGGTTTGAACGGCTGCTGGCGGAGCTGAACTTCGAGTTGTGGATCGGGGACGCGGCCGAGATCCGCGCGAAGCGAGTGCGGAAGCAGAAGACGGATCGCCAGGATGCGCAACTGATTCTGCGCTTGTTGCTGGAAAATCGCTTTCCCCAGGTGTGGGTCCCGAACTGGGAGAATCGCGATCTGCGGCAACTGCTCTGGCATCGTCACCGGATGATGCAGGCGCGCACGCGGATCATGAACCAACTGCAAGCCGTAGCGCTCAACGAAGGGCTGCGCTGCAAAAAGAAGTTGTGGCGGGAGGCGGGACGAGAGCAACTGGAGTCGTTTCGCTTAGCGCCCTGGGCGAGCCGGCGACGGCACGATCTGCTGGAGTTGCTGGACCGACTGACTCCGACGATTGCCGAGTTGACGCAGGCCATCGAGCAAGAGGCGGAGAAGTGTCCGGCGGCGCAACGCTTGCAGACACATCCTGGAGTGGGGGCACTGACCGCGCTGGCCTTCGTGCTGATCATCGGCAGAGCGGATCGGTTTGAGTGTGGCAAGCAGATCGCGAGCTACCTCGGTTTGGTGCCGTCGGAAGAGTCCAGCGGGCAGCGACGGCGGTTGGGACACATCACGAAACAAGGCAACTCGCTGCTGCGTTTTCTGCTGGTGGAGGCGGCGCAAGTTACGGTGCGTAGCGATCAAGAATGGCGCAACCGGTATTTTCACCTCGTGCTGCGACGAGGACGGAAGATCGCCAAGGTGGCGATGGCACGGAGACTGGCGGTTCGCCTGTACTGGATGTGGCGCAGGGGATGGAATTACGAGCAGCTGACAAAGTTCGGTTCGCACGCGGGAGAGCCCGGAAATCCCGATGGTGTGCAGTCCAGCACCGAGTAATTGATTGGGTATCCCGCTCCCCTTCACGGGGGAGTTCGAAGTAGTAATCATGATCGAAAGTGTGACCGAAGAGATGGATGGGTCGGACCGAGTTTCCTGACCTGAATCGATTACGAGCGAGCCTTGGTTGGTAGAGCAAAAGCAAAAGCTTCCACGAGAGCGAAATGGCGCGCTCTTCGGAGTGCACGGAGCACTACGCTCAAAAAGTGTTTGACAGCGCCGACATTGTTAGAGACG
>JBEKWL010000029.1:0-26507 GCA_049513095.1 Terriglobales bacterium
CCCCACCGCTGCCATGCCGGTCGCGACCGGCAACCTGTGGTTGCATGAGCTCCGCAGCCGTATCTTCGGGAACACGCGACTGTTGCGGGTTTGGCTGCCTCCCGATTACGACGGCTGGGGCGAGACGCGCTATCCTGTCCTTTACTTGAATGACGGACAGAATCTGTTCGATCCGGTGACGGCTTTTGCGGGAGTGCACTGGCAGGTGGGCGAGAGCGCGACGCGGTTGATCGCCGAACAGAAAGCTCCGCCGCTCATTATCGTCGGCATCGACAACACGAAGAACCGGACCTGCGAGTACATTCCGTACAAGTCAAAAGATCCTAGAGTTCCTAACGCGAAGGGAAAATGCTATCCGGATTTTCTGCGACTTGAAGTGATGCCGCTGATCGAGGAGCATTATTCGGTATTGAAGGGGCCGGAGAATACGGGATTGGGCGGGTCTTCTCTGGGAGGCTTGATTACTTTGTACACGCAACTGGCAGCGCCGGGCGTGTTTGGACGATTGCTGATCGAGAGCCCGTCTCTGTTCGTGGCGAACCGAAAAATTCTGGAAGAGAGCCGTCGATTCCGCGGTTGGCCGGCGCGCACGTATTTGGGGATGGGGACGCGGGAAGTGGGGCATGCGGAGTACGACGAAAGGATCGTTGGCGATGTCCGCGAATTGGAATCGATTCTGCGCGAGGCTGGCTTGGACGAACAACGGCTGAAGGTTCGCATCGAAGAAAACGCTTCACACGGCGAATCCGCCTGGGCAGCGCGCTTTCCGGAGGCGCTGGAGTTTCTTTATTCGAATCGTGGATCGCCGGGTTCCAAGGTCTAGGAGTCCGCTGTGAAGAGTGGAATCTCATTTTTGCCACGGGCTGTTAGGTCAGGATCAACGATGAGTTATCATTAGCGGTCTTTTTCTCAGGGGTCGTCTATGAATTTTCGAAGTTTGGTGCTGTGGTGTGTTCTGGCCGGAGCGCTGGCAATCTGCGCAGCGGGACAGCCGTATAACGAAGCGCGGTTCAAAGGAATGAAGTGGCGCGATATTGGGCCGTATCGCGGCGGCCGCGTGCTCGCCGTGACTGGAATTCCCGGTAGTCCCTTCACCTACTATTTCGGCGGCGTCGCCGGGGGCGTGTGGCGAACCACCGATGGCGGCGTGAGCTGGCAGCCGATTTCCGACAACAGCATGATCTCGTCGATCGGCGCGATTGCCGTGTCGGAATCGAATCCGAATGTGATTTATGTGGGGACGGGCGAGTCCTGCCTGCGCGGCAATGTATCGTATGGCGATGGAGTCTACAAGACGACCGACGGCGGCAAGACTTGGCAGCACATCGGATTGAAAGACACGCAGCACATTGCGCGTGTTTGGATCGATCCGCGCGACTCCGACCATGTGCTGATCGCTGCGCTCGGTCACGCGTACGGGCCGAATGCGGACCGCGGTATTTTTCGCACGACCGACGGCGGCAAGACCTGGGAGAAGATTCTTTACAAGGACGACAAGTCAGGCGCGATCGATCTGGCGGTCGATCCACACAATCCCAACGTGATGTTCGCCGCGCTTTACCAGATTCAGCGCACGCCGTGGAGTCTCGAAAGCGGTGGTCCGGGCAGCGGCTTGTACCGCACGACCGACGGCGGAAATTCCTGGAAGCACCTGGAAGCGAAAGGCCTGCCGGATGGGATTCTGGGGCGCATCGGAGTAAGCGTTTCGGGCGCCGACTCGAATCGCGTGTACGCGCTCATCGAGTCGAAGGAGAGCGGGCTGTATCGTTCCGATGACGGTGGCGAAATGTGGTCCCGCGTAAACGACGACCAGCGGCTCACGCAGCGCGCGTGGTACTTCACGCATATTTTTGCCGATCCGAAGAGCGCGGACACAGTTTACATGCTGAACACCGGCTTGTTCCGCTCGGCCGATGGTGGCAAGACGCTGAATCTTCTGCCGGCGCCGCATGGCGATCATCACGGTTTCTGGATCGATCCGCAGAATCCGAATCGCATGATCAACGGGAACGACGGCGGAGCGACGATCTCGGTCGATGGCGGCAAGAACTGGTCCACGCTGTACAACCAGCCGACGGCCCAGTTCTACCACGTGGCGGCGGACAATGAGTTTCTCTACCATGTATATGGTGCGCAGCAGGACAACTCGACGGTAGGAATCGCCAGCCGGACGGATGAAGGTTACATCGGGCGCCAACACTGGTTCGATGCGGGCGGCGGAGAGAGCGGATACATCACGCCCGATCCGCGGGACTCGAACATTATTTATGCGGGTTCGGGCGGCGGCACGGTCACCCGCCTCGATCGCCGCAGCAACCAGGAGCAGGACATTACGGTATGGCCCGAGGATGCTGCGGGCCACGGCGTTGGCGATCTGAAATACCGGCTGGGATGGACGCAGCCCATCGTGATCTCGCCGCATGATCCCAATGTGATTTACACGACCGCCGAGCGCGTCTTCAAGACTACCGACGAAGGCAAGAGCTGGACGGCGATCAGTCCCGATCTGACGCGCAACGATAAGAGCAAGCAGGTTTCTTCCGGAGGCCCGCTGACCAAGGACAACACCTCGGTCGAGTATTACGACACGGTGTTCACGATTGCGGAGTCGCCCCTGCAGAAAGACCTGTTGTGGGCGGGAACCGACGATGGATTGATTCACCTTTCGCGCGATGGCGGCAAGAACTGGACGAACGTAACCCCCAAGGGAATTCCGGAGTGGAGCCTGGTGAGCCTGATTGAGGCTTCGCCACACGATGCCGGCACGGCGTATGCGGCGGTCGACACACATAAGCTCGACGATCTGAAGCCCTATATTTTGAAGACTACGGATTTCGGCAAGACGTGGACGAAAATTACCAACGGTATTCCGGAGGGCGCCTACACGCACGCCGTGCGCGAGGATCCGGTGCGGAAGAACCTGTTGTACGCGGGCACGGAGACGGGAATTTACGCTTCGTTCGATGGCGGAGTGAACTGGCAATCGCTGCAATTGAATTTGCCGAACAGTCCGATCCACGACTTGATCGTGAAAAATGACGATCTGGTGGTAGCGACGCACGGGCGCTCTTTCTGGATTCTGGACGACATCACGCCGCTGCGCGCCGTGAATACGACTGCGCAGGCGGCGACCGAAGTCATGCTTTACAAGCCGCGACTGAGCTATCGCAGGCGCTGGCCTGATTCTTTCGAGCGGCGGCAGCCGGTGGGCGAGAATCCGCCCAGCGGGGCAATTATTTATTACTACTTCCCGACCGCACCGAAGGGCCTAGTGGCGCTCGAATTTCTGGATGCGTCGGGGAAAGTTGTGCGGCGCTATTCGAATGAAGAGAAGAAGGAAGCGGAAACGCCGCCAGAGTGGCCAGACCAGACGCCTCCGGACGAGAAGATTCCGACCGATGTGGGCGTGAACCGCTTTGCCTGGGATTTGCGTTTGCAGGGCCCGACGCCGTTAGCGGGAGAGCCCGGCGCGGAATTCCGCAATCGCGGACCGATGGTGCCGCCGGGCGCCTATCAGGTGCGGCTGACGGCGGAAGGAAAGTCGTACACGGCACCGCTGGAGTTGAAGCTGGATCAGCGGGTGAAGGCGTCGAATGAAGATGTGCAGAATCAGAGTGATTTGGGCCGCAAGATCGTGGCGCTAGTATCGGAGATTCACGAGGCGGTTGCGGCGATCCGCGAAATGCGCACGCAGACTCGCGGGCTCAGCCGGCGTTTCGGCAGCGAGCGTTCTGGCGACGAGTCACGCTACGCTTCTCTCGTTTCGGCCATCAAGGACTTCGACAAGAAGAGCTACGATCTGGAGTCGCAGTTGCTCCAAGTGAACGCGAAGAGTTCGGAGTCGATCCTGAACTACCCGGTGCTGATCGATGAGCGGCTGCACTCGCTGCTCGGCAGCCTGGAGTCGGTCGATGCCGCGCCCACGAAGCAGCAGTACGAGGTCTTCGACGATCTGGAAAAACAGGCGCAACCGCTATTGGCGCAGTACCGCGAGCTGATGTCGAAGGACCTGGCAGCGTTGAACGAGATGGTGAATAAGCAGAACATCCCCGCGCTGTACGTGCCGGCAGGGAAGTAAGAAGTAGGTGTGGTGTCCCGTAATTCGCTACATGTTTTTGGGTTGCCATCCTGAGCGAGCGAAGAACCTCTGTATTGCGAATTTAAATCCATAGGTCCTGCGCTTCGCTCAGGATGACAGTATGACTGTATGCCACGAACTTGCGGAACACGACACTAGGACACACCGATAATTAAGACGCCGGGCGTTCGTGCCCGGCGTGTCACACAGCGGAAATTTCTCCGACGCTACTTCGTAATCACACCGCAGGCAATGCGGTCGCCAGCGTTGCCCGCGGGGTCGGTCTTCTGGTCGTCGGCCTTGGCGTGCACCACGATTGCTGTGCCTCCGTTGCTGAACAGCGAATGGCTGTCGCTACCGAGGTTGACGTCTTTATCCTCCCATTTGAAATGCGCTTTGCCATCCGCACCCACCGTGAAGTTGGGGTTGTCACCGGCGTGGTGGCCTTCCGGATTCTCCAATCCATGCTTCTTCCCATCGGGATTGAAGTGGCCTCCCGCGGACTTGAAGTCCGGTCCGTCGCACTTCGCGTTCTGATGAAAGTGGATAGCATGTTCGCCGGGAGGCAGATTTTCGAGATTGACTTCCATCCCAATGCCCGGGGTCGATTCCCAAAGAATCGCGGAGCCTACAACCTTGCCTTGGGCATCCTTGAGTTGAACCAGAATCTTGGCCGAGCTGGCCGATGCGAGCGCGATCACGAGCAGTGCAAGCGGGAACAAGCGAATGGTTTTCATGGAGAGATTATAGCGAAGTCCAGAGCCTCTGGTCTGGCGCAGAATGCGGAGCAATGTGACAATAGGTGAATGCAAAGATTTCTCACTACAACCTTTCTATTGGCCGCAGGGATGATGCTGGCTGGAGATGGCTATGCCCAGCAGACTCCAGCAACAAGCACTCCGGCGGCAACGACTCCAGCGGCTCCTGCAGCCACAACTCCGCAATCGGCCGCAACGGCGAAAGCTCCTGTGAAGACAACGGGAACGGCAGCGAAAAGCGCGGCGGTTGCTCCGCTTGCAACGCGAAAAGAAAAGTTCAGCTACGCACTGGGAATGGACATCGGGACACAAGTTGGCGGCAACCTGAAAAAGCAGTCGATGGAGGTGGACTGGAATCTGGTGTCCCAGGGATTGAAGGACGCCACGTCCGGCGGCAAGACGCGTCTGACGGAAGACGAAGCAAAGGCCGTGCTCAACGAGGTGCAGAACGAGGTTCACAAAGAGCAGCAGGAGAAAGCGCAAAAGGCTGCGGCTACGAACAAGACCGAAGGCGAAGCATTTCTCGCCGCCAACAAAGCGAAAGAAGGCGTCGTTACATTGCCCAGCGGTCTGCAGTACAAGGTTCTGACAGCCGGCACCGGACCGAAGCCCACCGCGGGCGACCAGGTTGTGTGTAACTACCGGGGCACTCTCATCAACGGCACAGAATTTGACAGCTCCTACAAGCGGGGGCAACCGGCGACGTTTGGAGTCGGGCAAGTCATCAAAGGGTGGACGGAAGCGCTGCAGCTCATGCCCGTGGGATCGAAGTGGCAGCTCTTCATACCTTCGAGCCTTGCCTATGGTGAGCGGGGCGCGGGCGCCGAAATTGGGCCCAATGCGACCCTGATCTTTGAGGTCGAACTGCTCTCAATCAAGGATAAGACGAAAGACGACAAGAGCAAGGACGACAAGAGCGAAGAAAAGAAGTAGCGAAATCTTTGGCTGGTGGAGAGCCGGGCATCCCCGCCCGTCTCTCCACCGGAGCACTGCGTCACAAGAATCTCACCGCTCGATCTTCCGATACATCACGCTCCGAGATACATCACGTGGACGTAGGTTCCGAGCCTGACGTTATAGGCGAGGTACCAGCCGATGTGATCGGGGTCATCGTAGATGACAACTTCGTCGGAATCCCAGAGCCAAGCGCTACAGAAGCCAACGTCGTAGGGAGCTACGGAGAAGTAGAAGCCGCCGAACCAGAAACGGCCGGGGCCACCGCCTGCGAGGCGCCACACATGACTGCGGCCGAAACCGCCGGTGAAGCGGCCATGCTCCCACGGATGATCCAGATGGTAATGAGGGTCGTTGCGGCCGGTATCATGGCTCGCCCATTGTCCATTGGAATGCACGTGGGGAGCTTCGGGATGTCCTTCCTTGTCGTTGAATTTGCGGCAGGGGCTAAAGAGTGTGCGTGAGAACTGGACCGTCCCTCAGAATTGGAGACCCCCATTCCGGATGTTTCTCCAGACGGTTGGTGAAAACGGCGCACTCCTCTCGTCAATTGCCGATTGAAGAGTGTTCGCCTGCCAAGGATCCGACCCTTCCCGTGACCTGCCGGGCCGACGGAGACTTGCCGACGTTTGAGCACCGAGCTTTCCTTCATGACGCTGGGCCGGCTTCACAGTCAGTAGAAAGTGGACGGTCGCCAACAGGAAGTGAGGCCCGTCGGACTTGGTCACGAGCGCATCTACGGACTTCAAAGAACCGTCGGGCAATTCCAGGTGGTCGGTGAGCATGACAATGGGAACTTCCGGCCGGACCTGCTTGATCTCCGCCGCGATGGCTGCGCCATCCAAAAGACCCGTTTGGTGCTCGATCACTATTGCATCCACGGGCCGCAACATGAAAAGCCGCAGACCGTCGGAGCCGTTGGTCGCGGTTACCAGTTCGTATCCGCTTTCCTGCAACAAACGCAGTTGGGCCGGGTCGCGGTGTATGCAGAGTAGAGTGCTGTTGGTAGCCATACCGCTTATGTATATAGGCAGGACTTCCCACAATTCTGTTCACAATTGCTCACATTTCGCAAAACGGCGCTGGTGATTAAATGCTTGTGCACTCGCACGACAAACCGCCAGGCGCCGAAACCGAGAAACTGAAATGGGTAGCAAGTCACTCGCGGGCTGCGGCGATGGCGGCCGAGCCGTCGACACTAGCGTTGGTCAAGCAGGTGGATGGTTTCCAGAATCGTATTGCCTACGATTTCCAGGCTTTTGGGGCTCAGCTTGTCCATGGTGTCTTGCGCGGTGTGATGGAATACGTTGTTGTATCCGTAATCGAGGTCGATGACGTCGGCGCTGGGGACGCCACGTTTAACGAAGGGCAGGTGATCGTCTTCGATGGCGCCCTCGCGGGCGTAGAAGTGGGACTGGTAGCCTAAGCGCTCGGCGGCGGCGTAAATCAGATCGAGCAACCAAGGCGTGCTGTTGGTGTCGCGGTCGATGTTGAGGTCGGCATCGCCGATCATGTCCATTACCATGAGCGCTTTGATTTTCTTGAGTGTGCCGTCTTTTTCCCATTTCTCGGCGAGATGACGGGTACCATAAAGGCTATCGGTGTCGGACCATGTCTTGACGGCTTCCTCTCCGTCAGTCCAGACAAGCCAGACGTTGTAGCCATCGCGCTTTTTGCCGCGCAACTGGTTGGCGTATTCGAGCAGGATGGCGGTGGAAGAGCCGCCGTCGTTGGCGCCTACAAACCCCGAGTTGCGCAGTGGATAGACGGTGTCGTAGTGGCCGAGGATGACGATGATGCCATCTCTTGTGCCGGGAAATTTGGCGATAATGTTGCGGACCGGGAACTTGCCTTCTACGGTGTCGGCGGTAAAGGCGTCGTCTTCGACCTGATCACCTTGGAGGTGGTCGAGAATGTAGCGCTCGAGTTTCTTGTGATTCTCGCTGCCCATATAGCGCGAACCGAAGGCGGTGACCTCGCGGGTGTACTGGAAGGCACGCTTCGAATCGATGTGCGGGAGTGGGGCGGGGTCGGCAGCCGCGGCTTCGGGCGGAGTTGGGGGCGTAGTTCGCGTTTCGACTTGTGGCGGAACAACAATCGTTGGCGGGACATCCGTTCCACGCGAGCAGGAAACAAGCGTGACCAGTCCGAACAGGTACAGCAACCCCATTAACCACAAAGGACACGAAGTTTCACAAAGGTCCTTTGCACCATTTTCCCTCGTGTTCTTTTGGGGTTCCATGATTTTCCCCTCTGATCTTCGTGCCTTCTGTGGTTAAGAGCTTTTCTCCGCGCGCTTCTTGCGCTGCTTGGGATGCGCGAGCCAGGCGATGGCGATGCTTAGCACATAGAGCGCCACCATGGGCGCGGCGAAGATGCACATGTTCAGGATATCGGGGGTCGGCGTGATGATGGCGGCGACGACGAAGATACCCAGAACGGCATAGCGGATGCTGCGCCACATCCAGCCGGCGCTGACGATGCCCATGAGCGCCAGGAAAAATATCACGATCGGCATTTCGAAAATTACGCCCAGGCCGACGATGATGGTCAGAAACAGAGAACTGTACTCACTGAGCGTGATCATCGGCTGGAAGTCTTTGCCGTAGCCGATGAGGAACACGAGCGCCTGGGGGAGAACCACTTTGTAGCCGAAGTACCCGCCGGAAAGGAACAGGGCTATGGTCGAGGCCATGAAGGGCATGACGTAGCGCTTCTCGTTGCGGTAGAGACCGGGCGAAATGAAGCACCATATCTGGTAGAGCACGAAGGGCGAGGCGACGAACAAGCCGGCCATCATTCCGACTTTCAGATACAGATTGAAAGGCTCGGTGGGATTGACGTAAACCAGTTTGGCCGAGAGGCCATTGCGTTGCAACGCTTCCATGATGGGACGCTGAATAATGGCGTAGATATTCTCGGCATATCCCCAACATGCGAAGAAGCCGACAACGATGGCGATGATGCAATACACGATTCGCTTGCGCAGTTCCTCGAGATGATCGAGGAAGCCCATGGTTGGCATTTGCTCCTTGGCGGATTGGTTCGCGGGTGAGGAGGCGGACAGCTCAGGCATCGGGCGCAACCTTCGGAGGTTCAACTCTCGGAGCGGGAGCAGGCTCGGGAACGGGTGCAGGTTCGGCTGGGGCGGCGGCATTTTCGGCAGCAGCGTTTTCCCCAGCGGCATTTTCCGCAGCTTCTAGCTTTTCGGCGGGCGGTGGATTGAAGATGCGATTGGCGAGCGATCCGAGCGGGGCCTGAAGGGGGGGCAGGATCTGCTGCCGGCGGCTGCTGGCGCTGCTGCCGGCGTTTCTACCGTTTGTATCTGATGTATCGAGGGAATTGATTTCGGACTCGATCTGCGAGCGGAATTCGTAGGAAGCGCGCCGGAATTCATTCAGGAAGCGCGCGACCTGGCGACCGATCTCGGGCATTTTCTTGGGGCCGAAAAGAATCAGCGCCAGAAGAAACAGGAAGATCATCTCGCCGGAGAAGCCGAAATTCATACGCCTATCATAATGCGCGATGGGGGATCCGGGCCACTCGCGAGTTGGACGGACAATAAATTTACAAAATCACGACATTTACAAAGTCACGCTGCCGAGCTTCTCCACCCCGTCAAGCGAACATCGGGCTTGACGGGATCCCCGGTTCGCTCAGCGGGACAGCCGGGGGCGGCTGTCCCGACTTGAGGCGGAAAGAGGGTTATCTGAAGGTGTAGCCAATGGAAGCACCGACGCGGGCGCTGTGGTTCGAGCTGTAGTCAGCAGTGCCGTTGTTGACCCAGTAAAAGCGCGCCTCGGGGCGAATGAAGAAACCGCCATGAAGCGGGTAAAGCTTGATGCCGCCGCCGAGATCTACGTCGAAGTGGTTGCTCGATGAGATCAGCTGGGTGCCACCGCACGACGCACCAACCCCGTTACACGCGGAGTAATGGGTGTCGAGCGCGCCGATGCCGCCGACAAGTTCAAGGTAGGCATGGGGTGCGATCTTGGGCGAGTACACGGCGTTGAAGTTGTAGAACACAGGGCGATAGCTTACGCCTGAATTGAAGCCGCACAGGGATACTGCGCAGTTGGTGCTGCTGGCCCTCCAGGACACTTCGGCTCCGAAGCCGAGGTTGTGCCAGAAGAGCACATCGCCGTTAAAGCCAAGAAAGGTACCGCCCTTAAGCGACGGGGCGCTTTCAACACCGCTCACAAAACTGGCGTCTGGGGCTAGGGTGGTGCCGCCGCCGAAACCGATATCGATTTTCTGAGCTTGCGCGAAATTCGAAAACGCTGCCAGGGCGGCGCAGGCAAACGTCAAGAGGATGGCAACACGTGTTGTCTGTTTCAATCGAAACCTCCAGTGCAGTATTGGTTTTAACAGCTTAGATGCAGGTTGAAAGCGCGACGCTGCCGGGTAAAAGGGAGATTTACAAGAATTTACGTGGCCGGAAGGCCATGAACTGTCGACTGTTATCGGACGCTGGCTTCGAATCGCAGAAGTCGGCACCCCTATATCACCTACATAAGGCTGCATACTTCTTGCTGGTCGAGAGGTGGCGGGCCAATTAATAGGCCAGCAGGATGCGAAGGTCACGAAGATTATTTCCGGTGGGTCCGGTGATGACGGTATCGCCTAGCGCGTCGAAAAGAGGATAGGCATTGAAGCCGGAGAGCGCGTGCCGCACGGCTTCGGCGCTTCCGGCGCGGGCAATGGTACTGCCATCGACTACGGCACCGGCGGCAGGACTGTTACCGTCGATGCCGTCGGTCCCGGCGCTCAGCACGGTAGTGTCGTGTCCCGCTATTGGCTCGGCGCAGGCGAGGGCGAACTGCTGGTTGCGACCGCCGATGCCACCGTTGCGGACGGCCACGGTCACCTCGCCGCCGGAGATCAAACAGACGCGCGACACGGTGCGGTGCAGTTCGCGCAGACGGTTGAGCAAGTAGGCGGCGGCTTTGTCGTAGGGCCAGTCGTCGCAGGAATTATCGACTTCGACGGCGAAACCGGCGCGGGTGGCGGCTACTGCGGCTTCATCGATGGCCACTTTGTTCGAGAGCACGGTCCACCAGCGAGCGCGGACGAAAGAGGGGTCGTCGGATTTGGGCGTCTCGTCGAGAGCATGCTGACGGAAGAGATCGGCGACGGATTTGGGGAACTGGTCGATAAGGTTGTACTTGGCGGCGATGCGCTCGCAGTCGTGGATGGAAGTGGAATCGGGCATGGTGGGACCGGAGGCGAGCGCGTCGGGTGTATCGTCGGGCACGTCGGAGACGAGAATCGAAACCTGCTGAGCGGGATAGGCTGCCTGGGCGAGGCGTCCGCCCTTCACGGAGGAAAGATGTTTGCGGATGGCGTTGATCTCGGCGATGGGTGCGCCGGAGTTCACGAGCGTGCGGTAGGTGACGGCGAGGTCGGGCAGCGAGATGTCGTCGTCTTTCAAAGTGTCTTTCTTAGCAACGACGGGCTTTTCGACGATGGAAGAGCCGCCGCCGGAGATCATGAAGATGGCGAGCGAAGCGGCGTCGAGAGAAGTCAGCGACTTGAGGATGGCGTCGGCGGCGTGGATGGATTCGGCGGTAGGAGTGGGATGCCCGCCGCGAAAATAGCGGAAGCCGCGCACCTGGCTGGCTGGTTCGACGGACGATGCGACAATGCCTTTGAGTCCGGTGCCGAGTTGGGCTTCGAGAGCGGCGGCCATGGTGTGTGCCGCCTTCCCGATCGAGACGACGAAGACGCGCTGGTAGGAATCGAGATCGTGCAGGTCGTCGCCGATGCGCAGGACGCGGCGCTCACAGTGCACGTTGCGGGCGAAAGCGCTTTCGATGGAGGCGTTCTTGAGCGCTGAGGCGAAGATCTCGCAGGCGACGTCGCTCATGCGGCGGAATTGCTGGTCGCGCGCGGGAGGGATCGTGGGCATGGTAGGGATTATAAAGAACGACGGTCGTCGTTCGCTGGTCGCTGTTCTTCGTTCGCTGTTAGCCGCCGGTGGCTTTTGCGAGCAGGGTCTCGCGGACCCAGTCTTCGATAGCTAGGCGCATCTCCTTGAGTCTTCCTTCGAAGAAGTGATCTCCGGCTTCGATGCGGACCAGCTTCTTGGGCTCGGCGAAGGTGTTGACGAGCGCTTCGAGTTTTCCGGCGGGGCCGAACTGATCGCGCGAGCCGCTGACGAAGAGTTTGGGCTTGACGCACTCGCGCAGGAATTCGAAATCGTAGACGCGGTCTTCGACGGCGACGGCGGGCAGGCCGAGGGCGATGAGCGAGCGGACCCGGTCATCGGAATACGCGGCGCGCAATCCGACGGCGGCGCCGAAGGAAAAACCGGCGAAGATGACGGGCAGCGTGAATTCGCGCTCGAGCCAATCGAGGGCGGCGCGCACGTCTTCAACTTCGCCGAGGCCGCTGGCGTGCTCGCCTTCGCTCAGGCCGGTGCCACGGAAGTTGAAGCGCAGCACGGGGAATCCGAGGCCGTTGAGCGCCTTCATGGCGTGGAAGACGACTTTGTTGTGCAGCGTTCCACCGTAGAGCGGATGCGGATGGCACACCACGGCGGCGTGCGTCGCGTTGGGCGATCCGGCGTTGAGCAGAGCTTCCAGGCGTCCGGCAGGGCCGGTGAGGAACAGCGAGCGGATGGTGGAGGTTTCGGGGAGCACGGAATCAGACTACAACAGCGCCAGTGGATAGTAGTCAGTGAATGGTCGGCGAATTGAGAGAGTGCCACACCATCCGCTCACGATTCACTATTCACTATCCACTGTCGACTGGTACTCTTTTCCTGCATGGACCTGTTTGCGCTTACCCGCCGTCTGATCGATATTGAATCCATCACTCCGAATGAAGGTGGGGTGGGAGACTTCCTTTGCGACGAGCTGCGGCGACGCGGGTTGGAAGCTCGGAAAATGCCGGTCGAAGGTGCGCGCGCGAACGTGTTGGCTTTGTGGCCGGGGCATGTGCGTCCGGAGGTTTTTTTCTCCACGCACATGGATACGGTGCCGCCTTTTATTGCATCGTCCGAAGATGACGAGCGCATTTACGGGCGCGGAGCGTGCGACGCCAAGGGGATTATTGCAGCCGAGATTCTGGCGGCGGAGAAGCTGCGTGGGGCAGGCGTTTTCGTCGGGCTGCTGTTTCTGGTGGGCGAGGAGCGGGACTCGATCGGCGCGAGGGTGGCCAACCAGCAAGCGATGGGCGCGCGCTTCATGATTAACGGCGAGCCCACCGAAAACAAGCTGGCGCTGGCGAGCAAGGGCGCGCTGCAGGTGGAACTGGTGGCGCACGGAAAGATGGCGCACTCGGCGTATCCGGAACTGGGTGAGTCGGCGATCGACAAACTGGTAGAAGCGCTCCACCGCTTGCACGCGATGAAACTTCCCGAAGGCGCCGACGTGGGCCCTTGCACCAAGAACGTCGGCTTAATTCAGGGCGGGCGCGCGCCGAATGTGATTCCCGATTTTGCCAAGGCTAACCTTTTTTATCGCCTGGTCGGCCCGGCGGACGCGCTGCGCCGTGAGATTACAGAGACCGTAGGCGCGCTCGCCGAGGTTCGCTTCACACGCGAGACTCCGTTTCTGCGGCTGCGGACGCTGGACAGTCTGCCCACGATGGTCGCGGCCTTCACCACCGATGTCCCGTCCCTTACGAACTGGGGCGAGCCGTTGCTGCTCGGTCCAGGCTCGATTCACGTGGCGCACACGGAGGGCGAGTTTGTCCAGAAAGCGGAGCTACGGGAAGCGGTGGAGATTTATTGTTCGATGGCGAAGAGGCTGAGTTCTTAGCTGTCAGTTGTTAGCTCTCAGCTTTTGGCTTTTGGCCCCCAAAAACCTTCGCCCTCGTCGTCCTAAATCGAAAACTGATTTATTTTTGCTCCTAACTCGCCCCGGCCAAAATCTTGTCAAGAGGCAAGAGTTACGAAATCCAGCTAACTCGATGATCCGAGTTAAGACCTTCGTAGGGACTTTGACCATGCCTTGATGACATAGATCTGGTCGGCGCTGGTGGCCATGTTGTTGATCAAGTATCTGCAGCTGCAGTCTACCTTCCTGGCCCTTGTCGAACCTAAGTTGCGCTTTTGCGCCCCAGGCAAAAGTACGCTTCTCAACGGAGTGTCAGAGTACAAAGCGCGATTTGGGATCGCCTCGCACGTGACGACTCGATCACGCAGCGTCCAGGCAATCGCAACCTCGCCCCGATGATGAAAAAAGGTAGCGCACGTTCAGACCGCTCGCCACACAAAATTCAAGAGGCCTTCGTCCCCAGGTTCTTGATCAATGTTGGCGAGGGATCGTCCGTTTCGTGCAAGGGAACAGCCCAAGCTCTGACAGCGACCCATAACCCGCCGGTCACGTCGTTGACGGCAGGGCTCGATCTCTGTTTTTCCAAAATCGACCATTTACGCAGAGTGCACCGCAGTTGCACCGCCAGCATTCGTGCGCACCATGTAGTGCTGTTCGGGCACTTCGAAGCCAGCGGCGGTAAACGTCTCCTTAATCAACCGGTTGGTGTCGAAGTACACCTGCCAATAATCCTTGTTATTGCAATACGGACGTACGGCGAGCACCGGCCCCGCGAGATTGAAAGTCAGGATCTCCACGTCGGGGGCAGGGTTGGTCATAACGTTCGGAAGGCCCGCCAAGGCTTTCTTGAGCAGCGCCATCGCAGCGTGCACATCAACGCCGTGTGCCAGTTGCGCGGTCAGGTCCACCCTCCGGTAAGCGTTGGTGGAGTAGTTCTGGATGACGTCGCCGAAGATTTTATTGTTACCAACGATATGCCGCACGTTGTCCAGAGTGTCGATGTAGGTCACGAATAGCCCGATCTCATGCACCGTGCCCATGATTCCGCCCGCGGTCACGAAATCGCCAGCCTTGAAGGGCTGCAGGATGATCAGAAATACTCCCGCGGCAAAGTTGGCCAGCAATCCGCTCCAAGCCAGTCCGATGGCCACACCGGCGGCCGCGATGAGGGCCGCCAGGCTCGTCGTCTGCACGCCGAAAAAGCTGAGGATGGCGACGACCAGTACGATGTTGAGGATGGCGCCGACCGCATTCTGGATATAGCGGATCAGCGTTGGGTCGATTTTCTGACGGGTCATGCTGCGGCCGATGATGTTGATGGAAACACCGATCAGCCAGCGGCCGACAATCCACAGCGCAAGCGCTTCCAGCACTGATATGCCAAGATCGATCAGCCCGTTCCACCCCCTCGTCATCAATGCATCCATCTTCGTTTGCATAGCTAGCTTCCTTTCGTGGAAAAAGATGACTGCTTCGTAGGCTGAAGAAGTACCTGCAGAGATTTCGGATCGGACAGGTTCTTCGGACTCTTCTTGTTCAAGCGCGAGACCAACTCTTGCGCACAAGCAGGAACCTTCACTTTGCCCTGGCGAATAATCTCTCTCGCGGTTAGTTTTTGGCCATAGAGTTTTTCGTTGGCGCTGCCATCCGAACGTAAGGTGGAACCTTCAAGCGAGACACCGGCGAACAGTCCCTTGGCGCGCGAATAGGACAGAATTTCGGCCTTCATGACGACGTCAGTTGCAGTCTCGGCGTCGCGCCCCTTGGGGCCGGCAGCGGCGGAGGCGTCGACGCCCAACTTTACTTTGCTGTTGAGGAGAGACTCCGCGCCTTTTGGATTCATCACTAGCAAGACGAAGTCGGTGGCTTCACCGCCCAATTGAAACCCGATGCTGACGCCTTCCAGGGCATACATCGCCGGAGCACCCCAAGGGCCGGTGTAATAGGGACCGCCGCGGCAGATCATGACACCGCGGCCGTAACTTCCTCCCACTCCGAACGCACCTTTCTTCACGGACGGCAGAATGATGAGGCATTCCGCTTTGTCAATGAGTCCCTGCGGAATGTTATCCGGGATATTCAAGATTTCGGAGAGTACCTGCCCCGAATCCTTCACGCGGTTTTCTTCCTCGTTAACCGCAAACGCCGCGGGAACGAAGGCGCACAGCAAGAACAGGGTCATTAACTTTTTCATCATATCCTCCAGTTATGGAAGCCTTAATCTGGAATCCGGATTCCGGATTCCTTTGATTGCCTTGTACTCGGTTTTCAAAAGAACCAGGGCGGGCTGCCCACAGACGCGCTGGCCGTGGGAAACTGGCTCGTCTGTCGACGGTCCGGCTTTCATCCTGTTCGGCTTGTCGGCTTTCAGACCTGCCGATTCACCCCGCGCTTTTTCTTGGGTTCAGTTTCTGCTCCGTGGTTCCCACGTTGCGGCTCAGTGTGTGAAAGAGAAGTTCAGACCGGTTGCGAGCTGCAGGTCGTTCTTTTTCGTTGTAGGCGGCGGGTTGCCGACATAAATATCGCCAAACGAGCTTGCCAACCCAGCCACTTGTTGAGCTTGGTGACTGTACCGAAATTGAATGTACCACGGCATTGCGAGGTGTCGCTAGAAGCATCGCAGGCGGCACTCTGTTGACATGCAACAACTGCGCGCACGCCATCAGCATGAACAAGATTTGTGAGAACCCCCTTCAACCGGCAACGGACATGCTGACATTGCTGCCCACGACGCCTCCCACCGCCTTCGCGGCAGTCGAGCGCGTCATCCGACCGGAACCAAACTCCGGTATCGCCTGAGCCCTATATGGTTTTCGCATTTTCCACAGTAGCCCATCGGAGCCATTCCCAAACTGAGGGCCAGAACGTAGGGTAGTCGTGAGCAGACTTCGGGGGAGGGCTGTTCGACTGAAGCGTCCGATGACTCATTGAGTCATGGGACGCTTTTGTTCTTGCACCCTTGCTGCGCATTCAGGACTGCCGTCCAAATGTGAGACGCTCCCTCGATACGACGAGGAATGCTGAGCACCCATCGGACTTCCCCAGCTTCAGGTTCGGCTCTTCTCTTAAGGTTGTGCGGTGCTACCATCGGAAATAGAATTCTGAGTGGTGACTACCTCCGCTCAAGACCGCTCGCGAATCGACAAATTCCTGCCGAATTACGATTTCAGTGCGGCCTACGAAATCCGCATCAACGCCCCAGCCTCGGTCGTGTACCAGTCTCTTCTGCGCTCGGACTTCAGCGAACTGTGGCTGGTGCGCGTCCTGATGACAATCAGAACCGGAAAGCGGCTGCCGGCTAATCGCGTGCCGGGTGACCTGCGTCAGCGGCTCCAGGGTACGGGCTTCGTGATCTTGTCAGAAGTTCCCAACGAGGAGATCGTTATCGGCGTTGCGGGGCGCTTCTGGCGTCCCGATGGCGGGCGGTGCATGGAACTCACCGCGAAGGATTTTGCCGCATTTTCTCCCTCCGGCTACGCAAAGGTTGCGTGGAACTTCAAGCTGCGAGCAGATTCGACCGAGAGTACAGTTCTTTCGACCGAGACGAGGATCAAGTGTTTCGGACAAGCCGCGCTGCGGAAATTTCGAATCTATTGGAGTCTGGTAGGCCCGTTCTCTGGCCTCATGCGAAAGGCGATTCTAAAGCAAGTGGAAGACCAAAGCGGAATCAACGGCTATCAGCAACTTAAATAAGCACATCGAATCGATGCAGTGCAATGACTGAAACCTGTTCGGGGTGGCTCTGATCCTGGCGTGGGGCCGCCTACCAGTACTTCTAAAGATTTGGAGCGCCGCCGACCCCGACATCCCCAACCTGAAAGAAGCCAAGGCGGAGTATGCGAAGCTGATGTAGCCGGATTACTCCCCTTGTGGAAGCTCGATTGACGCCTCCCCCGCTTCGCTCAGTTTTCCGCGAGCCTCAGCGGCGGCAGCTTCTCCGTCTACGCCGTGACGCTTGTCCGCTCGGCCAGAAATTAAAGCGATAACCCGGAATCATCTTGGCAATCAGGGGGTCGGTCGCGCCCGTAACTTCAGGCCTTCCGGGAGACAATCATCCCAAGAACTATAGGCAGATAGATAACGGAGGCATGCAAGACGCGGCTGGCCAAGACTATCGAATTTGATCTCGCCAACTTTGTTACGTGATATAGCAAGAAGAGGCCCGCCAGAAACATTCCACTCAGATAAATCGGGCCTCCGTGATCGACCAGCGGAAGCATCGTGGTAACCACCAGGATCACAGTGAAGGCAATAATCTCGGCACGCGTAAAGCGGGAATCGAGATCAAACTGGGGCAGCATCTTGTAGCCAGCCCGGGTGTAGTCCTCACGGTACATCAGGGCAATCGCCAGGAAATGCGGGAACTGCCACAGGAAGAGAACGACGAAGAGAAACCAAGCGTGCCGCTCGATACTTGCCGAGGCACCCGCCCATCCGATCAGCGCGGGCATGGCACCCGGAAAAGCGCCGAGCAGCGTGCACAGCGGCGTCTTCCGCTTCAACGGAGTATAGATAAGCAGATACGAAAGCAGCGTGGAGATCGCAAGGAAGGCTGCTAGCCCGTTAACCGCAACCGCGAGGTACAGGCCTCCAGCGAGGCTCAGCAGAATCCCAAACAGAAACGCCTCGCGAGCATTGAGCCTGCCCGAAGGCAGCGGCCGACTGGCGGTGCGGCGCATCTGACCGTCCCAAACTCGTTCCATCCACTGATTCAGGGTTGCGGTACCGCTGGCGACCAGGAGCGTACCGACCAGTGTGTTCATCAGGCCGACAATCCTGAAAGGTCCACGAGAGGCAAGATAATAACCCGCCGACGTGGTCATAAGGATCAGCAGGTTCACTTCAGGCTTGGTCAGGACGTAATAGTCCTTGACCATGGAAGTGAAACGGTCCGTCGGCTTCGGCTGCATCGTACTGTCAGTAGTCGCCATGCTCTCCTGCTACATCTTCTGCTTGAATTGGTTGTGCTAGCGATCAACAAGAATTAGAGCTTCATCCAAAGCACCCAAAGCAGATACAGCCAAAGAATGTCCACGAAATGCCAGTATTGCGCGGCCGCAGCAAACGTACTTCGCCGCAGGATAGAGCGATTGAGCTTGCTGATGATGTAAACCAATCCAGCCAGACCCCCCAGCACATGCAAGGCGTGTACGGCAGTAAAGACGTAGAAAAACGAGCAGTTCGGATTTGTGGCGAGATACAGTCCTGCAGCCCTCAATTGTAGCCAAGCCACATACTGACCGGCGACGAAAAGCAGGCCGAGCGCCAACGTTATCACCAGCCAGCGCATCGGTACCGCAATCCGGCTTTCTATCCCGCGAGCGTACCCCGCCATCCGGCGGCGAGCTATCTCCAGGGTGACACTACTGGCGAACAGCGCAAGTGTATTTGCGTAAAGAATGGGAGGCAGAGTAATGCGCTGCCAGTCCATCCCCGAACCCTGACGAACCACCAAAGCACTGGTGAGCGCGGCGAATGACATCGCAATCGCCGCCAGCCCCACCCAGATGCCGGTTCTGGCCGGTTCTGGGGAGCGGTCCCCAACCGCGCGCAGGTTACCCTCAGCCGGAACCAGATTCCACCCGCCGCCATCTCCAGAGTGACCTTCATCCGGCAAGCGGCGAGGTTCGATTTGCGGCGGTTCATGGACCGTGGTGGCCATAACTCAGACTCCTTAGTTTCCCCAACTGATACCTAGCATCTTTTCTGACAGGATCGTGATAAAACCGGGTGCTTGTCGCCGAAATTGTCAAACCTCGTCGTGTTCCCCGGTCTCCTCATGAAACAGGTTGCGCCTGCGGTAAACGAACCGCGCAAAAATGCCCGTCATCAGCAGCGGAGGAATAACAATGACCACGATGCCGCTCTTCAGAGCATGGATGAAACGGGCGCCCGAGGCGGCCGCGCTCTGGTAGCACATGGCGCAGCCCTGCGCGAAAAGATCTTTGGTGCCCGTCAGGAGCAGGAACGCCAATCCGACCAGCGCAAGCTTGAGATAGTGCACGCTCTTCTGTTTTGCCGAGTTCACTTGATCTCCTTCGGACCGGGGCGGGACGGCCTCGACCGCGTCATTTCCCCAGACTCATCCTTGCCATGCGGTACGCGTCCGGCCATACGTAGTTCAGGAGCACCAACACGAAGAGCGTGGCTGGAAACACGGTCCAGAACAAAAGCGGACTCTCGTACCTCACGTGCATCAAGTACATGACGCCCACGAACGCCTCCACCGACGCCAGACAGAGCAAGGAGAAGAGCAAGGTTCGTACCGGCAAATGCTGATAGGTCAGAACCACCTCAATCCCCACGATGATCATCAGCCCGATCACGATCCCTACGTAAGAACCCATTCCAGGTTCTCGATTCGATGACATGACAGCTTCTCCCTTCTGCTCTGAGTTCCCATCAACGGGCGTTCATCAAATACATCAGTGGAAAAACGAACATCCAGACCAAATCGACAAAGTGCCAGTACAGGCCCGCGGTTTCAACGTGACTGGTATTGTAGCGTCCTTGGTTGTAGCCCCGCGTGATAATCAGGAGTGCAATGACGCCGCTAATGACGTGGGTCAAATGGAGCCCCGTGATGCTGAAGAAGCACGCGCCGAACTGCGTCGTGCCGCCAGTGGGATTGGAGAACAGCCCCCAGCCCTCCCTGATCATCTTGAACCATTCCCGCAGGTGCAGGATAGCGAACACCGTACCCAAAAGCATCGTAAGACCAAGCCATTTGTTGGCCGACGCTTTCTCCCCTGCCTGCGTGGTCCGAACCGCCGCCAGCATCGTAAGGCTGCTGGAAAGCAGGACGAAGGTCATGACGATCCCGTTCAAGATCGTCCCGAACTCGAACGGCGTCCCCCAATTCTGGCTGCCCACGCGCATGTAGCCGTAGCCAAACAGAAACGTGGCGAACGTGCATGCATCGGCGACGATAAAGAACCACATCCCCAGCTTCTTCTTTTCAATGCCGTACGGAGAAGGTTCCATCAGCACTTCATGCCCGGTTGACATGGTCAGTTCGGATTGGCTCATCGCGCCTCCCTTTCGAATGGTTTACACCCACGTCGCTATGATGAACAGCCAGCTTCCTCCACCCGGTTAGGTACCCGCGATGGACTGCTCCGGGGAAGTCTGCATCACGCTGGCATCCGCGTCGTACTCCATCGGACCGTGGCGAACAGTGATTTGCCGGCCGTCAAAGTTGTCGAACGGCGGGGGCGATGTCGTATCCCATTCGAGCGTGGTGGCTTGCCACGGATTGTCTGGAGCCTTGGGTCCCTTGAAGCGGCTCCAAATCGCGTTGTACAAGAAGATGAACTGCACCGCGCCCAGCAACAACGCGGCGACGGTAATGAACCGGTTGGTGGGAATCTGCGGGACCATGAAGTCGGCCACATACGATGAATAGCGGCGCACAGCTCCGGTGAGGCCCATCAAATGCATGGTCATGAAAACACAGTACACGAGGACGAAACTCAGCCAGAAGTGCACCTTGCCGAGCGTCTCGTTCATCATGCGGCCCCACATTTTCGGGAACCAGTAGTAGAAGCCGGCAAAGGTCGCAAATATGGCGGAGAGACCCATGGTGAAGTGGAAGTGGCCTACGACGAAGCTGGTCGCGTGCAGATAGGAATCGACCGCCGGCTGCGCCAGGAAGAATCCACCGATTCCCCCGCTGATAAAGAGTGAGATGAAACCGAGGCAGAACAGCATCGGAGTCGTGAAGCGTATGTTGGCGCCGTAAAGAGAGAACGCGAATACCAGCACCGCAATGACGGACGGGATAGTGATGATCAGCGTTGGCACCGAGAACACCATCGCCATATTCGGGCTCATTCCGCTCACGAACATGTGATGTCCCCAAACGATGAAGCTAAGGCTGCCGATGGCGATCATGGCATAGGTGATCACCTTCCAGCCCCCCACCAGCGGCTTCCGGGTGAACGTCGGCATGACGTGTGCGACGATCCCAAACGCCGGCAAAATGATGATGTAAACCTCCGGATGTCCGAAGAACCAGAACAGGTGCTGGAACAAGAGCGGCGAACCGCCGGAGTGCTGCAGCACCTTGTCATTGACCACGAGTCCGCCAGGAATAAAGAAGCTGGTTCCACCGACGCGGTCGAGCAGCAGGAGGAGGCCAGTGGGCAACAGCACGGCAAAAGCCAGCAAGCTCACCCACGCGTTAATAAACCACGCCCACGTCGACAGGGGCAGCCGGGACAGCGTCATACCTTTGGTGCGCAGATCGATCGTCGTCACAATGAAGTTCAGCGACCCGAGGAGCGACGCCACGCAGAAGAATGCAATCGAAAGTACCCAAAGGTCTTGGCCCCGGCCCTGACCCGGACCGGCAGCCGGTCCCACGGCGCTCAACGGCGCGTACGCGGTCCAGCCGGAGATCGGCGGGCCATCGGGAATGATAAACGTCGCGCTGGCGACAACGAAACCGACGAACGTGACCCAGAACGACGCCATGTTCAACCGAGGAAAAGCCATATCCGCCGCACCCACCTGGATCGGCAGCATAAAATTGCCGTACCCAGCCATCGGCGCCGCGGTCAGCACGAAGAACGCCATAATCGTGCCGTGCATGGTCATCAACGACAAGTAGTACTCCGGCGTCGGGACGCCACCCGGAGCGCCATTGGGAGAGAGCGTACTCAGAAAAGGAATACTCGCCGCCGGCCAGCCCAGGTGGATGCGCATGACCCAGGAGAGCGCCATCCCGATGAACGCCGCTACCAGACTCAGGGTCGTGTACTGGATCCCGATCACCTTGTGATCCACGCTGAAAAGGTACTTGCGAATGAAACCGCTCGGCGGTGCATGGTGCGCGGCCGCGTGCGCTGACATATCGTGCATGTGATCTCACCCCACGAGAGATGTTTTTTCGTCCGCCCCGTTTCGGAAGCAGACGCACTTCGGTTTGCGCAGTGCGGTGACGCACTTCAGTTACTGCATGGCCGCTTGCTGCTTCAGCCAATTGTCGTAGTCTGCCTGCGTCATGATCTCGAGATACGCCTTCATGTTGTAGTGCCCAAGTCCGCAGAGCTGCGTGCACACAATTTCAAACTTTCCCGTCTGCAATGCTGTGAAGTGGACCGGAATCACGATCCCGGGTACAAAGTCTTGCTGGATACGGAGCTCCCGCACATCGAAAGAGTGCCCCATATCCTTGGAATGCAGAGTGAGCAACACGGGCTTGTTTACCGGAATCGCCAGCCCCGCGGTCACGATGTCGTCCTTCGAGTCCGCATCGTGATCAGTGTCGAGACCAAAGTAATTTTGTGTCGCCTCATTAATAAGATCAGGGTGGAGCGGCCCGAACTTGCCATCCGGTCCGGGATAACGGAAGTAAAACGCAAACTGCCCAGCTTGCACATCGACGCGCAGCGAATCGGGGTCGGGCGGCGTGAAATAGACCGAGGCCCACGCCTTGGAACCGATGAACGAGAGCACCAGAATTTCGACGCCAACCACAACACAGGCGAAGACGATGAGAGATTTCGCGCCACCGGGAAACGCCTTCATCTTGCGCGCGCCCTTGCTGTCGCCGTACAGAAAGGCAAATGACGCCAGCACCAGTTGTCCGGCAATAAACAGAATGCCTGCGCCGAATACGGTTTCTTCGATCTGGTGATCGATCTTGGGTCCGTGGGCGGAGATATCCACCGGCATCCACCACACGTGAGTGATAACGCAATAGGCGATAACCAGCGTAATGATCACCACTACGACCGCGAACGCTTTACCGGGCATGAGATTCCTCGCTTTATGCGGCCGCCACAGTTCTATCCTGCGACGGCCGCGAATTTGGTTCGGGTCTCTACTTCGCCTTGAAGGTGAAACTGACGGTAGCTGGCTTCCCAGCAGCAACAGTCACAGTCTGAGTCTGAGTTCCGTAAGTTTCGTGCCAAGCCGTGAGGGTGTAGCTCCCCGCTGGTACGTTGTCGAGCTTGAAAGAGCCGCTATCGTCGCTCACGCCGTAAGGGCCCTTTACCACCACAATGTAGGCGTGCATCCAGGGATGAACGTTGCACTTGACTGGTATGGCGATTTCCTCGTTGTTCCAAGTCACATCAAGAGGTGGGGCTCCCGCCAACTGCGACTTGTTCCACTCGGGGTTCTTTGTGGCTTGCGGGTGAATGTTGTGCGACGTTTGGTCACTGTTCAGTATCTTCATGTGCTGACCCGCATCGACGGCCACTACATGCGGGACGTACTGACAACCTTTCTGGTTAATCTCGACCGATTGTGTGGAAACGGGCTCGTTGCCGGTCAGGCCCTGGGTGATATAGACGACAACATTCGCCAGCCCTCCGTTCGCTCCGGCAACCACGCCTTCTGTGGTGATCGGCTTGTCCTTGTGAACCGCGGCGCAACTCGGCTCCTTCGCCATGTCAATCGGTTTCTGGTGTGGAGCGGCGCCGTCAAGTTTGACGCTACCTGTGATCTGAACTGTAGAAGCTGCACTTACGCTTCTTCCCGAATACAACAAAACGAATCCGACCACCAGAATTGCTGAGGCCAACGCTACGACTTTGAATCCCGCTTTCATTGAGTTCTTCTCCTCGTTATTCATGATCTCGATCTTTACTAAGTACGCAAACTAGCTCTCCGCCCGCTTGATGGGCGGTTGGTTAATGAACGTGTCGGGGGAAAGGCAGGTAGTGCGAGAGCGCAAGCGGAGAAAACCAACCACCGGAAATGCGAGCGGCAAAACACCCGTGCGATTCCTTCAGCAAGAGATCACTTAAAGCTGAGGGAACCGCATTCCGCAAACGATCCATCCGCACGCACCCGTTTTACTGGAGTCTTTGCAATCGGCGGGCAAGATAATATGACATTCGTCACAACCTGTCTGTGACAATTCTCACTGAGTACTGTGATTTACATCACAATGTGATACGTGAAGGGCGCTATTTGGCCACTGCTGAACTTCCGGGCCAAAAGGAACAACTTGGATTAGAAAACTACACATTTTCTAACGCCATGTGTGGGAATCAAGAAGGCCAATCTTTACGGGGTGCGTAATTGAGTCGGTGTGAGCGCGCCTCCAGGCAACGGATGCGCAGCATGTAGGCGCCGTCTTTGCGTTGTTCATAGCAACCGAACGGGACACGCCGAGCTTTCAAAGACGCCGCATCGAGTCTGCTATCGAGATGCCGCTGAACGAAGAACTCCAGCTCATCGACCTCGTCCCAAAGTGTGACTGGAATGTCGTAGTACATGGTGTCGCGGGTGTCGCTCCCTGAACCAGTTGTTACTGTCGATGTTGCAAGAACTAGAGTCCCCAAATGCGATTTTGCTCCCAACCCCAGACACAGGCGTCAACGCCGCGATCAGTACGTAGTCCTGCGCACCTGCGACAAAGGCGGCGGCAACATGATTGTGGATGTCACCTTCGAGAAGACCACCTGCAACGTAGCTCCGGCGCGGTTTGAAGCGGGCACCGGCAATATTGCGGACGCGGTTGGGCTCGGCGCCGCGCTCGACTATGTCGAACAGGTCGGCATGGAAAGTATTGCTGCCTATGAACACGAGCTTCTGAACTACGCCACGGCGGGTCTGCTCACCGTACCAAGCCTGAAGCTGATCGGCACAGCGCGTGAGAAAGCGGGCGTGCTCTCTTTCGTTCTCGACGATGTTCGAACCGAGGATGTAGGTGTCGCGCTCAACCAGGAGGGCATCGCTGTCCGTGCCGGTCACCACTGCGCGCAGCCGATTCTGCGGCGTATGGGCGTCGAGAGCACGGTTCGCCCATCATTGGCTCTTTACAATACCTATGAGGACGTCAACACACTCGTCGCGGCGCTGTTGCGTATCCAGGCCGGGCGCGGCCCTCGCGGTCTTTAAGGCTTGGTGTCGTGACTATCTTTAACCGTCGTCACTGGGCGGTTTGTCGGCAATCCAGAAGTGATGGCGCGATCAGGATCTCCTGAAAATCATGCGCCTGTTATTGGACCCAAATGGCCCCCAGATTAACCCTCGGGGAGTCTCCAAGAGATTGAAATATGCAGTACATCAGGAGAAGCGAACCGGGCACCGCGGATTCGGCCCCTATAATGACCAAAAGAAGCGGTGGTGTAGTTTAGGAACACAGATGCCGAAATATGAGTTGACGTGAGGCCGTCGCGAACCTTCACAGGGGTATGGCGACGGCCACAGGTGAGCAGCGAAAGCTGACACGCAATGCTGGCATAAAACTTCCCAAGACATTGCCGAAGCTCGTGGCAGCCGCGCGACTACAGATTGCGTACGCCGCTGAGCTGTGTCTAGCAGACTGACGATGGACCTGTACGCGCAGAGCATTCCTGAAGATCGGCGGACAGCACAATCAGGGGTCATTGGGGCGGTGCTTGCGGCTTTCGTTCCCAAACGTTCCCTGATAAACTCGTAAGTTGTTGTAGGCGCGTAGCTCAGTTGGTTAGAGCGCTACCTTGACACGGTAGAGGTCTGGGGTTCGAGTCCCCACGTGCCTACCATATTTTCAATCACTTACATCACCTGCGTTGGTTTTTCCAATCCACACCAATCCACAGCGTCGGCGAATAGCTGCTGAGCCGTGGACATCTCGTCCGAGTCTCCCTGCGTGTACAGGTCGAGCGTGGTCTGGATTTTGCTGTGCCTCAGCATCGACTGCACCGTCTTTGGTTCCACCTTCCCCTTGTTTACCAGCCAATGAGAAAGCGAATGCCGCAGGTTGTGCAGGCCGAACCGTTGGCCCGGTTCGATCTTCACGCCAGCAGCAATTGCCGCAGAACGGAGATGGTCGGCAGCAAAGCAACTCATCGCTAAGGGCACCGCTCCGTCACTTTTGAACGATGCGAAAACAAAGTCCGTGGGCTGGCAGTATGGGGTCTGCTGACGCCATGCTGAGAGCACTGTTGAGAGTGCTTCGCCCATGGACACCGAGGCATCCGAGCATTCCGTCTT
>JBEKWL010000030.1:0-36931 GCA_049513095.1 Terriglobales bacterium
CGAGTGCAATTCGCGCTGGTTGACCACGCAGTTCTTGTTCATGTGCACGAACTCGATCGGGTCCTCGATGGTGAGGATGTGTTCGTGGCGCTCGGTATTGATCTTGTCGATCATGGCCGCCAGCGTCGTGGACTTGCCCGAGCCGGTCGGCCCCGTCACCAGCACCAGCCCGCGCGGTTTGTCGCACAGCTTGCTGACGATTGGAGGCAGGCCCAGTTGGTGGAAGGACTTGATCTCAAACGGAATCAGACGGAACACGCAAGCCGAAGCGCCGCGCTGGTTGAAGACGTTGGCGCGGAAGCGAGCCAGCCCCTTCAAACCGAAGGAGAAGTCCAGTTCGAGGCTTTCTTCGAAACGGTGCTTCTGCGAATCGGTCATCACGCTGTAGGCCAGTTGCTTGGTCTCGGCGGGCGTCAACTGGGGCAGGTCGAGCGGCACCAGATGGCCGTGCACCCGGATTTGGGGCGGAGAGTTGGTGGTGATGTGGAGGTCGCTTCCATTCATCTCCAGCATGCGGCGGAGTAGATCGCTTAATGCGAGTGCCATAGTTTTCTTTCCTTCCTGATGCCGTTTCTAGTGGATCGTTTCCCGAGCCACTTCTTCGAGCGTGGTCCAGCCTGCCGCGACCTTGATCAGCCCGCTGCGACGCAGGGTGATCATGCCGCGTTCAATCGCTTTCTTCTTGAGTTCGACCGCTGACGCGCCGACCAGAACCAGTTCCCGGATCTCGTCGTCCACTTCCATCACTTCGTACAAACCGGTGCGGCCCTTGTAGCCGGTCTTGTTGCAGGTGGCGCAGCCTTTGCCCTTCATGATCTGCACCGTCTTGGCCTCTTCGGGCGTGTAGCCTTCATCGATCAGGGCCTGCGGGGGCATTTCGACCGGCTCGGCACAGTCCTTGCATATCCGCCGGATCAGGCGCTGGGCACAGATCAGATGAACCGACGTCGCCACCAGGAAGGGCTCGATGCCCATGTTCATGAGACGCGTGATGGTTTCCGGCGCGCCATTGGTGTGCAGCGTGGACAAGACGAGGTGGCCGGTAAGTGCCGCCTTGATGGCGATTTCCGCGGTTTCAAAGTCGCGGATTTCGCCGACCAGGATAATGTTGGGGTCCTGGCGCAGGAAGGCGCGCAGGGCCGCCGCAAAATTCAGGCCGATCTGCTCCTTCATCTGCACCTGGTTCACGCCTCCCAGTTGGAATTCGACCGGGTCTTCGGCGGTCATGATGTTGGTATCGGGCTGGTTCAGCCGCGAGATGGAAGAGTAGAGCGTGTTGGTCTTGCCCGATCCTGTCGGCCCCGTGACCAGCACCATGCCGTAGGGCTTCAGGATGGCCTTTTCGAATTTGACCAGCGACTCCGGCTCGAAACCGAGCTTGGTCATATCCAGGCGCAGGTTTTCCTTGTCCAGCAACCGGAGCACGATCTTCTCGCCCCAGAGCGTGGGCAGAGTGGAGACGCGGAAATCGAGCTGCTTTTTCTTGCCGCCGATCTGCATCTTCAGCATGATGCGGCCGTCTTGCGGTAGCCGCTTTTCGCTGATGTCGAGCTTGGCCATGATCTTGAGGCGCGAAGTGATGGCGTCCTTCAGTTTCAGCGGCGGATTCATGATCGACTGCAGAACTCCGTCAATGCGGAAGCGGACCCGGAATTCTTTTTCGTACGGCTCCATGTGAATATCGCTGGCGCCGCGCTTCACGGCATCGGTGAGCACCAGGTTCACGAGCTTGACGATGGGAGCTTCGTCAGCCGCTTTCTCCAGTTCCCTGAGTTCGAGTTCCTGCTCTTCGGACTGCACCTCGACATCGGCGCCTTCGCCGACGTCGTTCATCGACTGCATGACCTGCTCGAGCTCTTCTTCTTTGGAAGTCCCGTAGGCTTTATCGATGCCCTCGATGATGGAGCTTTCCGAGGCCACGACCGGTTCGATGTTAAAGCCGGTCATGAACTTGATATCGTCCATGGCAAAGACGTTGGTGGGATCCACCATGGCGATGGTGAGCGAAGCGCCGACGCGGCTGAGCGGCAAGATCTGATAGCGTTTCGCGGTCTCGAAGGGAATCAGCTTGACGACGGCGGGGTCGATTTCAAAATAAGAAAGATTAATGGCGGGCACGCCGTACTGGCGCGAGAGAAAGTTGGTGACATCCTCATCCGAGAGGAAACCCAACTTCACCAGCGCGGAGGCGAGCCGGGAGTGAGAATCCTTCTGGAGCTTGGTCGCCTGTTCCAACTGCTCTGGGGTTATGACCTTTTCTTTGACGAGCAGGTCACCCAGCCGCTGAGACATATCTCTCCTGTATTCCCAAGTAGTCCGGGGTCAGTGCAAAGCCGCTGATTTCCGGGGGGATCAGCGAGGATACTTTCGCACTGACACAAATTGTCAACCCAATAGGAATTCTGAAAAAGTAACTTAGGTACCTGTACTTCGCGGAAGTTGCGGTTTGCCCTCACTATGGGCGCATTTCTGCCAGAAAATCGGGGTGTGACGGGGATCACAACGCGCGGCAGGCCATGTTCTTCGGTGCTGGGGTACTGCCTTCACCACAGCGAACACAGGGATGCACAGGAGGAATCGATTCATTTGATAGTTAGGTGGATAGCAGTTCCCCTCTGTTACCCCTGTCCCCCTGTGGTGAAGGTTTCAGGCTCGCCGCTAGAATGGTGACGCACGGTACTCCAACCTGGGCGCCATGGGCGAAACCAAACACGACGCGATCCGCGCTTACTACCACACGTTGTTTTCCGCCTGGGGACGTCAGCACTGGTGGCCGGCACAATCGCGATTTGAGGTAATTGTTGGGGCGTATTTAACCCAGAACACTGCGTGGACAAACGTGGAGAAGGCGCTCGCCAACCTTCGGAAAGCGCGGCTTCTGACCATCCGCGGAATCCGCCGCACGCCTCAGCCTAAACTTGAGCAGTTGATTCGCCCGGCGGGTTACTTCCGGCAGAAAACGCAGCGGTTGAAAAACTTTGTCAGCTTTCTCGACAAGCGTTACGGCGGGTCGCTCGCGCGGATGTTCGCGCGGCCAACGGCCGAACTCCGCGACGAACTGCTCGCGCTCAACGGTGTTGGGCCGGAGACCGCGGACTCGATTCTTTTGTATGCCGGCACTCACCCGGTCTTTGTTGTGGACACTTACACAAGGCGCATTCTGGAACGACACGAGATTGTCTCCGGCGCAGCCGGCTATGACGAAATTCGACAGCTGTTCGAGCAGGCGCTGGCGGCGGTCGCGGAGGAAACCCCGGGAATCGAACCCGGGCCTGGGGCAGACGAGTCTGTGTCATTCGAGTCTGGGTCATCTGAGCATGGATCCGCCAAAACTGGGGTGGCGCCGCGGGGCTCGTGTCATCGTCCTTCGCGCATGAGCACAGCCGAGCGCTCTGCGCGGGCCCAGGTGCTCAATGAAATGCACGGGCTGATCGTCGGAGTCGGCAAGACTTACTGCCTAAAGTCACAACCGCGGTGTGAGCAATGTCCTTTGCAGAAGTTCCTTCCTCAGGCAAAGTGATCGCGGGTGTTCGGAAGGAGTCAAAACGTGAAATGGCGAACGCTTGTTCTTGTTTTGGCGAACGCGGCATTTTGCCTGGGATTTGGCGCCGGCGGCGTCCCGGGGCAGTCGTTGCGTGAGGCCGCACAGGCTTCTGGACTGCTCATCGGCACTGCGGTGCGGCCGACGACACTTTCCGAGGCGGCCTACGCGTCCACACTCGCCCGCGAGTTCAATATGGTGGAACCGGAAGACGCACTCAAGTGGGAGGTGGTGCATCCGGAGCGGCAGTCGTTCGATTTTTCTCAAGCGGACCAGATTGTGGATTTTGCGACCCGGCACGGCATGAAGGTCCGCGGGCACACGCTGGTCTGGCACCGGCAGAATCCACCATGGCTGACGGAAGGAAAATACACTTCCGGCGAGCTTGCTGAAATTCTTGAGAAGCACATTAAAACCGTGGTCGGACATTACCGGGGCAAGATATTCGCGTGGGACGTGGTCAATGAGGCCTACGACGAATTGCACCCGGGAGAACTGCGCAGCACGGTCTGGCGAGACCAGCCGGGAATCGGCCTGGCGGAGAATGGCAGCTCCTATATTGAGCGTTGCTTCCGCTGGGCGCATGAAGCCGATGCGCAAGCTCTGCTGTTTTACAACGAGGCCGAGGCGGAGACGATGAATCCCAAGTCGGACGCGATCTATGCCATGGTTCGCGACTTCCGGCAGCGCGGCGTCCCCATCGATGGCGTGGGATTCGAGATGCACGTTGCCAACCTGTATGCCGATGTCGCCTCCATTTCCGCCAATATCAACCGCTTCACTGCTCTGGGAGTGCAGGTCCACATCACCGAGATGGACGTCGCCCTGCCGGTCGATGCCGAAGGTAATCCTCGCGCCGAGGACCTGCAACTGCAGGCGGACATGTATCGCCAGATTGCCACCACTTGCGTGTCTCATCCCGGATGCACGGCGATCCAGACATGGGGATTCACAGACAAGTATTCCTGGATCGGATCGCACTCGAAGAAGACGCAAGGCGCGGCGCTGCCGTTTGATCGCAACTATCGGGCCAAGCCTGCCTACGAGGCGCTGCGGGGTGCGCTGGAGTCGGGGCGTCGTTAGTGGTTCGCTATTCGCTGATCGCTATTCGCTATTCGTAGTCCGGCAGGCAGACCGCGAAAAGCGAACGACGAACAGCGAATAGCGAACCGCGAGCGGCCAACGACGCCCTATAATGTGATCAATCCTTGGCCGCACCGAATCCAATTCGCGACGAACCCAAAACCACCGGCCGCTGGAAGGCGGTGATCGCGCTGGCGATCGGCGCTTTTCTGCTGCTCGCGATCCTGGTGTTGCAGGCCTCGTTCAATCTGAAGTTCATCAGCCCTGACAGCAATGAGGAGCTTCTCTTTTTCGCCGGATTGAGCGGGTTGATTTTCTTTGCCTTCGTGGCGCTGACCCTCGTTCTCGGGCGCAACCTGCTGAAACTCTACGCCGAACGGCGGCAAGGCGTAGCCGGTTCCAAGTTCCGCACGCGTCTGGTGGTGGTCAGCCTGCTGCTGTCGTTTTTGCCCGTGCTTGCCATGTTCTGGTTCTCGTACGGGCTGATGAACCGCTCGATCGACAAGTGGTTTTCCCAACCGGTCGAGGAAGTGCGCGCGGATACCGCCGCCATGTCGGCTCTGCTCTATGATTACGCGGGCCAGAACGCGGCCTCGGAAGCACAATCCATCGCGCAGACGGACGAATTTCAAAGAGCCTTTACCAACAAGAACTTCTCTGCCGCCACTGAGGAACTTCGGGAACACATCCCGTCGCTACAGGGCGGATTCGTCCTGGCCCTGAATAATGGCAACGGCAACGCGGCAGCCAGCGTGAACAACCCGGCGCCCTGGACCGACATGAAGGATCGCTTCCCGGTGCAGTCGGCCCTGCGCGGAGAGCACCCCCATTTTCAGTGGGGCCAGACGGACTACATTGTCGCCGCGGCCCCGTTCCAAGGCGGCGCTGTGCTTGTCGCCATGCCTCTCCCGCCAAAATTCGCGCAAACGGCCAAACAGATTCAGGAGAGCCAGCAGCGCTACATCGAACTGGCCGCAAAAAGGAAGCTGTTTCGGCGGACTTACATCGGATTCCTGCTGCTGCTGACGGTGGTGGTGCTGTTCGCCTCGACCTGGCTCGCGCTCCTGCTTTCGAAGTTGGTCAACCGTCCCGTGGCGGCGCTGGCCGCCGGTACGGAGGCGATCTCCAAGGGGCAACTGGACTACCGCGTCGATATCCGCGCCACCGACGAACTGGCTGAACTGGTGCAGTCTTTCAACAGCATGGCGGAACAGCTCGAATCCAGCCGGCGCCAGATCGAAGCCTCCAGTCGCGACTTGGGCTCGGCGAACGAGGCGCTCGAAGGAAGACGGCAGTACATCGAAACCGTCCTCGAAAGTCTTCCGACCGGAGTGATTTCGATTGACGCGGCGCGCCGTGTGACGCTGGCGAACGCCGCTTTCTCCCGCATGTTTTACCTGGAGCGGAGTGAGTACGTGAGCCCGGCGTCGCTGGTGAACCTGCCGCTGCGGGATGTGATGCCCGCCGATGTGCTCGCGGACCTGGAACCGCTGCTCCGCCGTGCGGATCGCATGGGCATCACGGCCGCCAACATGGAACTTGCCTTGCCCCGAGCTCAGCTGAATGTCGCCGTAACCGTGTCCGCGCTGAGCCACGCCGCCGAAGGGTTGGGATACGTGCTGGTGTTCGAAGACCTGTCGGACCTGTTGCGAGCGCAGAAACAGGCGGCCTGGCGCGAGGTGGCGCGGCGCGTGGCGCATGAGATCAAGAACCCGCTGACCCCGATCGCGCTCTCCGCCGAGCGCATTCATCGCCATTTGACGCGGGGCACCGCGCCCGATGCAGCCTCACTCGAAGTGATTCGCACGTGCGCGGAAACCATCCGGAATGCCGTCGAAAGCGTGCGCACGCTGGTGGACGAATTCTCGGTGCTGGCGCGTTTCCCCGCCTCCCGCCCACAACCCGCCAGCTTGAACAACCTGGTGGAAACTGCGCTCGTCATGTTCAATGGGCGACTGGAGGGCATTCGCGTGCGCACTGAACTGGCGCACGATCTGCCGGCGGTGATGGCCGACCCGGAAGCGATCAAGCGCGCGGTCGCGAACCTGGTGGATAACGCCGCAGAGGCAATGCAGGATGCGATCCTGAAAGAGATCACGATTTCAACTTCACTCGTGGCCAGCCGCGATGCCGTCGAACTGGTCGTCTCCGATACCGGGCAGGGAGTTTCGCGCGACTTGAAGGAACGGCTGTTCCTGCCCTACTTTTCGACCAAGCAACGCGGCACGGGGCTGGGGCTGGCCATTGTGAGCAGAATTGTGGAAGACCATCGTGGTTCGATTCGCGTGGAAGAAAACAAGCCCGTCGGCAGCCGCTTCATTATCGAGTTGCCCGTAGCGGTTGAAACTATCAGCGCCCCGGCGGCAAGCTAGAGATGGCACACATCCTCATCGTTGACGACGAATCCAGTATCCGCGAATCCTTGCGCGGCATCCTTGAGGACGAGGGATACAAAACCAGCGTCAGCCCGAGCGGCGAAGACTGCCTCGAACAGCTGCGCAAGAGCAGCTTCGACCTGATCCTGCTGGACGTGTGGCTGACGGGAATCGACGGGCTGGAAGTGCTGGAGAGAATCCGCGAGATGGAGGATCCGCCGGAAGTCATCATGATTTCGGGCCACGGGACCATTGAGACCGCGGTGCGCGCCACCAAGCTGGGCGCCTACGATTTTGCGGAAAAGCCGCTATCGCTCGAAAAGACGCTCATCCTGGTAAAAAATGCGATCGAAGCCCGGCGCCTGCGCCACGAGAATCTCGACCTGCGCAAGCAACTGCAGTCGAAGAGCGTGATCGTGGGCGATAGCGTTCCCATGAAGGCTCTGCGCCAGCAGATTGGGCTGATGGCGCCCACCAACGGACGCGTGCTGATCTACGGCGAATCGGGCACCGGCAAAGAGTTAGTCGCGCATGCCATCCACATGCAGAGCCTGCGCAAGAATGAAATGTTTGTCGAGGTGAACTGCGCCGCGATTCCCGAAGACCTGATCGACAGCGAACTGTTTGGGCACCGCAAATCGTCGTTTCCGGGAGCGACCGCCGACAAGGAAGGCAAGTTTCAGAAGGCCGATCGCGGGACTTTGTTTCTGGATGAAGTCGGCGACATGAGTCTGAAGACGCAGTCCAAAGTCTTGCGCACTCTGGAACAACAGCGCTTCATCCCAGTGGGAAGCGACGATCCCGTCACCGTGGACGTGCGCGTGATTGCTTCCACCAACAAAGACCTGGAGGAAGAGATCGCCAAGGGAAACTTCCGCGAGGATCTTTTTTACCGTCTGAACGTGGTTCCGTTCGTGGTACCGCCGCTGCGCGAACACAAGGAAGACATCCCGTTGTTTGCGCGGTACTTTCTGAAGGAATTTGCCTCCGCGTATGGCCGCCGTCCACGAGAGATCACCGATGATGCCATCGACGCCCTGATGCGCTATGCCTGGCCGGGGAACGTCCGCGAGCTTCGCAATGTGATCGAGCGCATCGTGATCATGAACCCCACCACCTCACGCTTTGAGCGCAAGCATCTTCCGCCGCTGGTGCACCGCGACGCCAGCCGGCGCGTGGCGGGCAGCGAGGGCTCCACGCTGCACCAGGCGCGAGCGGCCTATGAGCGCGACTACATTCTCAAGAAGCTGGACGAGAATCATGGCAACGTCAGCCGCGCCGCAGAAGTGCTCGGGCTGGAGCGCAGCCACCTTTATCGCAAGATGAAGAGTTTGGGAATTGCGGCAAAAGAGTAGGGCAGCCGTCAGCCATCAGCCATCAGCCGTCAGCGATCAGAAAATGCAAAACTCTGGCGCATGCGACGTCAACACAATTGCTCAGAGATTAAATCGTCCTTGGTTTTCCTGAGGGCTGACGGCTGATGGCTGATGGCTATTTTTTCAGCATGTGAATCTCAGTCCCGTTCTTGTGAAACTGGACCTCGTCCATCAACTGATTGATCAGGTAAATGCCGCGCCCGTGATCCGAATAGATGTTCTCACCGTGGCGGGGATCGGAAATTTTGGCGGGATCAAAACCGGAGCCGGGATCGCGCACTATGATCAGGATGCCCCGCTGGTCGTCGCAGGCCACGTCGCATTCGATAACTTTGGAGGGATCGCTTTTCGCTCCATGTATGACGGCATTGGCCAGGGCTTCGGTCAACGCCAGTTCGATGTCGTCTTCGCGCCCCGGAGCGCATTTCATTTCCCGCACCACATTCATAATGCTTCTGACGACCTGGTCCACCGCATCGCGGTCGGCGGAAAGCGTCACGCTGAGCTTGAGATCGAGCTTCTTCGCATCGAAATTACACGATTGTGGCGGCGGCGACTGTTCTGAGGATCGGGGAGAATCGGCCATAAATGGCTGCAGGCGTTGCTTCCGGCCTTTCACTTAACCTTTCTATCAATTAGGATGCAGAAAAGCGCCCACCGATTCTAGGGACTTAAGCTCTGAGATGCAAACTTTATTTGGATCGCAGGCAACCCTTAGCGTATTACGTCGGTCGGGTTACCAGTCAGGTGGCTGCCGGCGACCGGAAACCCCCAGTCTGCAACTCCAGGTCACGACTCCGGGTCCGGCGGGCCTCCGATCTGCTGTAGTTGACGCCGCCAATCCAGCTCTTCCACAAAGCTTCGCGAATCGCGCCAGCCGGCTTTGATCTTGACGAAAAGCTCGAGAAATACTTTGGTTCCTACCATCTTCTCGATGTCGAGGCGGGCTGCGGTTCCAATCTTCTTGAGCATTTGGCCGCCTTTGCCGAGCAGGATGGCCTTCTGGCCGTCGCGTTCGCAATAGATCACGGCGGCAATCCGCGTCAGCCGCGGACTCTCTTCGAACTGCTCGATCAGGACCGAGACCGCGTGCGGGACATCTTCATGCGTCTGCATCAGAACATGCTCGCGGATCAACTCCGCCGCCATGAAGCGCACCGGTTGATCGGTAATCTGATCCTCGGGAAAATAGCGCGGGCCGTTGGGCAGAGCCATCACGACGCAGGACAGCAATTCGTCGAGGCCCTTTCTTTTGAGAGCTGAGATGGGAACGATCTCCTTGAAATCGTGCAGCGTTTGGAACTGCGCGATCAGCGGGAGCAGCTTGCTCTTGTCGGCCAGCAGATCAATTTTGTTGAGCAGCAAAAAAACCGGAGTGCCCGCCTTCTTCGCCAGGTCTAGGACGAAGCTGTCGTCGCGGTCCCACTTTTTTTTCGCGTCCACGATCATCAGAATCAGCTCACAGCCTTCGAGCGCCTCGCGTACCTCGGACATCATCTTGCGTCCGAGCGAGGAGCCGGAACGGTGAACTCCGGGCGTATCGATCAGGACGATTTGCCCGGCCTCGTGTCCCTTCTGCTTGGGGACGTTGATGATTCCGAGAATGCGGTTGCGCGTGGTCTGAGGCTTCGGCGAAATGATGGCCAGCTTCTCGCCCACCAGCGCATTCAGCAGCGTGCTCTTGCCCGCGTTCGGGCGGCCGAGGATGCAGACGAATCCGGAATGGAAGGACATGGGGATAGGCTACTAGCTTCTGGCTGCTGGCTGCTAGCAAACCGCTTGGCAAGCTTCTGATGGCTAGTTAACAGTTGGTACTGGGGGTACCCCCCCTCCCCCCTGCTTTTTTGATCTATTAGAATCAATTACTTAAAGGCAAAATATTCAGGAATAATGACTTATACGTAAAATATTCAGGAATAAGGAGTTAGGTTGTCAAAGAGCGCTGAAAATGGGTTTGGGGCAGCTTCGAGGGCCGTCTTGGGAGACGGGCACACTTCTTGCTGCCCCAATCAGATCTCTATTATCGCGCATGGCGGGTTGGATGTCTGTGATCGATTGCCCGGACGTTTGTGATGAAAGAAGTGGTAGGTGCGGTAAATATATCTTAGCGTCATCATCGAATGACATGGATGCGAATGCCGAGCTTGAGGTTCTTCCATGATTTATCCGTTGTGTAGACCGGAGCATGGAGCGCAGTTCCAAGCGCCAGACAGGCACGGTCCCCCAAGGACAGACCGAGCAGCCGTGTTTGAGTCACGAGATTGCCTGCAATTCTCGCTTGCTCGGCGGTGAACGGCACCGGTTCATGGACCGCGCTGAGCGCATCCTCCCAGGCTTCGTCGGGCTGGCCCCCGCGACTCACCAGCCTGGTTTGGACTTCGGCCAAATTAACCGTGCTCCCGGCGGCGTTGCTCAGCATCTCCGGAGTCAGTTTCTCCGAACCCGGCTCATGATTGAGCACAGCGAGCATAGCCGACGCGTCCAGTACGATCTTGCTCGTTGCGAATCTACTCACGTTTTGCCGCCTCGCGCCGTTCCGCGATGAGCTCGTCCGCCAGAGACACGCCCGGTTTCACGTACTGCCGAATGCGCCGCCGTGCGCGCTCCAGACGCCGCTTCATCGTCGTGATCCGCGAGTTTCAGGGTTCATGTGTCACACTCCAATACTTGTGACAGATTGTACATATATGTCACGTGATATGCAAGATGACAGGCGGACTTACGGTTGGCTCGACAGCGCAGCATCCCACGTCTCGAAAACCGCGAGACGTGGGGCACCCGGCCGGGATTCCACTTCCGGGTCATTCTAGCGGACTGCGGAGAAAGCATTTTTCCCGCGGTTGCAGTTTCACCTCAGCGGCTAAAGCCGTCGGAATTTAGTGCCTGAATCGCAGCGGTGAACCGCTGCGCCACCCAAAGGCTCAAAACGGTCCGCCGCATTCGTCGCCCGCTTGTCCTTAAATCAACTTCATCTGCTTCGGCGCCGTTGTGATGCGCACGCGCTCCACCCGGCGATCGGTGGAGTCGAGGACTTCGAACTTCAGGCCTTCGTCTTCGATGATTTCGCCTTTCTTGGGAATGCGTCCGGCGAGTTCACTTACCAGGCCGGCTATGGTGGAGGATTCGTGGCCTTCGGGGCGCATGCCGAAGAGTTCATCGAGGCGGTCTACATCCATGTTGCCGGGGACTATGTAGGAGTGGTCGTTTTCCTGCACGACTTGGGCTTTCTCGTGCTCATCGCCGATTTCTCCTACTATTTCTTCTACCAGGTCTTCTATGGTTACGAGGCCGGCTACGCCTCCATATTCATCTACTACTATCGCCATACGGATGTTACTGCGCTGCATTTCGCGCAGCAGGTCACTTACTAACTTGCTTTCCGGGACAAAGTAAACGTCGGTTCGCATCAGGGTCGCGACCGTGCGGGTGTGCGCTTCGGAGTCGGGCACTTGCATCACATCCTGCGCGTGGAGAATGCCTTTGATATGGTGAATCGAACCCTCGTAAACGGGGATGCGCGAGAAATGCTTGCCCCGGAGCAACTCGACCACCTGCTCGACGGTGTAATCGGACGGGACTGCTACCATCTCCGGCCTTGGCTTCATGGCCTCGCGAACGGTCTTGCCGCTGAACTCCACTACCGACTGGATCAACTCGCGATCGCCCTCCTGGATGATGCCTTCTTCCTGTCCCGCTTCAATCAGGGCGTCGACGGCTTCGGAGGAGGTTTCCGGGCGCGCGTCGATGTGCTCGCGGGTGAGCGCGGTGACGGACTGGCAGAATCCGAGCACCAGGGTCACGGGCAGAACGAGATAGATGAGCACGCGCAAAGGCAGCACCCAGTCCGCCAGCCAGCGTCCGCGGGTGCGCGAAAAAAAGACGAAGGGCAGCAGGCGATTAAAAAAGATGATGATCAGCACCAGGCTGAGGGTGGCTTCGAGGACTTCGTAGGCGCTCCAGGCGCGGTCGCGGAAGACGGTGAAGCCGACGATCATGGCGATGGCAGCCGTGACCAGTTGGGTCAGAATGGCCATGGAGAGCGAGGCGCGCTGGCGCGTCACTCCCAGCCGCGGCTCAACGATCTGCTCGAAGGCGTCGATGTTGTCCTGGAAGTCGCGGGAGAGGAACTTGCCGATCTCCTGGTAGAGACGGTCGACGTAGGAGACCAGCGTGAGCAGGGCGAACAGGAGCGCGAGAGCTATGCTGACACCGATCATCGGTGATGCTTCCTCGGCGGACGCGGAGTCGTCGCTCGTTCGATCGTTGTTCTTCCGATCGTTGCTCGTTCGATCGCGGCTCGTTCGATCAGGCCCAGCGGAAGGTGGAGTTTCGCACGCAACTGTTTTTCGCGCCTTGCCATCCCTCTATTGTCGCACTCGTGATCGTAGCCGCGCAGATGCAGGACGCCGTGCAAGACCAGGATCTTAACTTCCTCGGCGGGGGAGTGTCCGAGTGCCCGCGCGTTTTGCGTTGCTATCTCCGCCGAAATGGCGATTTCGCCCGCGAGTTTTTGGGCGCCGGGCTCGGCGGGAAACGAAAGCACGTCGGTGGGCTGATCTTTTCCGCGGAAATGGCGGTTCAGAGACCTCATCTCGGCGCTTGAGGTTAACAGCACGTTGACCCCGCCCTTCAATCCCGCGGCGCGCCGGGCGCGTGCCACGAAGCGGCGGAGCGTCAACTCGGCCAGATCCGCGACGCGCTTTTGGAAGATGACCAAGTTCGCTGCTCTCCCACGCCCAGCCCGTAAAGGGGCGGCTAATTCCGAAAATTGCGGCATCGCTAAAGCGATGCCCTGATACGAAACCCGAGTTTTCTCGCAACCCTGCCAGAGGGCCTGACCCATGCGAAAAGGAGGGCAGCGGCTAGGCCCCCTCCTGTGTGGTGCGGACACTCCTGTCCGCGCCTTTTGAATTTGCTCCGACTTCTCGCGGACAAGAGTGTCCGCGCTACACGTTCGCTCAATTGCGCAGGTGCGGTTCTTCCGCCGGGCCCGGTAAAGAGGCTGGCCGCGGAGGAGCATCGGTAATGTTCGCCTGCGGCGCGCCGGACTTTGGTTCGGATTTTGGTTCGAACTTTGGTTCGAACTTCGATTCGGACCTGGGTTCGGATTTTGGTTCGAGCAGCGACAACTGCTGCTCCGCCAGCCGCACTTTGTGTTCGTCGTAGGCGCGGATGATTCTCTGCACCAAGTGATGACGCACCACGTCGCTTTCGTCGAAATGCACGAAGGCGAGGCCGTTTACGCTTTGCAGAATTTCGACCGCTTCGATCAGGCCGCTGCGGCGCGCGCTGGGCAAGTCGATCTGGGTTACGTCGCCGGTGATCACCGCTTTGGAGTTGAAACCCAGGCGGGTGACGAACATCTTCATCTGCTCGGATGTGGTGTTCTGCGCCTCGTCCAGGATGACGAAGGAATCGTTCAGCGTGCGCCCGCGCATGAAGGCGATGGGCGCGATCTCGATGATATTTTTTTCGAGATAGCGTTCGACGCGCTCGGGCTCGAGCATGTCAAAGAGCGCATCGTACAAGGGCCGCAGATAGGGATCGATCTTCTCCTGCAAGGTGCCGGGGAGAAAGCCGAGACGTTCGCCGGCCTCGACCGCCGGGCGCGCCAGAATGATGCGGTTGACCTGCTTGTTCAGCAGGGCCGAGATGGCCATGGCCACGGCTAGGTAGGTTTTGCCGGTGCCGGCGGGGCCGACGCCGAACACCATGTCGTGCTGCTCGATGGCTTCGAGGTAGCGGCGCTGATTGGGGCTTTTCGGCTGGACGGTGCGGCGTCCGAAGGAACGCTGGCGCCCGGCCTCGGCCAGTCCGCGGAGAGTGGCGTTTGGATCGGTGACGACCACGCGCAACATGCTGCCCAGGTCGCCGTTCACGAACTGGTGGCCGGACTTCCGCAAGTGCTCGTAGTCGGCGAATAACTGTTCAGCGCGGGCCACGTCGCGGGGCGCGCCTTCCAGTTCAATGCGATCCGAGCGCAGGTCGATATTGATGTTCAGGCCGTCTTCGAGCACATGGAGATTTTCATCGCGCGTGCCGAACAGGGTCTCGATGTCAGGGGTGAGTGCAATGCTTTTCTTCATTCAGGGTTATCGCGCCGCCTCCTGCAGCCGAACAGGGCTCACTCTTCGATTGGTGTTACTGGGACACGGGCCACCGGAATACAGGTTACCGGGACGCGCCGTGCCGGATTCGGGCGAACGCGTGCCCGCGTTTCTTGCACGCAAATAGCTGGATGTGGAAGTGGAGCCAACCGGATTGCGCACCCCGACGGGGCGGTTACCAACCATTTGAGTTCAGCGTAGCGCGGGCGGGCGGAGGAGTCAATGGCGGCGCAGCCCAAGGGTGGTCCAGACGGTTTGCTCCCTTCCTTGACACTCGGTTTTTGGCCCTTTATTCTTAGCTATTGCTCCCTGAGAGACTTTCGTCTCTGTGCGCACTTCCGCGGGCCTTTGCGGTAATTTGAGTGGGGGCGGCGGAGGTTCCAATGCTCATCGAAATTGCGGATCTGAAGATTCACCCGGTCGATTTCCGGGAGGAGTTCAGCCCGGGTGTGATCGATCTGGGTGAAGAATTACGGCAGCGGTCGCCGCTCTGCACCGAGGGCCGGGCAGACCTGGTCGAGGAGCATCACGGCAAACACAAGGTGGTGCAGGACATCCGGGTGAAGGGCAAGCTGGAGACGAGCCTGGAAGTGCCTTGTGCGCGCTGTCTCGATCCGGTCGTGCATGAGGTGGAGCGCAGCTTCGATCTTCTGTACCGGCCGCTCGGAACCGACTCCGGGCACGCAGAGCTTTCGGTCACCGACGCCGAGGCTGAGATTGGATATTACGAAGGCGAAGGGTTGCTGCTCGAAGACACGCTGCGCGAGCAGGTGCTACTGGCGCTGCCGTTGAAGACGATTTGCCGCGAAGATTGCAAAGGTTTGTGTCCGCACTGCGGCAAGAACTTGAATGAAATTCAGTGCTCGTGCGTGGACGAGGTCGAAGATCCACGGTGGTCGGCGCTGAAGGAAATAAGGGATAAGCTGAATCAGTAAAAAAGTTGTCAGTTATCAGTTGTCAGTTATCAGTAGAAGCGGGTTGACTGACAACTGAAAACTGACAACTGAGAACGACAAAGGAACATCATGCCTAATCCGAAACGTCGACATTCGCAGAAGCGCACCGCTACGCGGCGGGCGCATGACTCGCTCTCGAAGCACTCGCTGTCGGAGTGTCCGAACTGCCATGAAAAGAAGATGCCACACCGCGCGTGCCCGAAGTGCGGAACTTACAAGGGCCGCGAAGTGGTAGAGGTCGCGGAGAAGTCCTAGTTTTCCTTCTTCCTCCATGCCTAGCGTAATCGCACTCGATGCGATGGGGACCGACAAAGCGCCGAAGCCGGAGATTGAAGGCGCGCTGCAGGCGGCGCGCCATCACGGCGTCCGCGTGCTGCTGATCGGGCCGGAACCGCGGCTGCGGGCCGAACTCGCGCGCTATCCCGGGGCGCGGCGGCTGCCGATTGACGTGGTTCACGCCAGCGAAGTCATTACCATGGACGACAAAGTGGAGGCGATCCGCGCCAAGCGCGATTCGTCGATCCGCGTCGGACTGCGGCTGGTGCGCGAGGGGCGGGCTGCGGGCTTCGTGACGGCGGGCAACACGGGCGCGGCCATGGCCACGGCCAAAGTGGTTTTGGGTGCGCTGCCGGGCGTGGACCGTCCGGCGCTGGCGGCGGCGTTTCCTACGGTCCTGAATACGGCGGCGGTTCTGCTCGACGTGGGCGCGAACGTGGATTGCACTGCCAATAATCTGGAGCAGTTCGCGGTGATGGGCGATATTTACTGCCGGTCGATTTTCGGGATGCAGCATCCGCGGGTGGGGCTGCTTTCGATCGGAGAAGAAGAGAGCAAAGGCAACGAGCTGACGCGCGAGGCGTTTCAACTGCTCAAGCGGCTTCCCATCAACTTTATTGGCAATGTGGAAGGCCGCGATTTATATAACGGCCATGTGGATGTGATCGTAGCCGACGGATTTGTCGGCAATGTTGCGTTGAAAACTTCTGAAGGCGTGGCGCGGCTGGTGCGTGCCGTGCTGAAAGACACCTTGAAGGCGACGATCACGCGGCAGGTGGGCGCGTATATTTCGCGCAACGCGTTTTCCGATTTCAAGAAGCGGCTGGATCACACCGAGTACGGAGGCGCGCCGCTGCTGGGCGTAAAAGGCGTGTGCATCATCACGCACGGATCGTCGAATACGAATGCCATCAAGAACGCGGTGCGCGTGGCGGCGGAATTCGCCGAGGGCAAAGTAAACGAAACCATTGAACGTGAACTGGCGGAACTGAGAGTGGCTGTACCGACGTAGGGAAGGTCACTTAATATGACAAACAGTTCTTCTCGAATCGCTTTTCTCTTTCCCGGCCAGGGTTCGCAAGCCGTTGGCATGGGCAAAGAGTTGGCCGACAATTACCCGGTTGCCCGTCGCACCTTTGAGGAAGCGGACGAGGCGCTCGGCTACAAGCTGTCGCGGCTTTGCTTTGCAGGTCCGGAAGAAAAACTGAAGCTGACCGAGATCACGCAGCCGGCCATCTTGACGGCGTCGGTGGCGGCGTGGCGCGTGCTGCAGGAAAAAGGTTTGAAGCCGGATTTTGTTGCCGGGCACAGCCTGGGCGAGTATTCGGCGCACGTGGCCGCGGGCACGCTGACGTTTGCCGACGCAGTGCGGACGGTGCGCAATCGCGGCAAGTATATGCAGGAAGCGGTGCCGGTGGGCGTGGGCGCGATGGCGGCGATTCTTGGCATGTCGCTCGACAAGGTCAACGAAATTGCGTCCGCTGCGGCGCAGAGAGAAGTTTGCCAGACGGCCAATATCAATTCGCCCGAGCAGATCGTGATCTCGGGAAACGCCGGCGCCGTGGAGCGCGCCATCAAGCTGGCCCACGAACGCGGAGCGAAGAAGGCCGTGAGCCTGCCGGTCAGCGCACCTTTCCATTGTTCGCTGATGCAACCGGCGCAGGATCGTCTGGCGGAGGATTTGCGCACGCTGCGTTTTCAGGATCCAGCGTGTGCGGTGGTCTCGAATGTTGATGCGGCGGTGGTCGTTTCCGCGCAGGCTGCGCGTGAAGCGCTGATTCGCCAGGTGACCGGCACGGTGAGGTGGGCGCCGTCGCTGCGGCTGCTGATCGATAAGGGAGTCAGCCTGTTTATTGAAGTCGGCCCGGGAAAAGTTCTGTGGGGACTGATGCGGCAGATCGACCGCTCGAAGACCTGCGCGACGGTGGGCGATGAGGCGTCGCTGCAGAAGACACTGGCGCAGATTTCGGCTATGGCGGCGTAGCGCGGCGGCGGGAAAAACTCCAACTGGCTGTGACCACAGGTAGCTGCCGAGCTGCGCTCGGCTTGGACGGGCGAGGGCGCCCATCCCCACACTAGTCCACACTAGTACGGATACACGGTCAGCGTCTTATCGGACCTCTGCACGAACATGCGGGCGTGCTCGGTGCGCTCGTTGACGATGACCTCGACCACGACGCCTCCGCTGCTAAAGCCTTTTGTGCTGGCCGATCCGTAGATCCTGTGGGACTTGACCAAGCCCCACTCGCCGCCCGGTCCCCAGTCGCGATAGAAGTCCGCGTAGGTGTATTGCGAATACTTCTGTTGATGCTGGCGCCAGCCGGGATCGTTGAAGTAAATGCCGTAGGCGGTTTCGTAATCCTGATGCTGGAGGGCGGCGAAGAACTTGTCCACGGAGTGCTCTTCGGGCCAGTTCCGATACATAAACGCCAGCGCGGCCAGAACGATCACGACCGCGACGGCGACCGCAATCTGTGTCTTCCGCCGCCGTCCTTTCGCCGTGTCGTAGGGCTGGGCGTCGAGCAGGGTCATAAGTCTCCACCAAGCATAACGGATAAAGACAGATTGAGTCATTGAGTCATTGAGGTATTGAGTCATTGAATTCAATCACGCAATGATTCAATACCTCAATAATTCAATGTCTCTGCCCACATGCAGCAAGCCGGTAGCCAGGTCATAGATAGATCCCAAACCATTCCGACTACAACATGGCCCATGGTGCGCGCCGCGGTGGATAGCGAGTCATCGTCTCCTTAAAGCAGCGGGTCAAACTGCCGATATACATCACGTCAGGCAGAAATGGCGGGACGCGCTTTCGTGGCCTGAGCATTCAAACCGCAGAGTGCTGGAAACCAGAGTGTGAAACTATGGATAAGATAACCGCGCTCATTGTGGATGACTCCTCGGTGATGCGTAAAATCGTCGAGCGTTCGCTGCGTCAGGCGGGCATCGAACTGGAAAAGGTCGTGGAAGCCTCGAACGGGGCGGAAGCGCTGACCGCGTTGCAGACTAACGCGGTCGACCTCATCCTGTGCGATATCAACATGCCGGTCATGGATGGGCTGGAATTTGTGCGCCAGGCCGCCAAGCTGGAAAAGGCCAAAGGGATTCCGATCGTGATGATTACCACCGAAGGCAGCGAATCGCACGTGGTGCAGGCGCTTACCGCCGGGGCTCGCGGATACATCCGCAAGCCGTTTACTCCCGATCAGGTGAAAGAGCACGTCTTGCCCGTGCTGGGGAAGAAACAATGAATACCGATGCCTCACTGGTTACGCGGTCTCACGAAGAGAACTGGCTCCCCATTATCGAGCTTGCGGTCGAGGAAGTTTTCGAGATCATGGTGGGCTGCCGGGTGAAGGTGGCAGGGCAATCTGAGCATAAGCCGAACGAGGAATTCACCGCCATGGTTGGTTTGGCCGGGGCGCTGTGCGGAATTCTGACGGTCTGCTGCGACGCGAAGACCGCCGGGGAGATTGCCAAGCGCATGCTGGGGGACACAGCCGGCTCCAAAGAACAGGTAGCGGACGCGCTCGGAGAGATCTGCAACATGATCGCGGGAAACTTCAAGAACAAGCTCGCCGGCACGGATGGCCAATGCATGTTAAGCGTGCCGACCGTGATCAGCGGCGGAGAATACAGCTTCCGCTCGCTGGCCGAGGGGAGTTGCATGGAAACGGTCGTGCTATTTGAGGACGCACCGATTGCCGTTCGTCTTCAACTGGAGAACTGATCCCCACCCCTCTCATCTGGTGCGGAAGAGACCATGACTCCCGTTACTGCATTTGCCAAACCGTCTCGCGAGGAGAACTGGCTGCCTATTCTCGAACGGGCAACGCAGGAAGTTTTCGAGATCATGCTGGGCTGCCCGGTGACGCGGGCAGAGCCATCCGAGCCCAAGCTGGCCGGCGGATTTACCGCCATCGTCGGGCTGGCTGGGGCGCTGTGCGGAGTGGTGACGGTGTGTTGCGGCGCGAAGACCGCCAGCCAGATTGCCAAGAGAATGTTGGGGGACACGACCGACTCCGCAGGACAGGCAGTGGATGCGCTGGGAGAAATGTGCAACATGATCGCAGGCAACTTCAAGAACAAGCTCGCCGGCACGGATGAACGATGCATGTTGAGCGTGCCCAGCGTCATCAGCGGCGGAGAATACAGATTCCATTCGCTGGTCCATGGGAATCCCCTGGAGACGGTCGTACTGTTTGAAGACGCGCCGGTTTCCGTTCGTCTGCAAGTGAAGAGCTGATCGCAAGGCAGGTGTCAGGTCTTAGGTGTTAGGTCTCAGGAAAAGCTTGGACGCGAACTTCCTGAGACCTGACACCTGGACCTCCAACCTCCTCAGGAAAACTTTGCCGGGTTTCCGGGCTGCGCGCCCGGCAGAGTTTTCCCCGCCCGCAAATTCTTAGACGCTTCCAATGTTTCTTCGTCCGCTGCCATTCCTAAGCGGTTCAGAACAAAGTCATTCGTGAAAGCGTCCGCGTCTCCGTCATGGCGATTGGCTTGCATCTTATGTCACCACAAGGAGCCAACGTGGACAGCGGATTTTATGCAGCGTGCGCGGGGTTACGGGCGCAGAGCCAGGCGCTCGAAGTGGCGGGCCACAACCTTGCCAATCTGAGCACCGCTGGGTTTCGAGGGCAGCAGACAACATTTCAGTCGCTGATGGCCGTGTCCGGCCCGACGGTTCCGAATGTGCTGAATCTGGCGACGAACAATTTCGGGGTGCTCGAAGGGACGCGCCTGGATATGACTGCGGGCAATCTGCAGGCGACGGGGAACCCACTCGATGTGGGGATCGAGGGCAGCGGCTTTTTTGCCATTCAAACGGCACGCGGCATACGCTACACGCGCAACGGAAGCTTCCAGGTCTCCAGCAGCGGGTATTTGGTGACGGCAGCGGGCGATCTGGTGCTCGGCGACCCTGCGCTCAAAGACAAAGGCGGGATCAGCGTTCCGGCGGGAGCCGTCTCGATCGCTGCGGATGGGACGATCTCGGTAAACGGGGCGGTCGCGGGCAGTATCCAGTTGGCGGAGTTCGCTCCGGGGACCAAGCTCACCTCAGAAGGTGGAACCTTGATCGCCGCCCCCGCAGGCAGCGCGAAGCCGGCGCAGCAGTCGCAGCTCAAGCAGGGCGCGCTCGAGGCTTCGAACGTGAATTCCATCAGTTCGGTGGTGACGCTGATCGGAGTCGAGCGGCAGGCCGAAATGCTGCAGCGCGCCATGTCGCTGTTTGACACCGAATTCAACCACATCGCCAGCACCGACCTGGCAAAGGTTTAAAGGAAAGCGCTATTAGCTATTCGCTATTAGCTAAAAGCCAAAGGCGAAGAGCGAACAGCTACCAGCGAGGAGAAAATCATGTTTCGAGCACTCTACACCGCCGCCACCGGAATGCAGGCGCAGCAAACGAATCTCGATACCATTGCCAACAACCTGTCCAACTCGAGCACGGCCGGCTTCCAGAGCCGCCGCATGCAGTTCCAGGATCTGATCTACCAGAACATGGTGATGCCGGGCGCGGCTGCCTCGCAGCAGACCACGGTGGCCACGGGTCTGCAGGTTGGACTGGGCACGCGCTCTTCCGCGTCGGAGATCATTCAGTTGCAGGGCGACCTGAGTCAGACCGGCAACCCGCTCGATCTGGCCATCGAAGGGCAGGGATTGTTTCAGGTGCTGTTGCCGACGGGTCAGACCGCCTACACGCGCAGCGGCGCATTTCACCAGGACGCGCAAGGCAATGTGGTGACCGCCGCCGGGAATCCGCTCCAGCCTTCCGTGGCGATACCGGCGGGCGCCACCTCGGTCACGATCGCGTCGGACGGCACCGTGTCGGTCACGCTGGCCGGGCAAGCCGCGGCGCAGCAGGTGGGCACCATTCAACTGGCGCTGTTTCCGAATCCGGGCGGATTAAACAGCGTCGGCCAGAATCAGTATCTCGCCACAACCGCTTCGGGCGATCCCGTCATCGGCACGCCGGGCAGCAGCGCTGGTTTGGGACAGATCGAGCAAGGGTACCTGGAGCAGTCGAACGTCAGCGTGGTGGATGAGTTCATCAACATGATCGTGGCGCAACGTTCCTACGAAGCCACTTCACGCGTGGTGCAGGCTGCCGATGAAATGCTGCAGCTCGTCAACCAGCTGGGAAAGTAGCTTGAGAAAGCAGCTTGAGAAAGCAGAGGGACCTGAGAGTGATTGCCCGACTTATTCTCGCCGGTTTCCGGTTCGTCTTTGTCTTTGTCGTTGTCGCTGTCTTTGCGATCGCAGCGGGTTCGCTGCTCCCGGGCAGGCTTTCGGCGGAAGAGTCCCACACGCCTACGGACCCGCGGCCGACTCTGGTAACGCGGCAGGAAGTGTGGCAGGCGGTGGTGGCTGAACTCCACGAACGAGGACTGTCGGAATCACAGTTGCCGCGGATCGAGGATCTCGATCTGCCGGTGGCTCTGCCGGCGGTTGCCGGGCGGAAGTTGCGGGTCTCGTCGGCCTGCTGGGACGAGGGTCCGCAACGGACCCAATTTCGCCTGGAATGCGGCGAGCCCGGGCAGTGTCTGCCGTTCCTGGTGTATGTCCATGTCCATGCCAGTGTCCGTGACGAGGGCAATCGCGACACGGGGGCGCACGAGGGGTCGTGCGGGCTGGAATCGGGGTCGCGCCCGGCGGCGGAGGCTTCGCTGAAACCCTCGTCGAAACCCACGGTGCGCCCCGGAGACCGGGCGACAGCGGTGTTCCTTTCCGACCGCTTGCGCATCACCGCGAGTGTGACTTGTCTGGAGCGTGGCCGCGAGGGCGAAGTCATTCGCGTGCGAAACCAGGATGGGGAGGTTTTCCGGGCGCGGATTTCCGGCCCTGCCCTGCTGGAAGCTGTGCCGCAGTAGTTAGCGGCGAGTAAGGAAGTGTGGAGGCGGGGCGTTGCCCCGCCTGGACGGGGCCGAGCCCCGTCCCCACATAAGTAAGGAGAGCGCAAGTGAAAACGGCACTCTGTTTCCTGTTGGTGCTGACGGCGGGCTGGCTGCACGCGTCGAAGCGGGATTCGAAGGGCGATACTCTGGCCAAATACCTCGCCCGCATCCAGGTGACGCAGTCGGCCGCGCCCGCGCTCTCCGCGGGCAGCATCTGGATGGATTCGGGAAAGATGGCTTCTCTCAGCGCCGATTACAAGGCCATGGCTGTCGGCGACACGATCGAGATCGTCGTGGTGCAGGGATTGACCTCGTCGAACGCCAACTCCGTAAGTACGGCGCGCACGTTAACCACCGGTTCAGGCATCAGCTCGCTGCCCGGCAAGATCAATGTCGGAGGGGTCACGAACCTGCTCGGGCTGAACTCGTCCGAGGCCTTGTCCGGCAAGGGCGCGGCTTCCACGGCTACGAGCGTGACCACCAACCTGTCGGGTCGCGTGGTTGCGGTTCTCCCGAGCGGCAATCTGGTGGTCGAAGCCGAGCGCACGATCAACATGAACAACGAAAAGCAGACCATCTTTTTGCGCGGAGTGGTGCGCCGGGGCGATATCGGACCGAACAACACGGTCGCCTCCGACAGCGTTGGCGATCTGGAACTGGAGATCAAGGGCAAAGGCGTGATCTCGGACGGGGTGCGGCAGCCGAACCGGGTGATACGTACCCTCCTGCACTTTCTGGATTTTTAGGAGCTATATGAAAGAGGCTTGGGCCGCCGGTTTCCTTCTGTTCGCGCTTTCCGGAGCGGGCATTCTTTTTACGAGCGCGGTCTTTACGAGCGAAGTCTTGGCGAGCGAACCGGTCGCGGTCAAAATCCGCGATCTGACGAGCGTCGAAGGGGTGCGGGAAAATCCCCTGATCGGCTACGGCATGGTGGTGGGGCTTACGCAAAACCGGGGACAGCCAGCAGACCGTATTCACCACCCAGACCCTGGCCAACATTATGCAGCGCATGGGCGCGCAGATTCCGCCGGCAACGGCGATCGTCAAGAATGTGGCGGCGGTGTTTGTGACCGCCAGCCTGCCGGCGTTCGCGCGGCCCGGCACCCAAGTGGATGTCACCGTTTCCTCGATCGGCGATGCCAAGAGCCTCGAAGGCGGCGTGCTCCTGCTGACCCCGCTTTATGGCGCGGACGGGCAGGTCTATGCCGCCGCCCAGGGCCCGATCGCCGTCGGTGGGTTTGCGGCTGGCGGCCAGGGCGCGACCAAGCAGATGAACCACCCCACGACGGGAAGAGTTCCGGCAGGGGGCCGGGTGGAGCGCAGTCTGGCCTTCGATTTCAACCGCCTGTCTCCGGTTTCGCTCATCTTGCGCGAGTCGGATTTTTCGACGGCGGGCGAAATCTCGGACGCCATCAACCGCGAATTCGGACACGCGGTGGCGAGCGCCCGCGACGGCGGCCGCGTCGAAGTCGATCCGACGGCAACCGGCGTGGCGAACCTGACGGCGGTGCTGGCTCGAATCGAGAGCCTCGCCGTTCCCGTGCACCGGCGCGCCCGCGTCGTGCTCAGCGAACGTACGGGAACCATCGTGATGGGGAAGGACGTGCGTCTCGGAGCCGTGTCCATTCTGCACGGCGGATTCTCGGTGCAGATTACGACGGAGTATTCCGTTTCCCAGCCGGCGCCGCTCTCGGCGGGAAAAACCGAGGTCGTGGGCAACACTGAAGTGCAGGCCAAGGACAGCCCCGCGAAACGCCTCGAAATCGGCGAAGGCGCCAGCATCGACGAGTTGGTCGGCGGATTGCACAACATGGGCGCGACGGCGCGCGACGTGATCTCGATTTTGCAAGCGATCAAAGCGGCTGGAGCGCTCGATGCCGATTTAGAGGTGATCTGAGTTTCGCTGTCCGCTCTTAGCTCTTCGCTGTTCGCTATTCGCGAAAACGCCCGCATCACCGGCGATTAGCGAACGACGAAGAGCGAACGACTAACGACCACTGGAGACAATCCACATGAACATTACACTCGCTTCGACTTCCATCCCAGCGCCCGCAGCCAACCCGGCGGCCGTGAAAGCGGTCTTAAGAAATGACGTCGCGAAAAATGAAAAGGCGGCGCGGGATTTTGAAGCCCTGCTGCTCACCCCGGTGCTCGACTCATTGCAGAAGACATTTGCCGGCGACTCCGAGGATTCGAAAACCCCGGGGGCGAGCGACTATCGCCAGATGGGAAGCCAGGCGCTCGGGCAGGCGATCGCGGCCCGGGGTGGGATTGGCATCGCGCAGCTCATCTTGCGCCATTTGCAGCCACCAAAGGTATCGGGTGGAAGCTGAACGGGGGTTTCATTCCGAGCGCTAAGGTTTTTCCGAACTCTGCCGATCTTAGATTTGAGCCTTGATGCGGCTACGGATGAGCCGCCGCCACATTAAGGTTTGTTAAGAATCTGCCGATGCAAAAGGCAGGATGGAAAAGGCAGAACACGATCGGAGAAATGCTATGAGAGTCGATTTAACATCCCGTGGAGTGGAGCCGCCGGAAAATGGCAAGACGGGCCGCGCCGGACAGACCGGGGCCTCGGGGAGCACGGCGAGCAGTGCCTCGAGCGGCACTGCGGGCCTGGACCAAGCCAGCTTTTCGTTCGATCCGGCGCGGGTGCAGGCGCTCGAAGCCCAGGTTCTGGCGCAGCCTGAAATTCGCCAGGCCAAGGTCGAAGCGCTGCAGCAGGCGATCGGCAAGGGCGAATATTCGGTTTCTGCCGGCCAGGTTGCCGATGCCATGGCGAGCGACCTGGGTGGCGGAACCCAGGGCTAGCCGGAGTGAGCCACGGAGTGAATTATGGATCCGTTGATCACGAACGGGATCGATCCGGCGCTGCTGCGCGTGCTGGAGAAGCGGGGCCAGGAGCGCGACCCGGCGAACCGGCGCAAGCGTCCGCCGGTACCCGAGAAACCGGCCGAAGAAGAAGAAAATAAACAGGAGCCGGATCCCGACACTCCGAAGCACACACTGGATGACCTGGCGTGAGAGTGATTTGGCGTGAGCGTGATGAAGACTTGGCCTGACAACCTGATCCGACCATCTGGCCTAACCATCTGGCCTAACGAAGATTTGGTCTGACGATCTGGTCTGAACTCCGAACAAAGAGCTGTCCCGCTATGGATGATATCGCTACATCGCTTCCCGAACTTAGCAAGCTGATCGAGCAGCGGCTCGCGCTGTTGCGCAGCTTGGCGGAGAGTCTGGAAGGCAGCACCCTGGCGCTGGTGCGAAACGACGCGGAAGCGATCGCGCGCGGTGCGGCGCACCAGGCCGAGCTCTGCCGGCAATGGAGCCGTCTCGAGGACGAGCTTCGTCGCGAGGCGGGCCGGCGTTCGGCGCCGCCACCGGTTGGCGCATCCGGCCATTCCCCGGAAACCGGGCACTGCGCACGGCTGCAAGCCGAGTGGGAGACGCTCGGAGCTCGGATCCGTTATCTCACGCGTGTGCACTGGTCGCTATTGCGGCACCTCGAGCGCAGCCTGGCCGTCCTGAATCGCGTGGTCGACAGTTGCGCGCCCACCTACACGCCCGATCCCGGCTTGCTCAGGACAGAAGTCCGGGTCAGATTTGAGAATAGCGCTGGAGAATAACCATGTCGGGATTATTCGGATCTCTTTCGGTTGCCCTGAGCGGGCTCTCGGTCAGCCAGCAGGAGATGGAAACCACCTCCAACAACGTGGCCAACGCGAATACTCCCGGATACACCCGGGAGGTTTCGGATGTAACCGCAGGCGACCCGGTGGAGATGGGATCGCTCAGCATTGGCACCGGCGTGGTCTTGCAAAAAATCGAGAGCTTGCGCGACCCCATGCTCCAAATCCAAATCAATCAGGCAACGCAGCAGAACAGTTCACTCAACGCGTCGTTGACGCAACTGCAACAGATTCAAACCCAGTTCGCGAGCGACACTTCCGGCATCGGCGCCGACATCAGCAATTTCTTTAACAGCCTGCAGCAGCTTTCCCCCGATCCGTCGGATCTGACGTTGCGGCAAGGCGTGCTGACCGCGGCTGACACCCTGGCCACAGACTTCAACAACGCCGCTCAGAGCCTTCAGACCCAGCGCAGCAATGTCGATCAGAACGTCGTGCAGTCGGTCAGCCAGGTGAACAGCCTGACCTCGCAGATCGCCAGTGTCGACCAGCAGATCAGCGCTCTCCAGGGCGTTAACCAGGATCCCGGCACCCTGGTGGACACGCAGAACAATCTCATCCAGCAGCTTTCCGCACTGGTCGATGTGCAGGTCATTCCCACCGATCAGGGCATCACGCTGGCGACTTCGAACGGGACGACGCTGGTATCCGGATCGCAGAGTTTCGCGCTGACTACCCAAGGTATCGACGGCGTGCAGCACATCTTCTCCGGGACCGAGGACATCTCCAGCTCGCTGACGGGTGGGAGCCTGGCCGGTTTGATCCAGATTCGCGACCAGGAAATTCCGAGCATTGGGACGAGTCTCGATCAGCTGGCAGCGGGTCTTGCCACCAACCTCAACGCCGCCAACGCTAAGGGCCTCGATCTGGAGAACCCGCCCGTACAGGGTGGCAACATCTTTGCGACTCCGCCCGCGGGCGGGGTGGGCGCAGCGGCTACGTTGACCGTCAGTATGACCGACCCGTCGCTGATTGCCGCCAGTTCCGACGGCACTACCGGCAGCAATGGAAATCTGGCCAACCTCTCGGCCGTCGCCAATCAGGACGTGGCCAATGGGCAGACGCCGATCGATGCCTATTCCACACTGGTAGGGCAAGTCGGAAGCACTACGTCCAATACTTCGGCCGATGCCGACGCCTCCAACGCGATCCTGCAACAGTTGCAGGACCAGAACGGGAGCGTCTCCGGCGTTTCGCTCGACGAAGAAGCGTCCAACCTCATCCAGTATCAGTCCGCTTATCAGGCCGCTGCCCGCGTCGTTTCTACCGTCAACCTTTTGCTTCTTGATGCGGTAAATCTTGGTATGGACGCGGCGGAGGAATAAAGACTAACGACTAACGAGTAGCCCTTTTTTGAGGTAAACAGCCATGCGCGTCAATCCGAATCCCATGCCCGATCTGATGGCGGCGCTCAACCAGACAGAACTGGAAGAGCAACAGGCCGAGCTCCAGATTTCGACCGGCAAAAGCGTGAACGAGCCCTCGGACAATCCAACCGCCGCTGCCCTGCTGGTCGAGAACAACGATCAGGCTACTTTCAACAGCGGTTATCTGCAGAGTATCAGCGCAGTGCAGGGCCAGCTCTCGACCGCCAGTTCGACGCTGAGTTCGGCCACCACCGCGCTGCAGCAAGCCCTCAGCCTCGGCGTCGAGGCCGGCGGTGGCACGCTCTCCGCCAGCGACCAAGCGGCAATTGCCAATCAACTGCAAGGCATTCAGAGCCAACTGGTGTCGCTGGCCAACACTACGTACGAGGGCAACTACATATTCGCCGGCACCAAGACGAGTACCGCACCATATGTGTTGGACAGCAACTCACCTGACGGTGTCGACTATGTCGGCAACACCCATGTCAATGAGGTATCGATCGGCAATGGATACAAGCTCGCCGTCAACGTGCCCGGATCGCAACTGTTTTCCGCTCCCGGCAATGACGTTTTTCTTGCCATCAACAACCTCATCCAGGCGGTGCAGACCAATACCGGCATTGGTACCGCCGTCAACGCGGTAAGCGCAGCTTCCAGCTATCTTTCGGCACAGACCGTGCTCTATGGCAACGCCACCGACCAGACGCAGTCCGAGACCACCTACCTCAATGCCGCCCAGCTGCAAATTAGCCAGCAGCAGAACACGCTTGGCGGCGCGAACATGGCGGCGGCCGCCACCAATCTCTCCCAAGCGCAGACCGATAACCAAGCCGCGCTGGCCGCCATCAGCAAGCTCTCGCAGGACAATCTCTTCAATTACTTGACGTAGAGTTCATTTGGCCTCCGCTCACAGGAACTCCACGAACGAGTCAGTGACGTCGGCGCCAGCGTTGTTGGCGATGCGGGTGGCCTGGCGTTCCACGTTTTTCATGAGGCCGTCGAGGTAATCGCGCGAGTGGGAGACACTGACGACGCCGATGGTTGCCTGATTCCAGAGCAGGCTAGGGTCGAGTTCGGCGACGGCAACGTTGAACGAGGAGCGAAGCCGATCTTTGAGGCTGCGCGTGACCTGACGTTTGTCTTTGAGGGAGTGTGCGGCTTCGATGCGAAGTTCGAGGGTGAGGAAAGCGATCATGGGGGATCCGAAGGTGCAGGCTGCTGGTACGGGAATCTTCTTGTCCCCTACTACTGTAACGCGCGATTGAGAGCAAGGCTTGCAAAGGTTGCAAGGAGTTCCGGAGGGGGTCCGTTTGTACCTTGCGCACTTCTGGCATTAACATGGGCGACAGACGATTTTTTTCCCAGGGGCTATTGAATTCATGATCCAGTTCACGTTCCGATTCACGATCCAAGAAGTGCGTGTGCGCGTTGTCTTGCTTGCCTTGCTCGTCCTGTTTTCAGCCACGCTAACTTTCTCCCAGCAGAAGCAGCGGAATCGCAAGCTGGATACCGGGCAAAAAGGTGCGCCCGCCGCGGCCGCGCCTTCGGCGAAAGACGACAAGGACGAAAAGAACGAAGGCGACCCGCTGTTCAAGGGCATGAAGTACCGTTCGATCGGCCCTTTTCGTGGCGGCCGCTCGCTTACAGCGGCTGGAATTCCCGGCGACCCGACCACCTACTACTTCGGCGCGACCGGCGGCGGGCTGTGGAAATCCATCGACGGCGCGAACACCTGGTCCCCGATTTTTGACAAAGATGGAGCTCCTTCGAGCGGCAGTATCGCGGTCGCTGTGTCCGATCCGAACGTCGTCTATGTGGGCACGGGCGAAGCTTGCATTCGCGGAAACATCTCGCAAGGTGACGGCGTCTGGAAATCGGTGGACGCGGGAAAATCCTGGAAGAACGTTGGCCTGAAGGATTCGCGCGCGATTGGCAGAGTGATCGTGAACCCGCGCAATCCCGATATCGCTTTTGTGGCGGCGCTCGGTCACCCGTTTGGTCCGAACACGGAACGCGGCGTTTTCCGGACCACTGACGGCGGCAAGAACTGGGACAAGGTCCTCTACAAAGACGAGAACACGGGAGCGATCGATGTGGCTTTCGATCCGCAGAATGCCAACATTTTATTTGCCTCGCTCTGGGAGACGCGACGGATTCCGTGGGCACTTTCAAGCGGTGGGCCGGGCAGCGGCGTGTATCGCTCAACGGATGGCGGCGCCACCTGGAAACGGCTGGAGGAGCACGGGCTTCCGAAGGGGCCCTACGGCCGCATCGGGCTGGCGGTGGCGGCGAACTCCGAGCGCGTTTACGCGCTTATCGAGGCCAAGGAAGGTGGACTTTACCGCTCCGACGACGGCGGGGACACTTGGGATCTGGTAAACGGCAGCCACTCGCTATTTCAGCGGGCGTGGTACTACATGCACGTGATCGCCGATCCGCAGGATCCGAATACGGTGTACGTGTTGGATGTGGAGTTCCTCAAGTCCACCGACGGCGGGCGCAACTTCAATAAGGTGAAGGTTCCGCACGGCGACAATCACGGTCTGTGGATCGATCCGAAGAATACGAAGCGCATGATCGCTTCGGACGACGGCGGCGTTACGGTTACCCTGGATGGGGGCAAGTCGTGGACCCGCGAGGACAACCAGCCGACCGCGCAGTTTTACCACGTCATCACCGACACGCGGACGCCTTACTACGTCTATGGCGCGCAGCAGGATAATTCCACCGTGGCCATTGCCAGCCGCAGCGATGACGCCGTGATTGGCCGCGACAATTGGTATGAGGTCGGGGGCGGGGAATCGGGATATATTGCGCCTTATCCTCCCGACCCGAACATTGTGTATGCCGGCGACTATCAGGGCAACATCACGCGCTTCGACCGGCATACAAACCAGGTCAAGAGCATTGCCGTGTGGCCCGAACTCAGCGATGCGCGCGGCGCGGCTCCACTCGAACACCGTTTTCAGTGGACGGCGCCCATCGTGATATCTCCGCACGACCCGAACACGCTTTACTACGGAGGCGAGCGCGTTTTCAAAACCACCGACGGCGGAACGCACTGGGAAGCGATCAGCGGCGACCTGACGCGCAATGACAAATCGAAGCAGCAGCCTTCGGGCGGCCCCATCACGGTTGACGATACCGGCACCGAATATTACGACACCGTTTTTTCGATTGCTCCCTCGCCCCTGGCGAAAGGCCTGATCTGGGTAGGCACGGACGACGGCTTGATCCAGATCACCCGCGATGAAGGGAAAAATTGGACGAACGTCACGCCCAATAACGTCGACCTTCCGGAATGGAGCCGCATCAGTCTGATTGAAGCGTCTCCGCATGAGGCCGGCACGGCGTACGTCGCGATTGACCGCCATCAGAATGACGATCTCGCGCCCTACATCTACAAGACCAGCGATTACGGAGCGACCTGGAGCCGGATCACAACCGGAATTCCGGACGGTGTTTTTGTGCGCGCCGTTCGAGAAGACCCGAAGAGGAAGGGTTTGCTCTACGCGGGAACCGAGCGCGGCGTCTTTGTCTCTTTTGACGACGGGGCGCACTGGCGCTCGCTACGATTCAACCTGCCGATTACGCCGGTCCACGATCTGGTAATTAAGAACGACGATCTGGTATTGGCGACGCACGGGCGATCGTTTTGGATCCTTGATGATGTCTCGCCGCTACGCCAGTTCGCCGATTCTGTTGCGGGCGAAGACATGCATCTCTACCAGCCCGCAACGGCTTATCGCGTGCACAGCCATACCGAAGATGCTGGAGATGCTCCGGCGCGATTGGCCTTTGCCGGAAAAAATCCGCCCAACGGCGCGGTGATTTATTTCTATCTGAAGCAAGCACTGAAGCCGGAACTGAAGCAGGAAGTGAAAATTGAAATCCTGGACGCGGCGGGCAGCGTAATCCGCAAGTATTCCAGCACCAAGGCCGAGCCGCTCGATGAACCGCTCGACCCCGACGACAAGAAGCCGGAAAAGCAGATCAAACCGGAAGAAGGTCTGAATCGTTTCGTGTGGGATCTGCATTACGAGGAGGCGAACCGCGTCCCGGGCTATTTTCTGTGGGAATACAACGACGGTGCGCGCGGACCACTGGCGCTGCCCGGCACCTATCAGGTGCGCTTGACCCTGACCGCCGATGGATCGACCGCCAAAGGCAAGAGCGTAACCGCTCCGTTCGAAGTGAAGATTGATCCCCGAGTCACCACTTCGCAAAGCGATCTGGAGAAGCAGTTCAAGCTCGAGATGGACGTGCGCGAGCAGTTGAATCGCGTCTACGACGCGGTGAACCAAATACAGGATGTCCGTGAGCAGTTGGACGGGCTTAAGAATCGCCTGGTACCGGGCGATTCCACGAAAGCCTTGTTCGATGGTGCGAGTACGCTGGAGGCAAAACTGATTGCAGTTCGCGATCCGTTAATTAATTTCAAGATCAGCGCCAGCGAAGATTCCCTTGCCTACGTACCGGGAATCGACGCGAAGCTGGCGTTTCTTGCCATGGCAGTGGCGGGTTTTGCCGACTCTGCTCCCACCGAAGCCGAGTACCAGGAATTCGACAAGCTGAAAAAGCAGACCGATGAATTACTGGCACGCTGGGATCAGGTGCGGAATGCGGATATCGCGAGCTTTCAGAAGCTGGCCGCGGAACAAAACGTCCACTCGATCTACGTGCCCGATGTGAGAAGCGAGCGGGTGCGGGGCGGCCGCGAAGAATAGTGTGGGAACCCGCTTGCACGGGGCCCTTCGGCTCCGCTCAGGGCAGGCTCCGCTCCGTCCCCACACAAAGATCTTCTAAATGAACATCTCGTCTTGCGGGACGCCGGCACCGTTTTTCGGATGGCGCCGTCTCTGGCCGAGAAAGACTTCGACTCCGGTGCTGATTGCGGCCATCAGTCCGTTGACCTGGCGCAATGGAGAGATCACGGTTTTGTGCACGATTTCGCTGGTCTCTTCGACCTTGTCCATGGTGCGATTCAGCAGTTCATCGGCGCGGATGACTTGCAGCCGGGTGCGGTCAAGGGCATCGGTGAGCGTGGCGTCGATGCGGCCGAGTTGATTGCGCACCAGGGTGCTGGATTCCGAGAGGTTGACGGTTATGACGTCGATCCTCGGACGCATTTCCACCAGCATACTCTGCACCGTTTCCATCGTAGGCAGAGCCTTGTTCCTCACTTCGGTGGCGAGAGCCTCCATCTTGTCCGCGCTCTTGCGGACCGCGAGGTAGAGGGCCACCATAACTAGCGCCTGCAATATCACCGCAAAACCAGTCACAAAAATAAAGATTCTTAGGAGATTGTCATCCATGGCTGCTCCCTCATAGTAGCTTCAGGACTGCTCCTGCCGCTGTTGCCGCTAGATATTCTTGGACGGCTCGGGCGCGGTTGTCTCGTTATATGCCTGGCGTCCCGCCTCGTAAGCGTTGCGGAACTGCTCTTTCTGCTGGTTGAGCACGTCGCGTCCGCGATCCACCCAGTCGCCCGCCTGTTCGCGCGCCCGACGAGCCTGCTGACGCACGCGCTCGCTGCCTTCCTGCGCCTTGGAGCGAATTACGTCGCGCGTTTCATCGCCGGAGCGCGGCGCGTACAACACGCCGACCACCGCTCCGACACCGAGACCCGCCAGGAACCACAAGAACCCATTGCTGCCTTCATCCGCCATAACTGCCTCCAATTTCTCTATGTAACGGATGGTAGCACCCTGATATGTGAAAGACAATTCACCGCACCCCGGCTTGCAAGCCAAATTTGGAGGATGCGTCCACGCCGGGGTTGCTTCGGCGCTGCCAAAGAAACTCTTGTGCCGAACGCGCCAAAGGCGGAGAATGATGCGGTTTGCAGGAGGCACTCTTTGTCCGACCGCAAGTATCGCCAACGCGGATACCAGGATTCCGGTGCTGGACCGAAAAAAGAGTTTGAGAAGCCAGCGGCCCCGAAAAAAGAGAACACGTTCGGGCCGCGCCCGATCAATATGCCGGGAACGCGGACCGTTTCCCGCTGCGCGGAATGCGGCGCGCTGCTGCAGAATCTCACCGATCCGGTCGGGCAATGCCCGAAGTGCGGGTTCGCTCTGCACGCCTGCAAACAGTGCGAACACTTTGACCCGTCGAGCCGCTTCGAATGCAATCAGCCGATTCCCGCCAGAATCTCGCCCAAGGACAAGCGCAACGACTGCTCGCTCTATTCCATCCGCGTGATGGTCGAAAAGGAAACATCCAGCAAAGGCAGTCAGCGTCCGAATGACGCGCGCGCGGCGTTTGACAATCTGTTCAAGGACTGAAGGCAGTTGTCAGCAGTTGGCAGGAGGGATTTGGCGGGCAAACCGCTTGCCTTAGCGGGATTACATCCTTATAATCCGCTCACCGGAAGAATCTAAAGCCGCGGCATATCGACAGGCGGCCCATGATTTTCGGGACCCGTCAGTGCGAGTGTAAATAAAAGATTGGTTCAGGGTGCAAGCCCGACACCAGGTTTGGGTGGAATCGGGCAAGATGTCAACTCCAGCTTTCCCGAAGAGTCAAGGAGCCACAGGAATGAAGAAGATTGTTCTCGCGATGGTGCTGGTAGCCGCGGTTACCGCCGTCGCACAAACCGCTTCCGTGCCCGCCCAACCCGCGCCGCAGCAGAGCCCTGCGCCATCCCCGGCAGCGCCCCAGAAAAAAGAGATCAAAGACCCGGCCGAGTATAACGCCTACGTGGGCGCCGTGCAGCAATCGGACGCCGCAGCCAAGGTCAGCGGCTTGGAAGCGTTTGTGACCCAATATCCCAACAGCGTGATGAAGGAAGACGCGCTGGAACTTTTGATGGGCGCCTATCAGCAGACGGGCAATCAGGCCAAAACGCTGGAAACGGCGCAGAAGGTTTTGCAGGCGAACCCGTGCAACCTGCGGGCGTTGGCGCTGCTGGCGTATACCAAGCGGGCGATGGCGGAAGCGGGCCAGAACGCGCAACAGAATCTTGCAGATGCCGGGCAGAGCGGTGAAAAAGGCTTGCAGTGTCTGCAGACGGCGACTAAGCCGGATGGCACGGCGGATGCTGATTTCCAGAAGCTGAAAGCGCAGACGGCCGTGATCTTTAATGGCGCGGCTGGCATAAGCGCCTACCAGGCCAAGGACTACGCGAAGGCCCAGCAGTTTCTGCGCGCCTCGGTGGAAGGCGATCCGACCAACCCGACCATCCTGCGCGACCTGTATCCGCTGGCCCTTGCTTACCTGGCGGTGGGACCGACGGAAAAAGACTTGGACGGACTTTTTTTCATCGCGCGCGCTTCCAATCTGGCGCAGGGTGCGGGCAAGGATCAGATCGCCAAGTTCGGCAAGAGCAAATACAACAAGTACCACGGCAGCGAAGAGGGATGGAGCGCTCTGCTGGCGTTGACGGCCACCACCCCCCTGCCGCCGGCCGATTTCACCATCAAGCAGTACGTGCCGCCAACTCCCGCCGAGCAGGCGGCGGCCTTGGTCAAGACCAAGAAGGTTGAGGAAATGAGCTTTGCGGAATGGCAAATGGTTCTTTCCGAAGGCACGCCCGAAGACGCCGAAAAGGTGTGGACCGTCCTGAAGGGGAAGCCGCTGCAGATGCAGGCCCACATTGTCAGCATCGACACCTCGAACAAGACCGCAACCAAACTGCTACTGGCTGGCAGTTCGGACGATGTCGACGCCAAGCGTGCAGACATCGATTTGACTATGACGGCAGCGATCCCGGCGAAGCAGATGCCAAAGGAGGATACGGATTTCCAGTTCCAGGGAACGCCTGTCTCCTACGTGGCGAAGCCGTTTGTGATGACGATGAACGAGGGGGCCTTGCTGGTGAAATCGGCGCCGCCCGCCCACAAGAAGCCGGCTGCACACTGATCTCAGGTCTCAGTTGGCAGGTCTCAGGTCTTAGGAAAGGCTTGGCTGTTGTAGAAAATAAGGACGATCCCGATCGGGACCGTCCTTCTTTTCTGCAAGAAACCGCAACAAACCGAATGCGACTTCCAGGGTTCTCCTCCGACCTAAGACCTGACACCTAAGACCTTTTTCACCGAACCTGTTTTCTTTCCAGCGTGAGGGGACGCGCGCTCCGCGGCGGACGCTTGGCGCCGGCGCGCAACGGACGAACATCAATCTTGAGCTCCTGCATGGTCCGGCTCAGCGTGTTCCGGTGCATGCCTAATTGCCGCGCGGCCTTGCACTGATTGCCCCGGTTTTCTTCGAGCACGGTCACGATAAAACGTTTCTTAAACTCACGGACTGCTTCCGAATAGAGGATATTGCTTGTGCACATCTGATGAATGAGTGCTTCCAGTTGATCTTTCACCTGCCGCCTCGTTTCCGCACCTTCACAACCTAAAACTCTCAGGGGCTGAAACCCCTCGTCCTTATTAACTCTGGGCGGCATGGCCGAAGCCGTGCCCTGCCCAAAACGACTTATGAGACAACTTCTACTTTTGCGCCCCGGATGATGGCGGCTGAATCGTGTCCTTTGCCGAATGTACCTGCCGCATGTAATCCAAGCCCTGATAGAAACGGTGGCGCAATTCCGACGGTGCGAGCCAGATCGCTGCCCTTCCGCCTACCAGGAAATACGGGGCCAACTCGGATCCCTCCAGCCACTTCGCAGCGGGCGCAAAAGCGGCCATGGCGCTGAGCACTACCGCCACCACCAGGGCTCCCCGCAACAAACCGAGGACCGCGCCCAATACCCGGTCAATCGCGCTCAGACCGGCTTTTTTCATTACCCACCGCGTAATCCGCCCGGCCAGGCCGGCAATGATCAAGACCGCGAAAAAAATGATCAGGAAACCAGCGATTTCGCCTAACCACGGCGATTTCAAATGAGGCGCGAACCAAGCCGCCAGGCGATGATACTGCCAGGCGGCCAGCAGGTATCCCACAACCAAGCCAGCCAGCTTGAAGGCTTCATAGAAGAAGCCTTCAAGGGCTGCCGCAGTCACGGAAAACACCAGAAAGCCGAGGATGATCCAGTCTGCAATGCTCATGGTTCAGAGATTCGAAGTTCACAGGATCCGAATGCAATGGTCGAATTCTGACACCAGCGCACGCGGGCTAAATCTCCAACTCGCGTCCCGTTAACTGACGGTATGCCTCGAGGTACTTTTCGCTCGTCCGCCGCGCAACTTCCGGGGGGAGGGCTGGCGCGGGCGGTTGTTTGTTCCAGCGAATTTCTTCGAGGTAATCCCGTACATACTGCTTATCGTAGGAATCCTGCGCCTTGCCCGGTTGATAGGTGTCGGCCGGCCAGAAG